>PKYZ01000555.1 GCA_003132865.1 Bryobacterales bacterium
TTACACTATTGGGACAGGAACCTGTTCCTTGCCGGGCTCTTTACCACCGAACAATTGAGACAAGGAAAGCTTGAGCAACGCTCTCGTTTCGTATGGCGTGCCAGCTTTTGAACGCGTTGGCGACGGACTCAATCTCGGCCAGCACCGCCGTGCGTGCCCACACGCGGGAATTGTCATAGTCCGCTACATGCCGATTCTGCTGCGCCTCAACGAAGGTCTGTGCGACCCTGTGCAGGTGTTGGGCAACGGTTAGCTCGGAGCCGGCCCGCGGGTTGGTCTTAAAGTATACGGTCAACTCGCCCATCTTCTTCCGGCATGCGCTCTTCATTTTTCCGTGCTCGAAGACGCGGGCCAGCGCATCGCGATATTCGGCCCGTTTCCAGTTCAGAGTCGCTCGGAAATGAGGAGATGAAACAGCGCGTAGTAGGCTGTCGAGACCGCACGCCGCAGGCTTGCCTGCCGCGGCCCTTTGCGCTCACGATTAGCCAGATGCAGGGCCTGCTCCAGCAAATCGTCGGCAAAGGCCATGCTTCAAGCCCAGGCTTCCTCTTGCAGAGCAGCTTGTTCGGATTGGCTCCTTAACTCGAAATAAGGGAGCAGTCCCCACTGCTCAACGGGCTCGAGTGTCTGCACGATTCGATCTCTAACGCGATTGGTGACCTGTAACAGCCGATCTCTCTTGCTTGCACGATCCGAAAGCAGGACGCGAAAGAAGATCGCGTCGTCACCGGTCCAATCCTGGCCAAGCGTATAGCGCACGTGGATCACATCCGGTCCAAGCGTGCCTACTATATCGCGTATAGCTGCGTCGAGGGCGCCTCGCTGTGCCACTCCAACGGGGTATGTACACGACTCTATTATCACGCAGATTAGACTATAGCTGCAGGAAGATCTCCGCGCAGACTGCGTCCCAGTCAGCGTCCGGGTAGCCTGCGGCGATGTCGTCCATGGGAACGCCGCCGTCGGCCATGGTGGGGGCTTGGTTGGCGGGAGCCAGCGCGGCTTGCAGGCGCTCCATCTCGCGTGCGATCCAGGGGCGGATCTCTGCGCCGCGAAGGAGATGGCGCGCATCCAACTGGCCGCCATCCGGTTTCACTTTCAGATACCAGCCGTGCTGCGAGCCACCGGTGGCGATTACTTCGCCATCCAGCGGTGAAAGAATGCGCACATCCGCGCCGCGCTTGCGCACCTGCCAGGCCGCGCCGTTGGTTTGTATGTGGGTTCCGACGGCGGGCAGTTCGATCGCTTCCGGCTCGACGACCAAGCGCGCGCCGAGCGCATCGAGTCCGACGGTGACCGTGCCATCCGGTTGGGGATGCGCCCAGGCGTGGCCGCGATGGTAGAAGCGGTCGAGCGGGAACTCCAGGCCGAAGACATCGGCTTCGCGGGCTTCCCTCGGCAGCGGCGCTGCGTCGGGCGGGCGTTTCGCGACGAGGGCGGCATGCGTCTGGCACTCGCGGCAGTCGAAGGCTTTGTCGCAGGTGCGGTGCTGGAATTCGCCGGTGAACTCGTGGCGGCAGACGCGTTCGCGCGCGGGCAGATCCGGGAAAGTGACCTGCCAGCAGATGGCTTCGGCGCGGCGGGCGCGGAAATGCCGCGCGGCGCGGAAGAGGGACAACGCAATGGTGGCGGAGACCACCGCCAGGACTGCGTAGAAGAGGCCTAGAAAAATGATGTGGCTTAACATGACAGATCCTTTTCCTGGGGGAAGAGCGTCAGGTAGCGGAATGAGAAGGAGTAGATGAGAACGCCGTAGGCCACCACCGCCAGGAAGGTAGCGGTCTCCTGCCAGCTTGGCAGGTAGGACATGAATGGATCGAAGGGCAGCGTGGGCAGGGCCATCGTCTGAATGGTCATCACGAAGCGGTTCAGCGCGATTCCCAGGCAGACCAGCGTGGACGCGAAGAGGAGCCAGCCAGTGTTTTCGCGCATGCGGCGCCGCAGCAGGATCAGCGCGGGCAATAATCCGAAGGCCACGATTTCGGCGAAGAGCATCCAGTCGCCAAACGGTTTCCAGGCGTAGAATTGGTGCGCCGCAAAGCCCCGCGCCGGCGAGGTGCTGTTGATCCAGACCAGCGTGTCGATGGACTTCAGCAGAATGTAGGGGACCAGCAGGATGCCGGAGATGCGGCCGAGCAGGGGCAGCACGTCGGGCCGGACCACCGGCTTGCCGGAGATCTTCGAGACCAGCCAGGTGGTGAGCAGAATGAAGGCCGGTCCGGCCGCCGCGGCCGAGAGGATGAACAGGAAAAACGTGGACGGCCAGATGGCGAACCCTTCCCGAAACGCGAAGGGCCGGCCGCGCAGCACGCCGTACAATCCGCCGAGCGATCCCTGGTGGAAGAACGATAGGAATGTGCCCACGCCCGCTAGCACGGGCATCAGTTTGTGCAACTCGAACTCGAAGACCAGGAACGACGGGATCTGGCGCAGCTTGCGATTTCTTAAGACGATAGGCACGTATTCGATGAATAAGACCGTGAGATAGCAACTGATGCAGAAAGTCACTTCGGTGAGCATGGAGTGGACGTTGGGATGCCAGAAGGTGAACCAGAAGCGCAGCGGCTGTCCCACGTCCACCAGGAGGGCCGCCACCGCCCCGCTATAACAGATGAAGCCGATAACCACCGCGCTGTTGATTACTGCCTTGAGCTCGGTCTTCTTGAGGATGTAAAGCAGGAAGCCCGTGAAGAAGGCGCCCGCGCCCAGCGCGATGACGGTGAGATCGAGGAAGATCCAGAGGCCGAAGGCGAAGCGGTTATCCATGTTGGTCTGGTTGAGCCCCTTGACAAGGCAGAGGCCGGCGCCATACAGGCCGAAGGCCAGCAGCAGAAACCAGGGCAGAATCCAGAGCAGAAATTGACGCGGCGTCGAACGGCGGACGCCGCGCGGCATGAGTTGGTTATCCACGTTAGGCACGGGCGGGCTCCTTTCGCGGGCCGCTCCCTTGTGGGGCGGGCAATTTTGCCCGCAGCCGCCTTTCAGGCGGCTCGCTGGCTGAAAGCCGGCGGCAGCCAGGATTGGCTGCCCCA
>PKYZ01000505.1 GCA_003132865.1 Bryobacterales bacterium
GCGCCACGGCCTTTTCCAGGTGTGCGGTGGCTTCGGCGGTCCGGCCGGTCTTCGCTAGCACGGCGGCGAGCTTGTTGTGCGCGTCCGCCGACTCGGGATTCATGGCGACGGCCTTCTCCAGATGCTCGAGGGCCTCGGCGGCCAGCCCCTTCCCGGACAACACCGTTCCCAGATCGGCCTCCACCGAGGAATTGGCGGGATTCAGCGCCAGGGCTTTCCGGTAGTTGACAATGGCGTCATCCAGCCGTCCGGTCTGGGCCTGCACCAGCGCCAGGTTCGCAAATACGACGGCTTCATTCGGCGTGAGCAGGCTGGCCTTGGTGTATTCCGCAATCGCGGCGCCCAAGTCGCCGCCCTCGCTTAGCGCATAGGCCAGGTTGAAGTGCGCCTTGCCATCGTCGGGATCCAACTCCAGGGCCTTGCGCCACTCCGGGATGGCCTCGCCGAACCGGTTCTTCTTCATCAGGTCGATGGCCACGTTGAACAACCGGTAAAACTCCGTGGCGGGCGCGTCGATGCGCTCCAGTCCACCGCGTGGGATGTTGACGAACTCCGGAATGTTCGCCGCGCGATTGGCCGCCGTGGTGTTGTCAAGCAGGATCGCCGGGCTATCGTTGCCGTTCTCGTCGATGTGGGTGAGATAGAGCTGCGTGTAAAACGAGCGGCCCTTAGACGAGAAGACCAGCCAGCGTCCATTCGGCGAGAAGCTGTGCCACGAGTTCATGAGCTTCTGGTTCGAGTTCAGGCGCCGCGCCACGCCGCCCTGCGCGGGGACGATGTACAAATGGCTATCGGGGCGCATCAACAGGCCGGTCTGGTTTTGTACGAAGACGATCCACTTGCCGTCGGGCGAGACCTTGGGGAAGTTGTTGCTCATCCCGTTTTCCGAAGCGCCGGCGATCCTCTCCGGTTTGCCGCCCTTGCCGTTGTTGAACGGGATGCGGTAGAGGTCGTACTGGATCTGGGTTTCGTTCGGATCGTTGGCGTAGCGGGAGAGTGGCTGTCCCGGCGGATAGGGGTCGCGCGCTTTCGCCCTGGAAAACACAAGGTAGCTGCCATCCGGACTCCAGAAGCCGCACGCCTGCACGTACTCGGGGTCGTCGGCGCCGGGCAGCGGCTGCAACTTACCGCTCTCCCGGCTGTACCACGCCAGCACGCCTCGCGTCGGAAAGAAAACCTGGACGAAGCCATAAGCCGGATAGAAGCCCTGGTAGAGCCTGTCGCCCAGATGCCGGCTGCCCGACCCGGGCACCTCGACGGAGGTCACCACGTACTTTCCGTTGGGGGAAACCTGCGACATGAAGCCGAAGCGCTGCGGCGTATTCTCGGTAAAGTCGCTCCATTTGACGACGTACTCCTTGCTGATGGAGCTGACCTTTTGGAGGGGCAGCAGAGCGTACAGCGCCTTGTTGTTGTTGGGACCGTCCACATCGAGCCCCAGCGTTTTCCCATCGCGCGAGACGGAATGGCAGTTGGCGCAGGTGGGCAACTTCTGCATGACGGTGCTGCTCTGGGGCTCGTCGAGGTAGCGCAGGCGCCATTTGATCATGGGCAGCAGCGAATCCGGCAGAGGCTTGATGACGCCCTTTTCCCCTTGTGGGATGGCCGGCAACAGAGGCACGTCGCGATAGAAGATCGGCGCGCCCACCGGATCGGTGGAAGTTTGAATGGCGACCTGCCCGCGCGAGACGGCCTCGGTTGCGTTTTCGTCGCGGAAGCCAGTGACGACCAGAGTCGCAGGATGCCGGCTGGAGCGCGTCTGGATGGCCGTCCACGTCCCGGCGTCCGGCTTCCAGGTATGCGCAGCGGCCTGCTCGGGCGTCAGCGTGGGCGGCACGAAGCCGCCGTAACTGTCGTCGATCTCGCCCACGCGCATCAACTCGCCGCGGGATTGCAATTGGAGGTCCGGCCCGCCGGCGGCGAAGACAATTTGGATGTGCCATGTTGTGGCGGTTTCGCTGGGGTCGCGCCAGAGGAATGTGGGCGCAGTGATATCCGGCGGAAAGATGGAGCCTTCGCTGGGGTAATCGACGGTGATGGCCGCAAGGCGGTTGGGCAATTGCTGCGGTCCGAATCCTCGTAGCAGGAGGAATGAACCCGCGCCAGCAATTCCGGCGACAAGAAGACAGGCTTTAGGTACTCGCACGGGCTTCCGGGCTGAAGCTATAAGGTATCAGAAATTGCACCATCCACCTGGGCGGTACTCGTGTTCTGGTAGACCAGATCCGGGACGCTGGGCCATGGAAACCCGCGACTGCCGCCGGTCAGCAACGGGGCGGCGACCTACTTGACCTCTTCGATCTTCACGCCTTCCGGTCTCGCGAAGACCTTGGGATCGAACGGGAGTTGCTCATAAATGCCGTACCAGAAAATCTCTCGTCCGCTTCCGTCCTGCCGCGCTACCGCCCAGGGCCGCTCTGGCGCTCCGGTCGTTAACAAAAACAACTGCGAATCGCCGACTATTACCTCGTATGCGGTAGTGGCCTTGCCCTGAAGGACTGGGCCTTCCTTCCATGCAGCCCCCTTTCCCTTGAAGTATGCAAGCTCACGTCCGAACTCCAGTTCGAGCAACGGGTCTTTCACATCGGCGCCAGACATCGTCTGCTCGCCGGCAGATATGGCCAGGTGGCAGTTGAACGTCGGGCCAGGATCAACAAAGTGCCGGGCTGTCTTTGTCAGCAGGTTTACCATCCATACGTCCGGTTCGTTAATGATCATCAGGCCATGGATGCCGTTTTCTGGATCTGGGAGTTCGTCGGTGCGACGGTGCGACAGTAGGAGCTGCCGGCGCGGTACATTAGCTTTGGCTGCGCAGCGAAACTGTCTTCGGGAACTTCCGGGCTCTGAACCCGAACAGAAAGCGTTGTCATCGACTCCGGCGGCCGTTGACCATAGGCGATGGCGCTCAGCGCCATGATGACTACGAAAAATCTCATCGCATAGCCCCCTCTACCTCAACGTCCGTGAAGCTCGAAAACGACGGTGCCGTCGATGTAGCTCCCGCACAAAATCAGTTCGATCCCTACGATCATGGTCGCCAGGGGTCCACTCCGCCACTCCGACGCGGTTTTCTTCGCTCGCTTTGGCAGTTGGCCTACCAGTAGCGCGCCGGTAAGAAGCGCCGCCGCTGTCACGAATATAATCAAGTCCGGAATTCTGTCAGGGCCCTTCGTCAGTGAGAAGAGCGTACCATAAAGGAAGATCGCCGTTCCGAGGCCAAACAGGAGTCTGAATCCCCCTTCTCTCGTGCCTCTCGATGATAGAGTCGATCCCATAGCTGTCCCGCGTGAATTTCCTTCCTTCGACAACCCTGCCTCGCTAACGGCAGCCATGCAATGTGCTGGTGGCGGTTCCGCTGGGGTCGCGCCATAGGAATGTGGGAGGAGTGATTTCCGGCGGAAAAATNNTCCGGCGACAAGAAGACAGGCTGTAGATACTCGCACGGGCTTCCGGGCCGAAGCCATAAGGTATCGGAAATTGCTCCATGTTTCTCTGAAACTGCGACAGACCCCCTGCCGGAACTGGTGCGGAATGGCGGCGGCCAGACCTCCGCCGGCGCCGTGACGGCGCTGGCGATGTCCGAGCGCGATCAAAACCTGAAGGAAAAGGTCCGGCAGGCGCTCGCCGGCCGCCGATCGCGCCCGGACTTGCCTTAGACCTTCTGGTACGGCTGTAACACTAGTTTCCAGTACGTTTCTTGTTAGCTTTCCGTTGACAACCATCTTTGGATGAGAGCATACTATTGACACTGGTCAAACGCACCGGTGGTTCGCACCTCAATTGGAGGATTCACTTAAATGACGAGAGTTCGTACGCTATTGTTTACTGCCCTGGCTGTAGTTCTGGCGTGCGGCATTTGCGGCGAGCAAGCGCTGGCGCAGGAAGATCTGGCTGGAGACGCTTACGGCAGTGTGATCGCCATCGGTCACGTCACCGACGCATCACCCGACGTTACTTCTCCGGGCATGTACCAAGGGATCACGGCCATGGGTCCGAATCCGCCGGTTAGCGGCGACTGGCCCTGCTTCGGCGGGTCCACCTGCTCCAACGTCGTGGCGGGCGGCCTCG
>PKYZ01000025.1 GCA_003132865.1 Bryobacterales bacterium
TCCGCCCCATGGACACCATTACCAGCAAGCTCACGTACTTCAACCACCAGGAGAAGAAAGAGCCGATCCTGAATGGCAGCAAACCGGTCACCGGCGATTATGAGAGCCTGGGCGGCGCCACCTCCCGCGGCGATTTCGAAACTGCCCTGCGCATGCTTTTCGATCCCCATACGGAGGCGCAATTCGACTGGGCCCGGTGGACCACGTGGCGCGGCCGGCTGACCATGGTATTCGGCTTCAAGGTGTCTCAGCAGCGGTCGCAATACCGGATCGGGCTGGGCGACAAAAAGGTAGAGAGGATCACGGCGTACTCGGGGGAAGTTTTTGTGGACGCGGACAGCCCACACCCGGTGATGCGGCTGCTCACCAAGGCGGAAGAAATTCCCGCCGATTTTCCCATTCAGAGTGCGGAGAGCACCCTGGACTACAAGTATGCCGATATCGGCGGCCAGAAGTTCCTGCTCCCATTTAACGGGGAAGTCCTGATGAAGGGACCGGACGGGCTGTCCAAGAACGAGAACAGATTCGACTTTTACCGCAAATACGAAGTGGGATCGNNTTACCGCAAGTACGAAGTGGGATCGTCCATCAGTTTCGGCGACATTCCCAAGGATTTCTCCGCCGCGGACGACAAGGAATCGGCGCCGGTGAAGCCGGATTGCAAAGATCCCAAGAATAAGGATGCCCCGGCATGCAAAAAACAGTAAGGATTCTCACCGGCGGACCCCGCTGGTAGCCGTGCGAAAATACAGCTATATGCGCTGTCGCCTGCTGGCTTGTTGTCTCGCGGTCTGCTGCCTCGCGATGGGCCAGAACAATCGGATGTCCGTGGAGAAGCTGATCTCCTTCGTGCAGTCTTCCCAGAAGATCATCACCGAAGAGAAGACCATGACGGACAAACAACTCGCCGAGTTCTTGTCCAAAGTCAAACTCACGGAAAAGCTGGAACCCCGCGTCATCGAGGATTTGCAGGCGCTGGGCATCGGCCCGCTCACGCTCAGGGCGCTCGAGAAGCTCAGGTTGGACTCGCAAACTCTGACGCCTTCCACGGTGAAGCAGGTGCTGCCGGACGAACCGATCCCGCCGCCCACCGCGCAGGAACAGGGCGCCATCCTCGACGATGTCCGCAATTACGTGATGAATTACGACAAGAACCTGCCCGACTTCCTCTGCACCGAAGTGGAACATCGTCTGATGGCCCCGCGGCCGGGCGGAAGGTATGGAGGACGCGCGGGCAGCGAGCCGTCTTATCAGGAACAAGATACCATCACCAGCCGCCTGAGCTACTTCAATCAGAAGGAAGAGAAGAAGCCCATCCTGATCAACAGCAGGCCTGTGACGACGTCCTATGAGAACCTGGGCGGCAGCACGTCTACCGGCGATTTCGGCACCATGCTGCGCTCGCTCTTCGAACGGCACACGGAAGCGCGCTTCGAGTGGGCGCGCTGGGCTACTTTACGCGGGCGCCGCACCATGGTATTCAGCTTCCGCGTGGCACAGGCAAACTCGAATTACTCCATTGGGGTGAAGGATCTGAAGCTGGAAATCGTCGCCGGATATTCGGGCGAGGTTTTCGTCGACACCGAAACTCACCAGGTGACCCGGCTGCTCACGGTGGCCGAAGACATCCCGCTCGATTTTCCGGTGAGGCACGCGCAGACGCGGCTCGATTACGACTACGCGGACATCGGCGGGAGGCAATTTCTGTTGCCGTACCGGGGCGAAGTCCGGATGGAGGGTGGGGAAGTTTTCTCGAAGAACTTGTTGGACTTCCTGCACTATAAGAAGTACAGCGCCGATTCCGAGATCACCTACGATATCCCCAAGGACATCGGCGCGATTCCCGACTCGAAATTGCAGGAAACTCCGGCCGCGAAGCCGGCGATGGACTGCAAGGATCCGAAGAATAGAGACGCCGCTGAGTGCAAGACTGGCCCGGGGAAGAATTAGAGAGACGCGGGGCCAAAGAGATCGGGATGCTGCTGTAGGGCCTTTCGAAGGCCGACGCCGCTGCTGGTGGATTCAGGATGGCTTCGGCCATTTGCCGTTGGTCTTCAACCGGGATACGGATGACTGAGACTATACGGCAACTCGGGCCGCATTGCTCGTCTGCGGCGCAGCAACCTCGGACGTGGGCACGATCCTGTAAACTGGCATAAAACTACAGGCCACGTTAATCTGAAGAAAGAGGCAGTTCCGATGAGTATCGACGTTTCGCATGAAATGGAAGCCCGCCTGACCGACGAAGCTCGAAAACATGGTGTGTCCGTGGATGCCCTACTGGAACGGCTATTGAGCGAGAGCATTGCAGCAACGCCCGCCGCCGGCACAGCCTCAATCCCCGAATTGCCCGTCTGGCATCTCGGCGATCTTGGCCCACTTCATCGCCGGGATATCTACGACGATGTCGATTGAGCCCGGGGTCATCGACGCTAACGTCCTGGTCTACGCGCTGGATGCGGACGCTCCGCAACATGCGGCTTCCCGTGCGCTGCTTGAAGCGGCTCGCAACCGGACCACAAGATTCTATCTTCAAGCTCCGCGGCACGNNCGAGTGCCTTTCCGATGGCCGGCCAGCCCCCTAGTTTAGTTTAGGAGCAACTCCCGTCACACGCCCGTATGCCAGTATCAAATCATACAAACCCAATACTTATCCGGTGAGTTCCCGATTGCTATTTCGCGAAGCGTCAGGCAGCATCGACCGTGTACGGAAGCGAGTCAGGTTCGCTTCCGTACAGTGCCCGTCAGCCTACTCGGACCCAAAGCTACCCAAACCAAAATATAAGGAACAGCGATATGAATTGCAATCCGCTGATTCGTATTTTCGCCATGGCCGTGTGCCTGGCGTGTCAAACCGTCTCGGCCCAACATGCCCAGCATCAGGCCGGCGCCCCGATCCAGCTTCCGGTCATCGTCGATGGATCCATCACCCCGGACCAGATCCCGGATAGCTTGGCCTATCAACACTTCCTGACCGCGATCGCCGCGCACCCCTTTGCGTCGGCAGGGGAACAGGCCCGTCAAGCCGCGCAACTCTCTCCGCTTGGCCTTTCGCCCGCGGACCGGCAAACCTTAATCGC
>PKYZ01000812.1 GCA_003132865.1 Bryobacterales bacterium
CGTCCCCGAACCGCACCGGGATGGCGCGATCGCCCCACGGATCGTCCAGCACATGGCAGCGATCCGTGGCCAGCGTGAGTTCCACGTCCAGCCGACGTGCGGCCTCCGCGAAAACGCGGATCTGATAGCCGGTGGTCGCCGCGAACAGGAGCAGCCGCGCCACGCTTCAGTCCTCCGTCCGGAAGGATTCCATCGTGCGCGGATTATAAGCCCAGTGGAATTCCAACTCGTNNTGATGTTCATGCGGTACAGCTCGCGCAAGCCGGTTTCGCGCACCTTGCCGGCCGGCAGAATGAACTTCGCCATCATGTTCTTGGGATCGCGGTATTGGTGCACGATCTCTTCCATGGGCTTATCCAGCACGCCCGGCAGCGCGAACGTGCCGGACTGCGCGATCAAGCGGCGGTTCATGGTGTCCGGCTCGCCGAGCCAGATGAATTCGCGATCGCCCTTCAGGAAATAGCGCGCGAAGTTGCCCTTGCGCCGCGGGTCCATGCCGCGCGTAGTGACGGCGGGCTTCTGCGATTTCACGGAACGGCGGATGCCGCCCGCGCTGATATTGGCCGGGTTGAGCGCCCACACCGCCGCGTCGCTGGTGGCGCGTTCCAGCGCGAAGAAGGCCGCCACGTAAGGCGACCAGGTGAAATCCAGCAAGCGCGTGGGAGCCCCATGATGCTGCATCAAGGCCAGCCACTGAAAGTCGTCGTCGGGGTCCGGAGGCTGCGCCAGGAATTGGTGCGCCTTGCGCTTGAACACGCGCAGGATGCGGCCCTCCTGCTGCGGCCACGCGCGCCGGTCGATGTGAAAGTTGCGGAAGTAACGCGAGAGCGCGCTCGCCAGCGGCCAAGCCTCTTTGCGATGCCCGCGAAACGCCCAGTTGGAATACGGCGAGCCGGTGATGATCTTCAGAAACGCGTCCCACGATTCCAGCCGGTGTTGCTTGTAGATGGTGGGGCTTGAGGGCGTCATCGTGCGGTCATTGTCCCATTATTTTCCCATCATTCGCATCAAGCACGCTGTCGCGCCGCCGCGGCTCGACGGAGACCAGGTTGGCACACCGAGCGCCGGAGAACGGGAAGTGACATAATTATGGCATGAGCGTCCGAACCACGATCGACATTCCAGACGATCTTCATGCCGCGCTCCGGCAGCGTGCGGCCGCAGAGCGCACTTCGATTCGTTCGCTGATTACCGGCGCCATCGAGAGCACATTCCGGCCACAGCCATCGCGGCGCGTGACAGGACCGCTGGTGGGAAAGAAAGGTAAGCCCGCCGCCGGCAGTCCCGACAGGGAGAATCCGTACGACGTCTTATTTACCTGATCTGAACGTGTGGCTTGCCTTGAGCTGGGCCAACCACATGCACTCCGATGCCGCGTGGACTTGGTTTTCCCGGCAGGAGAACAACCGTTTCTTCTTTTGCCGGTTCACGCAAATCGGGCTGTTGCGGCTGCTGGCAACGTCTGCGGTGATGGGCAAGGATGTGAGGACCATCGGCGAAGCCTGGAAGGTGTACGACCGGTGGCTTGAGGATTCGCGAGTCGGAATCCGGCAGGAGGCGGTTGAACTTGACGCGGCCTTCCGTGCGGCAACCCGTCCGGTTTCCCGGCTGTCGTCGCCGAAAGCGCTTGGCGATTGCTATCTGCTTGCGGTCAGCCAGGTTACACATGCCACGCTCGTGACGTTTGACCGGGGTCTGGCATCCGCATGCCAGAAATCCCGTCAACGCGTGGCGCTGCTGTAACCTGGCACATTGGCCGGAGGCTGAGGCCGGGGTCTGGCATCGCACCGTATTCGTGTGCGATGGGGATTAATCGCGGACGGCGCGCAGGGTCTTGGCCAACGGAGCTTGACAGGATATGGCACATTTGCCATAATCCGCATAGTGAGGAAAGCCGAAAGGCAAGCCAGGAACGGGGAGGCAAGGCAGTCAGATCAGCCGGCTCGACCGGTCGTCTGGATCGGCAGCAGCGAGCACGATCTTTCGGGCCTTGCCACGCGAGGTGAAGGGTTCCTTCGGTTCCAGGCTCTGTGAATTGCAGCAGGGCAAAACGCCGCTCGACATAAAGCCCTGTCTCAGTTTGGACCGGGCGTCTACGAGCTGCGGGAAAGCTTCGACCGGAATGCCTACCGGATGATGCACGTTGTGAACCTCAAGAAGGCGCTCTATGTGCTGCACGCCTTCATGAAAAAATCCAAGTCCGGGATCGGCCTGCCGAAGCCGGACGCAGACTTGATCGCCGTCCGCTTACGGCGCGCAAGGGAGTTAGATACGGAGGACTGAACATGCCTAAGATTTCCTTTGAGAAAAGCAGCGGCAACGTGTTTGCCGATATTGGATTCACGCCAGCCGAGGCGGCGGAACTCACCGCTAAAAGCAGCTTGATCATCGCCATCAAGGACACCATCGAGCAGCGCCATCTGACGCAGCAGGCAGCGGCGCGGCTCTGTGGCACCGATCAGGCGACGCTCTCCAAAGTGTTCCGGGGCCGCATGGAGAGCGTGACCATTGACCGGCTTGCGAACTGGCTCAACGCCCTTGGACGTGACGTAGAGATCATCGTCAGATCGTCCGCGCGTACGCGCCGCCGGGGTCGCCTGCGCGTGATCGAAGCCGCGGGTTGAGCCCCTAAGACAGGAGAAAACGATGTCAGTTGAAAGCACAAGCGAGAGTAGCACAACTGGAGCGAAAGCTCGGCAGGCAGAATCGCGCCGTGATCGCCTGCGGCGGCCTCGCGGTCGCCACATCCCTACTGATTGGACA
The DNA here is from genome assembly GCA_003132865.1 of Bryobacterales bacterium. Next base: position 2,764 of record PKYZ01000812.1, read on the forward strand.
GACGCCTTCCAAGCGGACGCTTGAGGCAGAGAAGTTCATCTTGCGTGGACCGCAGGGCCAGGAACTCGCCACTCTGGATGGATTGGGTTCAGGGGCAGCACTGACACTCTACGACACTCAGCACCGCGTCCGAGTTGCGCTCACGACCGCGGATGTCGGCAACCTCAAGGGTGTGGTGGTTTTCGGGAGCAATGGGCAGGTCGGCGCTTCCTTCGGCGTTGCCGACAACGATAATTCTTATGTTCAGCTTGCAAACAAACAGGGGCGCCCCTTGGCGATCCTGGAAGTCAAGGATGAAGGAGCCACCGTTACCCTTGCGGACGAACAAGGGCGACCTCGGGCGGTCTTTGATGTAACAGGTGAAGGACCCAGCATTTCGCTCCACGACGAACAGGCGCGACCTAGCTAGCTAGGGCGGATCTGGAACTAACCGATCGAGGTCCCAGGATGGTGATGTGGGACTCCAACTCAGTCATGCGGGCCGCAGTTGGAGTAAAGAGCGATAATGTGCCGATGGTGACAGTGAGTACCGGGGCAGATCCCAAAAAGGGGAGCGTGGTAATTGCCGCTTACGCGAAGGGCGGCGCTGTCGTGATCACGGGGTCCGATGGCAGGCCCAGGAACGTGGTGCGGTAATCGTCATCGGGGGAGCGGGCAGCCGGTGGCCTTGTCCGCAGGAGCGCCTTTGGTGGGCTACTCTGGAGCATGATTCGGCCCAGAATATCCGTACCTTTCAGGCAGCCACGAATAAAGAGACCGACCAGGGAATAAAACGACGGTGACCTCCTAGATCGCGTACAGACTCGTCGCCGTCGCGCTATACTCTTGGGTAATGGGCAACCCGAAGGAAGAAGAGACGGTATTCCAGGAATTCCTGAAGTCAGCTCCATTGTTTGCTGGTGTGGATGTAAAGAAGTGGTGTCCATCAAGGCAGGAGCCTGCGGATATTGAGTGCGATCTGGTGGATGAGCGCAAGGTTGGCGTTCAACTTACTACCTGGCTTGATGAGCAGCAAATGTACGACGCGAAACGCCACGAAGGCATCGAACTGTCCTTACTGGGGGCACTCGAACCGTTCCCACCGAACGAAACGGAGCGCATCTTTGCCGTTTGGGTGTATGCGAAGTGGCGACTGAAAAACGCAGAGGGCCTCCGTGCACAGCTTCTACAATTCATCGCTGAATTGGACAAGCGATGGGAGCACGAGCCAGAATGGCAGTGTCCTCAGGGGTTCCAGGTGAGCGATTTCAGCGGGTATCCGATCCTCGCCAAATACCTGGATGCGCTTGAAGTCCGTCCGCGCATGCCGTCTGTGCCTTCGACAATGAAGAAGGGATCAACCGGCTGGTTGATCCTGGAACCTAGAGGTGGAAGCTATAGCCCGGACGAAATGGTCGATGCGCTCTGCGATCGCGTGAAGGCCAAGATTGATAAGTACCCGGCAAAACCGAGCGGCATGAATGAATTCTATCTGCTTGTTCACTACGACAAGGCCTGGGTTTATAACTCGCCAGTAAAGGGCATTGAATGGGGATACGCGGAAGCGGTTAAGGCGGCAGCGGCGCGGACAGGAAACGCAGTCGGTGTATTCGACAGAATCTTTGTATTCGTCCACGTAAATAATGCGAATAAGGTATTCCCGTTTTTTCCGGTGCAGGCAGCTCTCGGCGGCGCAATTTATTGAAAATCCCTGTCGTAAACCTGAGCGCTGATGAACCTTTCGCCAAAGCCGCCGCGCCGTCCTCCGTTGACCTGTTCCGCTGTCAACTGAACGTCGAACAAGCCCAAATAGCGTTCGAGCGCTCTTGTTCCTACCACGGTATGTGCCTTGAGCGGCCCGCCCGCCGGGATGTCATGGCGGGCGAACATCACGTCGAAATGATCGCCGCCGCGATTGAAGACGTTAAATGTTCCAGGTATCATGCTTAGATTTTAGCAGAATTGGGTTACTGCGCAAGAAGTCAAATCCCGACCAGCTCCTTGGGAGCGCAGGGCGGGCCCCTTCCCGCGTCTCTGCGATGAGCGCCTGAAGCACATGCGCAGCCGTGGCTCGGGTGGCATTAAACGAGGTCATAAGCAACGAACGCCAAGAGAGGTTGCGGCCTGCCTTTGCGGCTGATCTAAAGTCGCCAACGGGCTACCCGAGCGCAGGGCAAGTTCAATGTACAAGGCGTCATAGGGAGTCAGGCGATGGTCGCGGCAAATGATCTGCACAGGTCCGGCAACTTGCTCCAATGACGTGTAATCGAGAGTCGGATTCAGGATTCGCAGGGTGTCGAAAAACACTCCCGCCTGTTCTGCCGTTATGCGTCCCCTACGCTCGCCCACCAGCAGCGTGTTGAGAACCTCAAGTGCCCAGAACGCCGGCACGAGGGCATGTTCGCCGGCCTGGAGCCGGTCGAGCACGTTCAATGGACCTCTCTGTCTGTTCGTCGGGAAAGCACCACGACAAAGTCACCGAAGCATCGATGACGATGCGAGTCACGGACGCGCCTCGTGGCGCAATTCGCGGATCGTCATGCCGCCGAGCGAGAGCCCATGGGTCTTTCCAAAGCTCCTAAGCCGGTCGATCGCCTCGACGACCTCACGGGCGGGCGGAGATGGCTGAGGTCTGTCAGATGCAACGGGACGATGGGCGGCATCCTCAAGCAGACCCGCGGCATACACATCAATCTTTATTCCCTGCGCTGCGGCCTGGCGAGCGAGTTCCGCCTGAATCTCCGGCGCGAGTTCAATCGTGATGGTCATTAGCGGCTCTTTCCCTTATTACCCTAGCGCCGCCCTTCCTTGGAGTCAAGAAAACAACGGTCACCGGCCATAAATGAACCGGCTGCGCCTCGGATCCGCGCCGCCATGCAGCACGCCATCGGACATGTTGATGCGAATAGCCGTGGGCGCCGAAAGATTGCCCCAGTCGCCCACCACCGCAACTCTGTGGCCCATGGCCATGAGCCGGTCGATGGTGGCTTGTGGAATGCGGCGTTCCACGTTCAGCTTGCCAGGAAGAAATTCATGGAAATCGAAGGACGTATACAGATGCGCGCTGTCGAAGCGCGGCGCTTCGATGGCTTCCTGCGGCGACATATTGAATTCCACGATGTTGAGGAACACTTGCAGCAGCGTCTGGTCCTGCAAGTCTCCGCCGGGGGTGGACATCGCCAGGAACGGATTGCCATCCTTCAGCACGATCAAGGGGCTAAGCGTCACGCGCGGCCGTTTGCCCGGCGCCAACTGATTCGGATGGCCGGGCGTCAGCACGAACGTCTGCATGCGCTCGCTCATCGCCAAGCCCGTATCGCCGGCGATCACCGAGGGCAGCCAGCCGCCGCTGGGCGTCGCCGAGAACATGTTGCGCTCGCGGTCCACCACGTTCACGCACGTCGTGTCGCGCGCCGCGACGGTCGATTCGCTGGACGCCGGCATGGGCAGAGGTCCGCCGAATGCGCCGGGGCGGTGCTCCAGCGACGCGTGATTGGCGTCGATCAGCTTGCGCCGCTCCGCCGCATAGTCTTTCGAAAGCAGAGTCTGCTCGGGAATCTTGGAAAACTTCGGATCGCCGTAGTAGCGGTCGCGATCGGCAAAAGCCAGCTTGATGGCTTCCACGAGAGTGTGAATGTATGCCGGGCTGTTGTGGCCCATCGCCCGCAGGTCGTAGCCCTCCAGCAGGTTCAAGGTCTCGATCATCACGGGGCCTTGCGACCAGAAGCCGGGCTTGAAGATTTCATACCCGCGATAGGTGCCGGTGCGCGGCGTATCGGTCTCGGCATGGAAGGCGGCCATGTCGTCGTAAGCGATCAGGCCGCCGTTGCGCTCGCAAAAGTCGGCGATCTGGTGGGCGATAGGGCCCGTGTAAAAGTAGTCGCGGACCGCGTGCAAGCGCTCATTGCGGTCGCCCTTGGCTTTGGCCTCGGCGCTCGCCAGCGCGCGCAGGGTCTTCGCCAGGGCCGGCTCGCGGAAGACCTCGCCGCGCCGGGGCGCCACGCCGCCGGGAAGGAAGAACTCGCGCGACGTGGGCCAGAGTTGCAGGAGCGGTTGCGAGCCGCGGATCCAATCGGCCATGACTTCGGTGATCGGGAATCCGTCGTCGGCGTATTCGATGGCGGGCGCCGCCACGCTCGCAAATGACATCGTCCCGTAGCGTTCGAGAGCCAGGATCAGCCCGTCCATCACCCCCGGCACCGGCGAGGCCAGAATGCCTTGCGCGGGCATGGGCGGCATGTGACCCGGCTGTTCCCAAATCTCGCGTTTGCGGGATTCATAAAAAGCGACTGTGGCTCGTTTCGGAGCCGTGCCGATGCCGCTGATGGCGATGACGGGCTTGCCGGCCAGTTTGATGAGGATCGGAATTTCGCCGCCCAGGCCGAAGTGATCCAACTCCGTGACGCCGGCGGCGAGCGTGGTGGCCACGCCCGCATCCACCGCGTTGCCGCCCTGGGTCAGGATGCGCATGCCCGCATCCACTTCGAAGTTGTTGCACGATCCCACCATTTCGTGCAGGCCGCGCACGGGAGGAAACATGGTCAGGCGGGATTGGGCGGGGAGGGTTACGGCGAACAAGAGTGAGAGAGCCAGTCCCCGTGGCGCACGCTTCAGCGTGCCGCTGCCGGCTTTAGCCGGCAGGTTTAATTCCGGATCCGGTTGCGCGGGAAGGTCATACCGCCGGAGCTGCCGGTGTCCGCCGGCAGCGGCGCGATGCCGTTCATCTCCGGGACGTTATCGAAGATATTCTCGACTTCGCGAACCGTTTCTTCGGTCTGCTCCACGTCCTTCACCAGTCCTTCCAGATGTTCGCTCAGTTGTTGCGGATCGCGCATGGTCACCGATTGATCCTTGATGAGTCCCAGCACGTCCTCGACGGCCGCGCATTGCGCATCGATCACCGCGCAGTTTTCCTGGATCTTGTGAAACTTCTCAATACGCTTGTTCAGGATCTCGACGCGCTTGCGGTTGATCTCCTGGACTTTGGGCGTGTCGGAATCCCGGCTCTTTTCGAGATTCGCCAGCTCGCGCTGGACGGCGTTCGGATCGGTGGTGCGGAGGTATTCGCCATGCTGCCACGCGGCATGCAGCAGCCGCACATATCCCTGCAGGAGGCCTTGCAGTCGCTCTTCCATCTGTTCGGCGAAGATCTGCGAAGTGGAGGAGAGGCGGCTATAGTTCTGGCGGATGGCGTTGCAGACGGTATCCACTTTGGCATACCGCACGCGCATCTCCTGCGGGATTTCCTGATACATGGCGTTAAGGCGCTGATCGTTGCGGCGCTTCTCCTCGGCGTACTTCCAGGAGCGCACCAGGCGCTGAAAGCGGGGGTTGTGCGGAACCACGCTCAGATACATCAGCTCGAGCCCCGCGCCGAGCAGCAGCGGGAGAGCGCTCGCGGACAACAGGGCGAAACCCGCGATCCCGGCCATCGTGATCCAGTTGTACTGGAGCCGGGCAGCCTCTTTGACGTAGTTGATTTCCGACCCTGTCGAATCGTCTCGCGGCATTAAATGCTCACTCGCACCTGACCGGTCCCGGGCGCGCTGCGCAAGCAAGCCAGCACGTGGTGTTGCATCTCGTGAAACTGTTCGGCTTGCCGGATATCCGGCGCACGCGGCCGCCCGAACGGAACTGGTATATCTTCCACAATAGTACCTGGACGGGCGCTCAGGATGAAAATGCGATCCGCGAGAAAGATGGCCTCATCGACATCGTGGGTGACAAACAGGATGGTGCTGGCGGTTTCCTCCCAAACGCGCAGAAGCAGTTGCTGCATATCGCCGCGGGTTTGGGCGTCGAGAGCGCCGAAGGGTTCATCCATCAAGATCACCTGCGGGTGGTTGGCCAAAGTGCGGGCGATGGCCACCCGCTGCTGCATGCCGCCGGAGAGCGTGTCGGGATAGGACTTCTCAAACCCGGCGAGGCCCACCGCTTCGATCAGGTGCGCGACCAGCGGGCCGCTCTCGGCGGCGGACACGCCATTGATGCGCGGGCCGTAGGCGATGTTATCGGCGACCGTCAGCCAGGGGAAGGACGTGTACTTTTGGAAGACCATGCCGCGATCGCGCCCCGGGCCACCGACCGGCTTACCGTCGACCAGGATCTCGCCGGTGTCGGGGTGGTCGAGGCCGGCGATCATGCGCAGCAGCGTGGACTTCCCGCAACCGGACGGCCCCAGCAGGACGCTGAATTCGCCGAGGTTCCGGCCGTCCGGCGAGAAGGCGTCCGCCACTTCGAAGCTCACGTTGTGCAGTGCCTCGATGCAGCTCCCGTTGGGCCCGGCGAAGCTGCGGGAAAGGTTGCGCACGGAGATCTTGGTTTTATTCACGCTCCTGCCCCCTCCCCTGCTGTACCTTGTTTCCAGTGCCTAGTGGCGCACGCTTCAGCGTGCCGCGGCGAACTTCAGTTCGCCGTGCAGCACCTGAGAAAATCTCGCCGGCCATTGCACACTTGTTCCATGAGTACGTCGATGAGGCGCCTGCCCAATATCTATCCGGAAGGCGCCTGGCTCTTCGTGACTTGGCATTTACACGGAAGCCTACCCAAAGCGCGATATCCGCCGCCGGACAAGTTGTCCGCAGGCAAAGCCTTCGTATGGATGGACCGCTATTTGGATACGACCCGCCTGGGGCCAATGTTTTTGAATCGCCCGGAAGTGGCGAACCTAGTAGTAGAGGCGCTCGCTCGCGGTGTCCAAAAGGAACTCTACGATTTGCGCGCTTTCGTAGTAATGAGCAATCACGTGCATGTGTTGATTCGGCCACTGCAACAGCCCACGCGTTTGCTCCAATCGCTGAAAGGGACGACGGCGAGGGAAGCCAACCTGATCCTCGCTCGCACGGGCCAGCCGTTCTGGCAACATGAATCGTACGATCACTGGGTGCGGGACGAACTGGAGTTGGAACGCATCGTGGCGTACATAGAGAACAATCCGGTGAAGGCGGGGCTGGTTGCGGAACCTTCCTTGTATCGGTGGTCCAGTGCGTGGCGGGGAGACGGCGAACTGAAGTTCGCCGCGGCACGCTGAAGCGTACGCCACGGCCACACATCATATTACTTCGCATGGGCGGCGGCCACCACCGGCTCGGAAAGGGGGCGCGACATGCGGCGCCAGGGGAACAGGCGAGCCTCCAAAAAAGTCAGTAGAAACCGGAACAAGAACGCCGCCACGCCGATGGCGATGATCCCCGCATAGACGCGTTCGAAATCCATCACCTTGCGCGCGGCCTCCACCATGTAGCCCACCCCTTTGCGCGCGTTCACCATCTCGGCCAGGATGACGTAAGTCCAGCCGATATCGTACAGGATACGAAACGAGCCGAAGATCGGGGGCACCGAAGCGCGGAACAGCAGCCACAGAATATGGCGGCGTTGCGCGCCCAGCGTCCAGGCCGTCTCGAGCAGGCTGTCATCCACCTTGTTCACTTCTTCCACCACCACGGCCAGCAAGTAGAAAAACATGCCGAACCAGAGGAACGCGATTTTCATGGACTCGTCCATGCCGAACAGCGCCAAGAATGCGGGAAGGAAGGCGGTGATGGGCATGGAGCGCATGGGCGCCGCGACCGGGTTGACCAAGTCGTGCACCCACCGGAAACTGCCCATCAGCAGACCCAACGGAATGGCGATGACCACGCAGAACGTGAAGGCTTGCGCGATGCGCCACCAACTCTTAAGCACATTGCCGAGCAGGTCGTATTCGGTCCAGAGGCGGACGAACGCGCGCATCACGCCGAGGGGGCTGGGGAGGGAAAATGGCGGCAGGATTTCCCAGTGGGTGAGCGCGAACCAGACGGCCAGGATACCGGCCCACGCGGATACTGCCAGGATCAGCCGCGTGCGGCGCGAAGTGTCTTTACGGATAGTGAAGAGGTCCAGCATGCAGCCTGTTTCGAGAGACCCTGCCGGCTCCCGGCCGGCCCCGCAAACCTACGCACCGGGGTTTGGGTACACCTTGATGTCGGTGCGCCGGTTCTTCTCCCGGCCTTCCGGCGAGGAGTTGTCGGCGAGCGGCCGGTCCGGCCCGTTGCCGGCGGTACGCATACGCGTGGCGGGGAATCCATACTTATCCATGAGATACTGCTTGACCGCCTCGGCCCGCTCCCGGGAAAGCTCTACGTTGCGCGCGCGCGCGCCGCTGGCATCGGTGTTGCCGTCGATGTCCACCACCGTGTTTTCATAGGCTTTGAGGAAACCGCCGATCTCGTCCACCACAGCGCGCGAGTCGAGACTCATCCTGGCCGAATTCGTGTCGAAATAAATAGAGCGGCGCTGCGTGGCGATGGGCGTCGCTCCCTTGGCCGGCTCCTTGTATTCGGTGGGCGGCTCCGAAGAGGCCACCGGGAATTTCCCGTTCAACTGGTCGATGAAGCGGCGGTCGACACTGGCCTCGGCATCGAAGGTGTGCTTGATGATGCGATCCTCGTGGTACATCTCCTGGGCCATTTTGAAGATGTTGGTGTAGTCGGTATCGGCGCCGCGCGTGCCGAAGAAGGCCTTGTTATCCGCGTAGTCGGCCAATCTCACGCCGCCCAGCATGGTCTTGGCAAGATCTTCGGGAATGTTGAAATCCTTGATGGTGCCGATCAGGGTGTGCGCGCGATTGGGTTGCGCCTTGATGAACTCGACCCCTTCCAGCCAGCCCTGGACCAGTTTCACGACCGTCTGCGGGCAGCGCGAGGCGAAGCGATCGCTTACCACCAGAATATCGGCGATCAAATGGTTGGCGATGCGCGTGTCGTAGATTTTCCTGGATCCGGGCCGCTTGGTAACGGCGTCGCTCATATCCGGGTCCCAGGCCACGGCGGCGTCCACTTTCTGCTGGGCGAACAGGGTGGCCGGCTCGATGCCGTCCTTGGTGTGCACGGCCTTGGAGAAGATCTCGTTGCGCTGTTCGGTGGTGAGGCCCGAGCTTTTCAGGCCGTTCCAGAGCAGGAAATGGGACGGCGTGTAAGGCGCGAACGCCACGGTCTTGCCGGCCAGATCCTCGATGCTGTTGATGCCCTGCTTTCCGATCACGCCATCGGCGCCGCGCGACCAATCCACCATGAAGAAGGCGTGCGCCCCGACTTTCTTGTCTTGAAACTGCGCGTAGTCTTTGGCCCAGACATCGGCGGTGGTGAGCATCACATCCACGTTGTTGGTGGCCAGCGCCGCGGCGCCTTCGGTCCAGTCGTCGATGATTTTGAAGCTGACCTTGAGCCCGGCCTTGTCGTAGATGGAGCCCGACGCGGTATCCAGGCCGCCGTTGGCGACCAGGCCGGCCGCGCAGCCAACCCAGATATTCACGCGTACGCGCACCGTATCGCAGCTTGCATCGCTTGTCGCGGCGACCGGCAATGGCTTCGAAGTATCGAGCGGCTCGCTGGGAGATGTATCGGAACGCGAGCCGAGCACACTCCGGAAATTCACTACGCCGTATTTTTGCAGGCTGTAGCCTACCAAGCCAAGCCCGACGAGGAATATGAGGGCCCATCCGCCCTTCTCAATTTTGACAGCCATAATTTACCTCAGGCGTTCCTTTCCGCCTCGCGCGCGCCGATGGTCTTCTGCGCGGCTTCCGGCGCGGCCTCCGGCGGCACAATGCCCATCTCCACTTTGAACTGCTTGACCAACTCGTTGGCGCGCAGCTTCTCGACCTCCTCGTCGATCTTGATCGCCTGCTGATCGACGTTACCCATGGCCATCTCCATGCGGGCCTCGTTCACCGCGGTGGTTTCCTCGATCTTGCGCACCATCTCGTCGTGCGTGGCGCTGATGCCCGAGACGTCGAACTGCTCCATCACGTCGGCGACTTTCTTCTGCCATTGCGACCGGCGGTAATCGGCGATGGCACCGAGCGCTTCGTGCGTTTTACGGTCCTTCTCCATCATGAAGGCCTTTTTCACCGCCATGGCTTTGTCGAACGCCGCGCGCGCGGTGGAAAGCTGGCCCTGGTTGCGGGCGAGCGCGCTGCGCACCTGTTCGAGCCGGATGGCAAAGCTCCCCGCCAGATCGTCGCGCCCGGCCTGGATGGCGGCCTTGGTCTTGGCCGTCAGGTCGTTGATATCGTTCTTGTACTTCGCCTCTTCCCTTTCGAGCAGCGTGGCGTTGGCCTTCACCATGGCGATCGACTCGTTCATGCGCGGCACCTGGTCGTTCATGTCGCGAATGTTCTGCTCGAGGATGATTTCCGGGTTTTCCGCTATGGAGATGAAAAACCCGAAGAAGGAACGCAGCATGCGGGACAGCCGATTAAACATAGGCAATTCCTCTCCTTACGGCTATGCGCCCGAAGTTTTCGGGGACTCTGGCCTGGCGCCCGCCTGCGCACCGCGCGACGCAGCCGCGGCGCCGCCGGTAGTGATGGGACTTTCGGCCACAAAATAAGAAACGGATTCGGCGATTTTTTGTTCCTCTTGCTGCTTTTGCAACCGCCATGCGTAGAAGCGCTCTTTCTGTTTAGCTACTTCGTCGTTGTTGGCTTGGATACGGGCCTTGTGCTCCTGGGTCAGACGGTCTAACTCGGCCTGGATCTGCGAGTTATCCTGCGCCGTGCGGGCTTCCAGCTCGTCCAGGGACTTCTGCTGCACGCGCTCGAAGCCATCGAGAGCGCGATCGCGCTTTACGGCGTCTTCGATGACTTCCTCAATCTTGACGCCGGCGGCGTCCAGCGCCAGCAAAACCGAGTTTTTCTTGACCTCGGCTGGAAGAGTGCGGATGCGCTCGCTTTGCAGCATCTCGGTCACCTTCGTGATGGTATAGCCATGCGCGGGCGGCTGAATCTCCGCGGCGTGATAGATCTCGTCAAAGCCCGCCGCGGCGCTCACGGGGCTGGAGAACTTCGGCTCGGCCGCCACCGAGGAGGCGATCTCGGCGACGGTCTGCGCGGGGGTCTTAGCGGTTGGGGCGCTATCCTCCGGCGCGCCGTCCTCTCCCGGCGGCTGGTCCACCGAGAGGAACAGGTTGTACCATTTCTTACTGATACGGGCCTCCGGACGATCAGTGTAGCATGAACGCCCTCGGCTTTGAAGGCTATCGTGTCCGTCCGAAACGCACGCTTTAGCGTGCCGCTGTCGGCTTCAGCCGACAGAACGGCGAACTGAAGTTCGCCGCTGCACGCTAAAGCGTGCGCCACAGGGCTTACGCCGCATCCAACTGCCGCAACCCCCAGCGCGCCGATTCACTTACCACCGCCTCCGCCCGAGCCGCCAGCTTTTCCAGCGGCGCACGGAACTTCTCCTCCCTGGCATTACCCATGGCGATCGCCACGTTGCGCAGAAACCCCGCATACCGTGCGCGCGGGATCGGGCTGCCCCGGAACATCTCGCGGAACTCCTCTTCGGACAGCGCGGCCAGATTCTCCAGCGGTGGCGCGAAGTGCGCGGCGGCGAAGGCCGATTC
>PKYZ01000163.1 GCA_003132865.1 Bryobacterales bacterium
TCGGGCGGCGGAGCGCCGGGCCGGGGAAGTGCGCGCGGAGTTGGACGCGCTGGCGGCGGAGACGGTGGACGAGGAGGACCTGCGGACGGCGCTCCAGTCGTTCGATCCGGTGTGGCAATCGCTGAACACGGCGGAGCAGACGCGGCTCATCCGGGCGGTGATAGACCGCATCGGGTATGACGGGCGCACTGGCCGGATCGCGGTGACGTTCCGGGCGGCGGGGTTCAAGGCGATCTGCGCGGCGGCGGGGCAGGAGGCAGTGGGACAGGAGGTGGGGGTATGAAAGCGAACGCGAGACCGAACGGGCTGGCGAACGGGCTGGCGCTCGAATGGACCTTGGAACGGCGGGGCAAGCGCGCGGCGCGGGGCGGAGGGGCGGGCACCGCGGGCACTGGTGCGTCCGGCTGCGCGCAGGCCGGGAAGCTTCCCAGGGTCACGCGGCTGATGGCGCTCGCCATCAAGTTCCAGGGCATGGTGGATAGTGGAGAGGTCCGCGATTACGCCGATCTGGCGCGGCTGGGGTACATCACACGAGCCAGGATGACGCAACTGATGAACCTGTTGAACTTGGCGCCGGACATCCAGGAAGCCATCCTGCTTTACGCGTCCACCACGCGAGGACGCGACTCAATCTCCGAGCGGGGCCTGCGCAAACTGACTGCGGTCGCCCATTGGGGGCGTCAGCGGAAGATATGGCGAGAACTGCTTTCCCGTAATGCGTAGGTTGGCGAATCGCGAGTATCACAATCGCAATCAACCGCTATTCAGGCCAGCGATAGAAGCCGGGTTGGCAGATCGGGGTCCGATTAGCCGTCGAGCACCTCAAGTTCTATCGTGGGCGCCCGGAACCGCATACCCGCATACCGGCACCGGCTCTTGCGCAAAAACTTCTTGCTCTTGCTATGCTCCCACAGATATTTCTCGCCCGCCCTGCCTCCCGTGCCTGGTATGCTGATGCCTTACACGCTCCAGACTGTCGCCACATTCGGGACACCAATACGTCAATTGGTAGGCGGTGAAATGCGCCTTCATGGACTCCATGGTAAAGGAACCTCCGCATCCGGTTCAGTATACCGCCTATGCGATGTAGTCGAACGGTTTGGTCAGACGTTTGCCAAACGATTTATGCAGACTACCCGCCAATGATTGCAGTTCTTTATTCTTGCTGTCCGGCAGGCGATAATACGGACGACCGTGTGGCATCACGATGATCTCTAAACCAGCGATCTCCGATGGCTGTTCAAGACCTGCTGTGAAGATGGTGTATGCAGCCGGGAGCAATAGGCAGGAGATTGGAAGATTTATGGGTGCTGGACCAACCGGAGCGAAAGTATTAATGAAGTGTCTGGCATTATTCTTTACGGCACCAGAGACTATCCTATCGTGGCATTCGCTTACGATTGGGGATTGAAAGAGATCAACCTGCCATAAGCTGTATCTTCCGGAGGATGTACATCCTACCAACACTGTCCGAGACACTCCGTCTCCCTCTCCCATAGGGATTCTTTCCCATGCGCATCGTGCTATCTGTTTCAATGACCATCCTATGTCATAATCATCGTCTTGGCGCTTGTAGCCGCTAATATCGTCTGCCACGGTTAGGCTGAAATTGTCACCAGACGCACAACAAACCTGATCCCGGCATCTAAACTTACTGCTCATAGATTGGGACACGCCCTGGACCCCAAGACCATCCGTTTGAGTCATCAGGCAGTCGCTCGCCATTACTATTCCGTCGGTGCCGACCAGTCCGATTTGAAGTGTCATGATATTTTCTGGTTGCATTCGGGTACACGCTCCGCTTAAAATGAATTTGNNCCGAGCACCCAAACCGATATTGAAAAGGCCCGCTGTGGCGGCGGGCCTTCCGTTTCAATCCTACCACTACTACGCCAACAATTCCTTCAGGCCCCACACATGATCCGCGATCCCCACTTCCATCGCCGGGGTGACTCGCAAGGTCTGATGAATCCCGCAGAAGTTGTAGTAGGCAAAGTGCAGGCAATACGCAGCCAAAAGGTTCTCCACTTTTTGCTAAAAGTATTCGTCAGCCGCGTGAGACGGCGCACGCACATTCTGATCGTGAGGTTTTGGCCGTTCCACATGCCAGTGCAAACCCGGCGAGTATCGGGGTTCCCCATGACTGGGACCACCTCCACGGAAACCACCTCAGGCTGGCGAGTAGCGCCGCTGTTCCTCTTGCGGGACCGCGTAATCCCACTACCGACCTTGAGCGCGCCCCCATGGTGCACTGTGCGCGCCCCTGACGCCAGGCAGGCAAGTGCATCGTCAAGTTGAGGTTGAAGACAATCAAGACGTCGCCTCGATTGTCTTTACCGACCGCGGAAGATGGTGTCGTCTTAGATGTCACAGAACCGTTGAAAACATAGCTACTGGTTTATAAAGAGCGCTTTGGTTATAATGAAAGATCACATTGGCGAGGTCTTATGAGTCAGAGCAAGTTAGAATCCGTCAGTTCCAGTGCCAGACGCATCGGTATCTCAGCCGGCAGGTTTTACGATCTGGTACGTAACGGGATTTTCCCGCCCGGCGTAGTGGTCCGTCTCGGCCGGCAGATCCGGATACACCCTGGACGGCTCGATCAGTTCATCGAAGGCGGCGGCAAGGCTCTGCCGGGCGGATGGCGCCGGGAAGCCCGATGAAGACGCCCGACATGCTGCATTACGGCAGTCTCTCGCCCGCGAGGAAGCGTCTCATAGATGTCTTGCACGGATTGCAGTTCGGCAGAATCGAGAATCTGTCGATAGCTGCGGGCGAGCCACAGTTCGATGACCCGCCAACCATAATCCGGACTATAAAGCTGCCTGCCGAAGCGGTGACTGCCGGACCATGTCCACCGGACTTCGCTCTAAAGCAACCGATGCTGGATCTCCTTCGGTACTTCGACAGTTACCAAACCGGCGTGGTCCGCCGTTTGGAGTGTCGGTTCGGCCAACCTTGCCTGGTCGAGATCGTGGCGGGTGGTGTGGATGTCGGTCGCATCCCGGAGCGGGCCACGCCGCGGAGAATAACATGAGCCCGGCGGCTGAACTGGTTTGGCTCGATCCCGACGTGTGGAGGACGATCCACTCAAAAGCGTGCGGTCTGGTCGGCTCCTACGGCTTCACTTCCGCCGATTGCGACGACCTCCAGCAAGAGGCTGCGCTCGATCTCCATCTGCGTCGTAGATTCTACGATCCAGCCCGTTCCAGCCGCCACACCTTTGCACAGCGGGTGGTCAACAATCGTTTTGCAAACCTGATCGCGGAACGGAAGGCCGGTTGCCGGGACTACCGCGCCTGTCTGCGCTCCCTTGACGAGCCGG
>PKYZ01000653.1 GCA_003132865.1 Bryobacterales bacterium
CACGACTGCCCTCGCATGGCTCCGGGCCAGGGTGGTTCGCTATTCCTTCCCTGTACGACTCTTGCATTCGCTACTCCACGCCGGTTTATCCCGGCGCTATCCAGACCAGCGGTCTGCCCCACAAGAATCGTCGGAACCATGGAGTTACGATTTCTTGCGGCGGGCCGGAGCCGAAGCCGCGGGGCCGCAGGTGAGACCCAACGCCTTCACCTGCGTGCGCGCCCTGTTGGCGAGATCGTTGGAGGGGAAGCGCTTCACCAACTCGCAGAATTCCTGCTTGCCTTGCGTGCGCTTGCCCATTTTCACCAGCGTGGCGCCCTTCATATAGAGCGCGTCGGGGGTTTTGTTGTTGTCCGGATATTTTTCCAGGACCATATCGAACTCCGCGAGGGCATTATCCAGTTTGTTCTGTTTGGCGTGCATCTCCGCGATGTAAAACTGCGCGTTGGGCGCGAGGGTGCTGTCGCCGTAGTACTTCAGGTAATCGCCGAACCCCTGCAGCGCCAGGTCGTCCTTGCCGCCGCTGCGGTCGCGCATGGCGTTTTGGTACAGGGTTTCGGCGGGGACTGGGGGAAGGCTGCTGGTGGCCGCCCCCGGACCGGGTACGATTCCCGTCGCGCCTGACGGCGGCGGCGCGGCGGGAGTCTGGATGCTGCGGACGGCGTTGCCGATGTCCACCATCTGCTGCTGCAGCTTACCCATCTGGCTGGAGATGTCGGCCACGGCTTCGCGCATGGCGCTCACGTCGGTGGTCATCTGGTCAATCTTGGCGCCGACACCGACCACGGGGTCCACGACGCTCTTCTGCTGATCCTTGAAGCTCTGCTGGAGATTGTTCTGCAAGAGGGCGACGGACGTACTGGTCTTGTTAGCCGAGTCGAGCGCCTGTTGGACCAGCACCTGAATCGCGGAGAACTTCTCGTCCTGGGAGCGCTGCATGCTCCGCACCTGTTCCTGCAGGAGGGCCAAATCCCTTTGCAATTCGACAATTTCTTTGCTGGCTGCGAAGGTCAAGGAAGGACAGATTAAAAGGGCCGGCAACAGCGTGCGCCAAAAGGTCATAGGATCTCCTCATGAGCGGGACGGGTGCGCCGTCCCGCCGGTTGCGGATGGGCCGGGACTGCCCGGCCCTTACCCGATTTTACTGCCCTGTGGAGAAGTGCGCGCGGCGGTTCTTCTGCCAGCACGTCTCGTCGTGGTCGGTGCACTGCGGACGTTCCTTGCCGTAGCTGATGGTCTTCAGCTTGTCGCCAGGAACACCCAACTGGGTCAGGAAGTCCTTGGCGGCGGCGGCGCGCCGGTCGCCGAGAGCCAGGTTGTACTCGGCCGAACCGCGCTCGTCGCAATGGCCCTCGATGGTGACGCTGGCGTCCGGGAAGCTGGCGATGATGGCCTTCAGGGCGTCGGCGTCCTTGGTCAGCGCGGCGCGGGCATCTTCGCGGATATCGTTCTTGTCGTAGTCGAATAAGGCGTCCCCGACGGTGCCGGAAAGCATATCCGAGAAGCTCACTTTCGGCGCGGCCGGTGGCGGCGGCGGCGGCGCCGGTTCGGTCACATTGACGGTGGCGGTGGCGGTTTTAGTGCCGCCGGGTCCGGTAGCCGTCAGAGTGTAGGTGGTGGAAGCGCCCGGGAATACACGGCGGCTTGCGGCAGCCTGCACGGTGCCAATGCTGTTATCGATGGAAATGCTGCTGGCGTCAGTGACGTTCCAACTCAGCGTGGACGACTGGCCGCGCTCAATCGACGAAGGCTCGGCCGCAAACGCGGTGACGGTGGGCGCCGCGGGCGGCGGCGGCGGGGCCGGCTGCTCCTTGGGCGGCGGTGGTGGTGGCGGCGGTGGCGGCGCTTTCTTTTTGCAACCTGCCGCGAACATCGCCAACGTCAGGCAAATACCAATGGTGCTGATTTTCCGTTTATTCAACATGAACTAAGCCTCCTGAAAAGTAGGTGCTGGGTGCTGGGTACTGGGTGCTGGGTGCTGGCAAACTCTCCGCAAACGGGAGATCGGTACGCCAGAACCCAGGACCTAGAACCCAGCACCCTATTTTGCCCATACCGGGGTCCAATTCTTTCCGGCCGTCGTCAACTGTTTAAGCTGCTTGCCGTCGGCCAGCATCGTCCAGATCTGCTCCGGCCCGGTACGAGTGGACATGAACGCTAAGCGCCTGCCATCCGGCGCCCAACTGGGGTTCTCATTGCGCCCCGCGCCGTAAGTCAACTGGTTAAAGTTGCGCGAGGCCACGTCCATTACGAAGATATTGAAATTACCGGTGGCGAAGCCGCGCGTCCAGGCAAAAGCTATGATCTGCCCGTTGGGGTGCCAGGACGGGTTGGACGCTTCTCCCTCGCCATTAGTCAACCTCTGCACGTCAGTGCCATCCATATTCATCCGGTAAACTTGCTGCGGTCCCGACCGGCCTGAGACAAAGGCCAGATCGGTACCCGTCTTCGGATTCACCTTCGGCTCGACCTCCAGGGCGCGGGTGTTCGAAATGCGGCGCAGATTGCTCCCGTCGATGTTGGCGATATAAATCTGTGCCCAGCCACTGGCCGTGGACGCATAAAGCAACTGTTTACCGTCCGGCGTGAAATCCGCGGTCGCATTCATGGATGCGACTTGATTATAAAACGGCAAGCGCCGCCCCGTATCCGTCGAGAGTATAAATATAGCAGGATTCCCGCGAGCGTAGCTAGTAAAGACGATTTTTGTACCGTCGGGCGAGACGCTGGGCATGATGGATAACGAATTGAAATGGCTGATCTGGCGCTGGTTGGAGCCGTCCGGGTCCATGACCCAAATCTCCCTGTGGCCGGTGCGATTGGATACGAAATAGATTTTGGTGCCGAGCAGAGATGTGCCGCCCATCTGCGCTATAATATCGGCCGCGAATTCGTGGGCCGTTTTCTTAGCTCCGGCCTCGTCCGGAGAGCCGAAGTAACGCTTGCCGAGGACCTGGGCTTGCGAAACCGTGGTCTGCCCCACGTTGAACAGCCAGCCGTAGAGCACCAGTACGTTGTTTTGCACGGCGGTATAGCCAAACGCCAGGTAGTTGGCGGAGACCGGCGGCGAGGACCAGTCCGAGAGCCATGCGCCTCCACCGTTGCGTGGTTGTTGGCCGGGGCGGGTAGGCTGGGGCGCGGGCTGCTCGCGGAAATCCGAAGGCTGCTGCGGCACCTGCAGCGGGTACATGGTTTTGGGGACCATTTTGAAGATGCCGGATGCGTCCAGATCGTTGTAGAGGGTTTCGTTGAAGGCGTTCATGAGCGGCTGGGCCGCACCGCTGCCGCGCAGATCGGGCGCGGCAATGGCGGGACGGGCGCCGCCCTCCAACTTGATAATGACATCGCTCTGCTGCGCCGCCAGCAGCAGGGGGATCCCGGCGGACGCGGCGGCCAACCAAAAAGCTCTTTTCATTTTATCGCCTCAACTCAAACCAAAACTCAATCGTGGCGGCGTCGCGGTCATAGGCGGCGGGCAGGGCCGGGAAAGGACTCGCGTCATAGATGGCGCGCTGGGCGGAGTAGTCCGCGGCCTGGTTCCCACTGCTCTGGGCGACGTGCACGTTGCGCACCGATCCGTCCCTCATGAGTTCGAAGGTGACGATGGCGGGCGGAAGGGTATGGATACGCGGATCCACGTCTCCGGTGTGCCATTTCTCGGCAACGCGCTGCCGCAGGATCGTCACATAGTTTCCGAACCGGTTGCCGAACGGCGATCCCTGCCCGACGCCCACGCCGCCCGAGCCGACCTGCCCCATCATGGGCGAAACCAAGGCCGGGCCGGCAGCGCTATAAAGCTGGTTGGGACGGTCCTGTTGCTTGGCGCGCCAGTTGTTCTGCGCGGATCGGGCCACTTCGGATGGCTTCGGATGATTGCGGCTCTTGATGGGGATGGCATCCGGTTGCTCGGCAGGCGCCAGCTTTTTCGGCTTGGCAGCAGGAGGAGGAGTCGGCACCGCCGATTCGGTATCGTTGGCCAGCGGGTTGACGAGTCCGCTCCGCGACGGCAGCGGAATCTTGTTCACCACGTTAATGGAGATACTGCCGGGGCCACCGGAATTGGCGTCGCCCCAGCTTTCGTGAGGGCCGGAGAGCACCACTCCCCAGGCCAGCAAGGTTCCGAAGACCGCCGCATGCAGCGCGAGCGATCCCAGCAGCGGTTTGTTTAGGGAATCCGCCTGATCCAGGATGTCCACGTGCGCCGGCATTACTTGCGCCTCTTGCCGGCGGTGTCCTCCGGCTGGGTGACCGCGTTGACCTTCAGCTTAGCCTCGGCGAGTTCGCTCATGACCTGCGCGATGGGCTCCCAGACGGTCTCTTTGTCGGCGCGCAGGTAGACCTCGCTAGCGCCGGTGAAGCGGCGCGCGATCTCGGCCGGAAGGTCGTTGATGTTGGTCTCTTTTTCGTTGAGGTACAGCGTGCCGTCCTTGGTGATGTTGACCACGGGCAGCTCCTTGGCGCTGTCATGGACCGCGCGTGTCTTGGGGACGTCCACCTGGACGCCGAATTCCATCACGTGGGCCGTGAGCATGAAGATGATGAGCAGCACCAGCATCACGTCGACGAACGGAGTGACGTTGATCTCGGAAAGCATGCCGGTGGAAGCGCGCCGGCGCGACCGGAAGCTGCCGCCGCCATTGATCGATATCGCCACGGTTTACTCTCCGAAACTCCGCTCCGCCATGTTGAGAAATTCGAGCGAGAAGTCGTCCATGCGGGCGCCGATCTCGCGAATGGTGTGGCTGAACTGGTTATAAAAGATAGCGGCGGGGATGGCCGCGGCGAGCCCCACGGCGGTGGCGATGAGCGCGTCGGCGATGCCGGGTCCCACCGCGCGCAGGCTGGCGCTACCCTGCATCCCCAGCTCTTGAAACGCGCGGATGATGCCGAGCACGGTGCCGAACAAACCGATGAACGGGCTGACCGAAGCCGTGGTGGCCAGCCAACTCATGTTGCGCTCCAGCTTGGTGAGCTCTTCGCTGGTGCCGAGCTGCAGGGAGCGTTCGAGCGAGATCTTATTGGTGACGGAGCCGCGCGCCTGGACCTGGCGGTGGACCTCCTCATAGCCGAACTCGAATACGGACACCAAGGGGGCGGGCTTGAACTGTTCGCTGGCGACCATGACCGCATCGAGGCCGCTGGCTTTGCGGAAGGCGCGCAGAAAGCGCCGGTCGGCGGCGCGCGCCGTGCGCAATACGCTCCACTTGGAAAAAATGATGGTCCAGGAGAAAACGGAAAAGAACAAGAGGATGACCAGAACGGCGATTGTCAGCGGGCCGCCGCGGCCAACCATTTCCCAGATGTCGATCTGCAGAAGGAATGCGGGCGCTTCAGGGGTCAAACCACCTCCTAATTTTCAAATCTAACATACGGACGCGGGGCGGGCGGCAAAAGACCGATGCAGGCGCGCTTTGCGCGGTGTGAGGAGTCACTCTATTTAGAACGGCGTATCGAGAACTAGCGACGCCTCTCGAGGGCCAGACCAAGTCCGGCGCCGATCAGCACAGTCCCGGTGCCGCAATCGAGTCCTCGCGTAACCGCGGGGCGGCGGAGCCAGGATCGGAGAGGTCCTACAGCGATGGTCAGAAGAGTGAGCCACAGCAACCCTTCCGCAACGTGAACGAAGGTGAATAGAAAGCTGTATGCCATGATGCCGCCGCGAGGGATGAATTGCGGGA
>PKYZ01000888.1 GCA_003132865.1 Bryobacterales bacterium
ACGTTGGACTGGGACAGCCCCTTGGGACCGCGCCTGACCATAGCACCAACGCCGGCGGGCCTGGTAGGAATAACGGGCGAAAGTCCTCCTGCTCGCCTGCTGCATGCAGGAGGATGAGGGGTTCGGTTGCCTAGCTCTTCTCCCATCTTCAAAATCACGCCGGGGGCAGCCCACGACGCGCTCTTCAGTCAGACCCTGGAGAACTAGCGCCGCGTGTTGGGTCCCGAGCATCCCGACACGCTGCGCAGCATGTACCAGTCGCGGCGCCGAATAGGTAACGATAAGACGAATTAAGGCCCGCCGGGGAGCGTGACGAGCGAAGCGGATCGAACGCGCGGTTGTCAATATAGAGCCTCCTCGGTACAATTGAAGATCTTGGGAGGCAGAATGAACAGAGGCGGAAAGACCGCGGCACGATTACCCAAGCAAGACACTGAACTACTCGAAGCCGCGTTAATCGGACTCCAGCATCGGCGGAACCAGATTGAGCACAAGATAGCGGAACTACGCAGCCNNTACAAGGCCGAGCACGGAACCAAGGCGGCCGCGCCCAAGCCGAAAAAGCGCGTCATTAGCGCGGAGGCGCGGGCTCGGATCGTGGCGGCCACGAAGAAGCGGTGGGCGGCCTTTCGAAAGCACAAAGCAGCACTTTCGGGCGACGATCCGACCAAGCCGAAATAGGCCAACTCGTGGAAGGTGATGTCGAGATGTACGGGAACCGAAGTATGGTGATCGAGGAAGAAGGAGAATAGGCGCCGATAATGCGACAACGCCCTCAAGCGCCGGTCTGGTCGAATGAAGTCCGCTTGCCAGAGCACCGTATAATATGAAACCGCCCGGCACGGCGGACGCTCCGCGTGGAGGAAGTGGAGGCAATCGGTGCAAGCGAGGCGCACAGTTAGGCCACAGGACCGGGCAGCCCACATCCCGAGGCGAATGGATTCTAACCAAATGCTTCCTTCGTCGGCGCACCAGTTTACTTGTGGCACAATTCGCAGGGCGCTTTTTCTTAACGCTGTGGGGTCGGTCGATATTATGGCAGACAGAAACGTGACCCGGCGTTGGCTATAGAATTGTTGGAGTAGTTTTCGATACCCGAATGAGTGGACCTCAAAGATGCCGCACTGGTTTGCGTGGCAGAATGAAAAGGGAGATGGCTCATGCCAATGACGGAGTACCTATACTATGGGCAGGCCGCCGGATTCGACGCCGATATCTGGGAGCCTGGTCCGCACAAGGTCGATCACGCCCGCTGTGGCGTGCCGGATAAGAAGGCCGGTCATTACGCGGCGCAACAAGCCGCCTTCGAAATTCCCGGCGTCCTGTCGCATGGCGGCTGCACGTCCGAGATCATTGCTCATCCGGAAGACAAGGACGGCTTCTTCCGCACCGAAGTTCACGCCACGCTGAACAGCCTGAATGTGGAAGGAGGCGCGCTCACCGCCGACCGGATCACGCTGGGCATGGTCAGCCTTTACCGGCGCCAGTGGTTCGATAACGGCAAGCCGCACGGAAAGCGGGTGCGCGTGGTGCCGTATGGGTGCAGCATCGAGAACCTGAGGGTGAAAGGCGCGCCCGTCAAGGATTATTTGCCCGCGCCTTTTCACTATTCCACGGACCGCTGCGAAACCTACCTGCGCGGCGACGATCCGGACGCTGTGGTGGAAGCCGAAATCCGCAAGGCCATTACCGATAGTCCGTCGCGTTTACTTTACGTACAGAATTTGGGTAGGATCTACTTCGGCGAATGGACACTCCTGCCCGGCGAGAATTGGCACCCCATACATCAGATTCACATGGTGCGAATTGCATTGGGCAGCCGACAGTCGGGAACCTTGACGGTGGCCTGGGGACGGTCGGGCGACGATCCGACCAAGCCGAAATAGGTCGCATCGTGGAGGGCGATTTCAAAGATGTGGAGGAGAAGTGATGCAGAAGGAAGATCTCAGGCCGATCGTAAAGACGGTACTCGCCCAAATCTCCGAGCAAGCCGGGTTCACCGACATCCAGTCCGAGAAAACTCTCCGGGAACTAGGCTTCACAGACGAAGCAGCTATTGCGGAGTTAAAGATGCGCGTGTACCGAACAGTCTCCGGTGCAACCGCACCTCTAGATTTTCAAATATTCTTCAACACGCCTGTAATTACGCTGGATTCCACCGTCGATGCGGTCATCGATGCGACGGATGAAGCACTCATGCTCGCGTTGCCCGGCAACGATCCAACCAAACCCAAATAAGCCAGCGTTACGGGTCCGGAAACGCAACCGAGACATCCGACGAACCAATCCACTTCGCTGCTTCGGCAAGATCTTTGGCTGGGAGCCGGACGGTAATGGTGGTGGGTTGGCTCGTGGGAGTAGCTTCAAGGAGGAGCACCCGGAAGATGGCGCCTCCTGGCGCGGACTGCCGGGAGGAGAAGACCATCTCTACAGCCAGCGGTAGCTTGCGCTTGCCCAGCGCAGGCATATGTTGGACGGGTAGCGTCAGCAGTCGTCCGGGCAGGGGGGGCCCACCCAGCATGCCCTGCGTAATGATGCCGCCGGCGGGAATTGCACGCGACGCGTAGCCGCCTGCCAAGACAGCCAGAACGCCCTGGGCGACGTCGCGACTGGCGCCTGTGACGCGAAGGTCGCCCGCATTGACCAGAGCGCCAGCCGGAAGCTCCCGCACGGCGGAGACTTGGGGAGTCCCCAACCGGGCCGTTCCGGTGATGCGTTGGTGGACGGGCAGCCACAGCACCCCGATGACGAGCAACATACCCGCGCCCATGACAGCGAGGTCTACCCAGTGACGCCCCAGCCAGTTCTGCGTGAGCCATCCTGCAGCCTCGTGGAAGACGCGTGCAAGGACCTTCGCTGTCGCGGTCTCCGGGCGGTCGATCCGCCGCGCCAACGCCTTGAGGTCGGGTTCCTTCGGGGCCGGGCGCCCGTATTCATTAACAATTTCACCCGCGGCGCGCATCCCAGCCGCCTTGAGCGCCGCGACGATGGATGGATCAAGGCCGTCGAGTTTGTCAACGCGGCGATCTTCCCAACTCATATGGCTTTCGGTACGTTAAGTTCGTAGCTCAGGACGCACTGCCGTCCGGCATCGAGCTTGCCAAGGGAGATCCGCAGTGGGCTTAGGTCAGTGGGTTGTCGCGCGATGCCGTCTACGGTTGCGGAATTCGTGATATACGTCTGTCCAGCCAGAACGTCGTCCCGCAGAATCACCTCGGTGGCATCGTACGCGGCGGGATCAGTGTTCACGACCGTTAGCTTCACGCGGAGTCTGTCTGGTGCGACGAGCGTCACCGTCCTGCTGAACTGTACGAGCGTTGAGGATGGCTCGACCAGCAGCGATGTGGGTTGTCGCTTATATGGGAGCTCGGGCCAGGAGCGGTCATCAGGAAATGCGAGCTTGTAATTGATTGCTTCCCAAATGCGCCGCTCGTCGGCTGGTGTCTCGGGCTTGAGTTCGTAGCCGAGTTGCGTCAGCAAGGAGCCGCGGTAAAGGTCAAAGGCTGTCTTGACCTGCGTACCCCACTCGGCCGCCTGACCGATCGCAGCATTGTAGAACAGCCGCGAAAGCACGATGACAACGATCAACCACGCGATCCACGTGTGATCCACGCCGGCTTGCCAAGGGTGCCGCCAACGCAGGCCGCAGATCGTCAGGAGCACCGCCAGCATGCCGCTGAGAAACGAGCAGTTCAGCATGAAATTGAAGGACGTTTGCGCCCCATCCAGCGCTTGCGCGTACGTGGTTGGAATCACTGCCTGCAAGCGCGGCCAAACCGCAATCAACGGCAGGCCGTACTGGGGCAACGGATAGGTTTCAAAAGATCTAATAACATTGCCCAGGCGCGTAGGCAAGACGAGATCGGCGCCGCTTGGATATTGGTCGTTAGCCATCCGCGCCAGGTCGCCCTGAGCTTCAATCAAATCGTCCAAATCGTCGTCGGGCACCGGCAAGTGGTGGAGGCGGATTTCCTTGCGGAGGCTTTTGATCAGGGAACGGAGCTGTTGAGCATCGTTGAGGCGCTTGCGCTTGGCATCCGCCAGTTTGGTGCCAATCCAGGATTTTTTCCACGGGTAGCCCTCGTAGAGTCGGATCACTGGGACGTTGAGCATATAGAGGACGACGGAGAGGACGAGTACCACGGCGGTCAAAATGATCGCTGAAGAGGCTTTGTCCTCCCAGAGCTTCATCTGGGCGACCACAATGGTCAGTGGTTGTAAGTAGGGTGTGAGGGGTAGGACGACGAGCATCAGCGCGGTCACGAAGAGCACCACGGGAAAGAACGCCCCTAAGATGATCGGACCGGCAATTTGGCCAGAGATCTTTGAAAGAAAATCGTTCATGCGACCGGCCGCACGTCACACATCTAGCAGGAAAACCCCGCGCAATACCCTGAGGGCGGCAGTAATCGCGATGAACCGGTCAGGCCCGACACGCGCAGTATGAAGACTTGAAGTTGTCGAAGCCGTCGGGCGGAGCCGTCTAAATCCATGCATCGCCTCATCGGGTCTGCTGGGGCAAGGATAACATACTTGTTGACCGCCACCCAAGGCTGCGCGGATAAAACGATCCCAGGTTTGTCAGACCGGCCTACCAGGAGTACGACCCCTTGCCTTTCGACCACGGTGGCGATTCCTAAATCCGTAGACTAAGCCTGCCGCCTCCCAGGTTCTGCTTGCTGTTTCCCGCCGTCCCGAGGTAAGGTCTTCATGGCTACCGATATTGCCCATTAAGGGGTTCAAAATGAATGAGTTAACTGTAGTTGACAAAACAAACGAATGGCGGCGGATGAAGAGCCTTGTGCTTGATTCTGTTTCGTCGCCGATCACGAAAAGGGTCTACAATATGGCCCTGGACGAGTTTTTCGGCTGGTACGCCCAGGAACCGCGCCCCGGCTTCACCAAGGCCACCGTGAGCGCATGGCGCGTAACCCTGGAGGAACGCGGCCTGGGTTCGTCGAGCATCATCGTCCGCATGTCGGCGATCCGCAAGTTGGCGGTGGAGGCGACCGACAACGGCCTGCTGGCGCCCGAACTGGCCGCCGGCATCCAGCGCGTGAAAAGCGCCAAGTCCATCGGCGTGCGCGCCGGCAACTGGCTGTCGCTGAAGCAGGCCAAGGCGCTGCTGAACACGCCGGACATCACGACCCTGAAAGGCCTACGCGACCGCGCCATCATCGCCGTGCTGCTCGGCTGCGCCTTGCGGCGGTCGGAGGTGGCGGCGCTCACGATGGCCCACATACAGCAGCGCGATGGCCGCTGGTGCATCGTAGACCTTTACGGAAAGCACGGCCGCGTGCGGACCATCCCGATGCCGGTCTGGGTGAAAGTTGCCATCGATGCCTGGACCGCCCCCGCAGGCGTCGTGGACGGATACGTGTTCCGTCCCGTCATTCGCGGCGACCAAGTTCGGGGCGACGTGCTGTCCGAAAAGGTGGTTTGGCAGATGCTACGGCCGTATGCCAAGGCGGCTGGTGTCGCAGGCATCGCCCCTCATGACTGTCGCCGCACGGCCGCAAAGCTGTGCCGCGCCGCTGGAGGGGAGCTTGAGCAAATTCAATTGCTGTTGGGGCATGCTTCTGTCCAGACGACGGAGCGGTACCTTGGCACGAAGCAGGATCTGGTGCACGCGCCGAATGACCGCATCAACCTGAGAGTGGCGGTGTAGCCATGGAACCGCGCCGTTGAGTTCGACTGAACGCAACTGGCGGGTAACGCTTGGAAGAGCGCGTGGTGGGGTCGTCGTCGATCATTATCCGCATGTTGCCCATCCGCAGGCTGGCGATAGCGGCCGCGGGACAACGGGGCTCCGGCGGGCCGGAATTGGCCGCCGGGATCGCCCGCGTGAAAAGCGCCAAGTCCATTGGGGTGAGCGCTGAAAACTGGGCTTTCGCTCAAACAGGCCCAAGCGCTCCTAAACGCGCCGGACCTCACCGCGACTAAGGGGCTGCGCGAACCGGGCTAAAATCATCGTGCTCCCTGGGCTGCGCCCTGCGCCGGTCCGAGGTCGCCGCGCTTACGATGGCGCACATCCACAGAGGGATGGCCGTTGGTGCATTGTGCATCTACGGGGAGCACCGGCGCGTGGCGGATGCCCGCCTGGGTTAAGGTCGCCATCGCCGCCTGGACCAGCACTGCCGCCAGTGTTAAGCTTAGAATTCCCAAGAGGCGCTGAAGCTTCTGGAAACTACTTGATGAGAAGACGTCCATGCAATTTCAGCTTCGTGTTTATGGTCGGGCAGATCTTGATGGTACGCATCGTGCGATTGTCGAGACCGATCAAGTCCTGCCGGCCCCGCTAGACAAGGCCACAGAATCAACCGTTTATATCAAGCTTCAAAGGCTCGGTCGAAGCTGTGCATGCATACTCTCGGATGTCAAACACTCCCAGGAGAATATTCTAAGAATTGACCGCTTCAAGCTGGTCACCCTCAACCTGAGAGACGGCGACCCGGTAGACGTTGACTTCATCGACCCGCCAGTTGCCGATCAGGTGTGGATTACTCTGCCTTCGGAGTTCCTGAACCGGGACGTCGTGAGGCTTGTTGGAAAGCCGGTTATCAAGTCCGAAAAAACAGCAGTGTTCACCTTGGCTGGCGAGCCGCGAATCATAGAGGTCGCTGACACGAAGCCCGCCGGAATCGTCCTGCTGGCCAGCACCACCGAAATACTGACGTCAAACGTCACCGAAGGTGGCACCGGCGATATTCCGATCACCTATTCTGATATTGGTGGACTAGAGCGAGAGATCAAGACCGTCCGGGAATTCGTCGAGTACCCACTTCGGTTCCCCGAGCTTTTTGAGTATCTGGGTACGGGGCCGCCGAGAGGCGTCATTCTGTATGGCCCGCCCGGTACCGGCAAGACGCTGATTGTGAGAGCTCTGATTCACGAGGTTGGGGCGCATTTCTGTTTAATAAACGGTCCGGAAATCGTAGGCAAGTGGTACGGAGAAAGTGAGGGGCGCCTTCGCGCCGTCTTTGAAGAGGCTCGCAAACACGCACCGGCAGTCATTCTCATTGATGAGCTCGACGCCCTCGCTCCCAAACGAGATCAGGTCCAGGGTGAGGTGGAACGTCGTATTGTGGCCACCCTCCTGACCTTGATGGATGGGATGACGAAACAGAGGGGCGTCGTCGTGGTCGGAACCACCAACCGGCCGGATGCAATAGACAGCGCCTTGCGGCGACAAGGGCGCTTCGGTCACGAGATCCACATTGGTGTGCCGGATGCTACAGGCCGAAAACGGATTCTTGAGATCCACACCCGCCAGATGCCGCTGTCGAATGACGTCCGTCTCGACGTTCTCGCCGAAAGGTGCGTCGGTTTCGTCGGGGCTGACGTGGCTTCGTTATGCCGCGAAGCCGCGTACAACTCGCTCCGGCGTTCGTTTTCCGAGGAACAGTTCCAGAAGGGCGAGATCGCCAACTGGCGAGGCCTAAACGTTAGCATGGCAGACTTTGAACTAGCCCTGCCCAGCATTCCCCCATCCGCGCTGAAGGAGTTCGTTATAGAAGTGCCAAAGGTTTCGTGGGATGAGGTGGGTGGTTTGGACGAGGTGAAGCGCCTTTTAGTCGAGAATATCGTCTACCCGCTCACAAAGCGAGCCGCCTTTCGAAGAGCGGGCCTGAAAGCTGCTAGGGGCATCCTTCTTTATGGGCCGCCAGGCACGGGAAAGACGATTTTGGCTAAAGCCGTTGCCAGTCAGTGCGCGGTGAACTTCATCTCCGTGAAAGGCCCCGAAGTGCTGAGCAAATGGCAGCGCGAGTCGGCAGAGCGCATTCGTTTTCTTTTCGCCAAGGCGCGGGAAGCGAGCCCATGCGTCATCTTTTTCGATGAAATCGACGCTGTTGCGTCGGCTAGGAGAGGACACGAATACTCCTTTGACTCTGACTCCGCAGTAAATCAGATCCTCTGCGAGATGGACGGCATTGAAACCGCCGAAGGTGTTTTCGTCATTGGCGCGACGAATAGGCCTGAACTGCTGGACCCGGCCTTGCTTCGACCGGGGAGGTTTGATTACCAAGTCGAAGTCCCCCTTCCAGACGCGGCCGCGCGTGGCGCGATCTTTGCGGTGCATCTAGCCAACAAACCAGTTGAGTCGGGAATCGATATCGGTGAACTTGTCGAGGAAACCCAGGGCTTCTCCGGCGCTGAAATATCGGAGTCATGCCGCCTGGCGGTTATGACCGCCCTCCGCGACGTCAATTTCGAGGAGTGCGGATTGGTCGTGACGATGGACCATGTCCGGGCTGCCGTCGGCAGAGCGCGGAAGACGAAAGGGCTCTGAGCGAGAATCT
>PKYZ01000869.1 GCA_003132865.1 Bryobacterales bacterium
CGCCGCCGTAACCTCCGCCGCCCACGCCTGGGGCGATATTGCCCATCATGCTGCTCATCATGTTGTTATTCATTTGGCTGAGCGCCATGAGGGCCATCGGATTGCCGCTATACAGCGCCATGATGGCCATCGCCATCACGTCGGCGCGTCCGTATTTGAGCCGGTAGACGTAGTTGTCGACTGCCCCCGCCGGCGCCTTTACCGGAATATCCAACTTCTTCAGCCACCGTCCCACCTCGTCGAAGACCCCCGGATTGGGCGCCACGGCGATGATCGTGTTGATGCGATCGATCGGTACGAACTTCACCGCGGTGGCTTTCTCGGAAAGCGAGACAGCTTTGAAAATGGACTCCAGTTGTTTGACCAGATCCGTGGGCCGGCCATTGTTGACGTCGAACAGGTGCACGCGCTGGCTCACGAAGGAGTCGCTGTCGAACAGCGCCAGCAGATCCATGGTGCGTTTCATGTTGCGGTTGTTGTCCTGCAGGATCAGCAGATTGGCCGGGTCGTAAGTGGCCACCGCGGCGCCCTCGCCCAGAAACGGCTGGATGAGCTTCAAGATCTCGCCGGCGGTGGCGTACTTCAGGAAAACCAGGTTCAACGACATGCGCTCATCGTCGGGGAAGTCCTTGCCGTTGATGGCCGGAGGGAGCGGCATCTGCGCCACATTCGCCACCGGCACTACCCGGTAGAGGTCGCCGACTTTCACCAGCGCCGCGCCGTTCACGCGCAGGATGGTTTCGAGCAGCGGCATCAGGTCGGCGGACTTCATTTCGCCGTAGGTGTGGATGGTGACGCTGCCTCCCTTGAAGCGCGGGTCCAGCAGGTAATTGATTTTCAACCGGCGCGCCACGATGTCGATCAGTTCCGCCAGCGACACGTTCTCCAGCATGAAGCCGCCGGCATCGCCACCGGTAGATCGCGGTGGGCCGGTCTGCGGCGAAGTGGCTGGCGCAGCGGGAGGCGCCGCCGGGGCCGGGGGCCTCGGAGGGGGGGCTGGCGGGGCGTTTTGCTGCGCCGAGGCCACCCAAGTCCCGCACCACGCCGTCAGTGCCGCTGCCGCTAAGACTCTGCTGGATCTCACCGCTTACTCCTTTTCCGCAGTACGGCTGGCCGTGTTGTTCTTCTGCCGGAGATCCCAAACCTTCTGTTCGGTCTCGTTCAACTCGGTCTTCTTGCGAACCCACGTGCGTTTTCCGAAGGGAGTGGCTTGCTCGAAGCGGATGGAATCGCCTTCTTCCACCGCGGTCGTCCGCCCGGCCACTGCGTTCTGCTTGTCCGCCGCGCTCTGCTGGGTATCCACCGAATCCGCGGGCCACCGCGACACGCCGAAGGGTGTCCGGCGGTACGTCCAGACCTTGCCGTCTTTATCCGTCCAACGGTAGAATCCGGGCGTGGTTTCGACGGCGCCTTTCGGAATGGCCGTCACCGCAGACGCTTTCTTGGTCTGCTTGGCCGCCGGGGAAGGCGGGGATGGCGGGGTCTTGGCGGGATCTTGGGCCGCCAGACAACCCGAAAGGATACACATGCATACTAGAATTCTCATTCGCGATTACTCCTTATTGGCGACCACTCCGCAGCGGGTGCCTTACTTCTCACTCTCCCAATAACACCTCGGACCGAACGGGCTGGGCTTGATCACTTTGCGCATGCCGTCGGCGACGGTCCCGCCCGGCGATGTATCGCCCGGCTGGCAGGCCTTTATGCCCCCGTTGAGATCTCCGCCCGGCACGGCCGGAGCTGTCGCCACCAGTGGCGCTACGGGAGCCGGTCTGCCGGCGGCCGCCGGGCCAGACGAAGGAGGCGGTGTGCTGCGGTCGAGTATCTCATCCACTTTCTTCGTGATCGTCTGGCCTTCCCACTCCAGCACGAGTTCCGCGTTGTTCACCGCCACCAGCTTGAACGCCCCCACCTTGTCGCCCGGCTGGTAATCGCGATGCGGCCCTTTGGGCCCCTCGCTCATGATGGCGATCGGACCATCGCCAAAATCCACCACGCCGTGAAACAACGGAAGGGCCGGCATCGGAACGGGCTTCGGCGGCGGCGGCGCTTCGATCACTACCACGGGATTGCGGTCCTTGGAGAACAGCATCTTCTGCGCGATGTCGTTGTAACCGGCCGCCTTGACCGGCTCGGTTACGGGCAGCCGAGCTATGGGTGGCGGCGGCGCGGGCTGGATGCGCTTCCGGAGCACCTTCTGCTCACGGTCGCGCGCTTCCGTCCATTCGCGGCGCAGATGCACCCCGCCCGCCACGCTCAGCCCCAGCAGCGCCAGGTTCGCCAATAACAATTTGCGCTTCACAGCGAGGCCGGCCCTTTCTTCGCCGGCACCAGCTTGCGCGGCACCACACCCGATAGTCCCAGCCGCACCGACACCGTCTTTTCCTTGGGATTGCTGGTGGCCACCCGAATGTCGCTGGTGGCCAGCAACTCGGGCCGGTTAGCTAAGTCCGCCATGAAATTCACGAATTGGTCGATGCGGCAAGTGAAAGAGACTGCCACCACAACCTCGCCGTAATCGTCGGCCAGCGGCCGCACTTTCATCTCCTCGGCGCCCCGCACGTCGATGCCATCGTCCTTGCCCACGCGGCGAATGATTTCGAGCAACTGTGCCTGCGCCTGTGCGGCGGTGTCGGCCAGGATCATGCCTTTCTCCCGCGTGGCCAACTGGGCGGCGGCCTGGTTGGCGATTTTCTCTTTTCCCGGCACGGTGGCCACCGTCTCGCGCAACTTCGCCAGACGTTTCTCGGCCAACGGGACCGAATCGAACGCGGCCACCACCTCGGGCCGCTTATCCGCCATGACCCCGAAGCGCAGCACCAGGACGAACAACACCCCCGCCCCCAAAACCAGCAGCGTGCGACGGTCCAGCGTACCGGTGGTCATGGGCGCGGCCTCCGCTGGGTGCGCAGCCGGAAGATCTCCGCGTTTTGCACCTTGCTGATGCCGTTGAATTCGGAATTGTGAAACAATGGCGAGGCGTCCAGCACTTTGAGCAGCGGGGCGGCCTGATCGGCTTCGCCGAGGATCAAAACCGCGTCACGCGACATATCGATCGTGTTGGCCCACACCGGCGGCGGCAACAGCCGGGTCAGCTCGTTGATGGCATCCATATCCGAACGCGTACGGGAGCGGAATTCATCCAGCAAGCGCGCGCACGCGCGAGTGTGGTCGATCTGGTGGTCGAGAGCCGCCGCCCGCGCCGCTTGCGGCCGTAATTGCGCGATTTCGGCGTCCAGTTCCTTCAGGTATTGGCGCTGTTCGTAACCCGGCCAAGCCAGGGTAGCGCCCAGTACGATGAGCAGCGCGGCCGCCACCACGGCGGTCGGAATGAAGATGCCGCGGGAAGCCAACTCGCGCCGCTCGGGGGGCAGCAGGTTGGCCGACGGCGCCAGCCGCGGACAGGCGCTCGCGAGGGCCGCTGCGTAAGGCAGCGGATTGCGCACCAGATCGTTTTCCACCGGATTCACGCGCGGCGCCGGCAGCAGGCTTTCTAGCGGCAGCGGCGCCGTCTCGGGCGCCAGGCGCAGCTCGGCGGCGGCCATGGCCGCGGCTTTCTCTGGGGGCAAGTCGAACTCGGCCGAAAAAACGGGGCGCGCCCGGCTTTCGCCGTAAACCTCTACGGCGGAACCCGCGCCGCGGCCGATCGCCACGAAATCGCGCGGCGGAGGAGCGGCCAGCCGCATCGCGCCGTGAATCGCGGCCGCCACGAAAGTGAAGGAGCCGGTGGC
>PKYZ01000072.1 GCA_003132865.1 Bryobacterales bacterium
GGGCCGGCGCCGGAAACGCATAAAGGAACTTTCTAGGCAGGCGTCTCGATCCGGCGCCGCTGTGCGAGATCGAGCGAGCGAACGCCGTCATCGCGAAGCAGAAGCACACCGCCGATTCGCTTCAAAATACCGGCAGATCGGCGACGGCCAGGAGTGCGGCAATAGCGACAAGAGAGTTCCACTGAGCCTGCCCTACCCAGTGCTCTTATCGGACAGTTACGGGCTGGTTCCTGAGTGTGATTTCAGCGTCGCGGACCGCGCCTGAATAAATTGAATAGCGATGCTACCGGAGCCAGTACGCGAATTCGATTGTTGTTCTCGTCGGCGAAGTAGACTCGGCCGGACTGGTCGAGAGCGATACTCGCGGGGAAGCTGAATTCCGCGGGCAACGCGGGCCCCTCGNNCCTCAGTGTCCTTTCGGTAAGCCTGCGTAGAGGCAGTGAAGATTCTCGGTATTGCTCCCGGAAACCACTCTGCTGGCACTTCAGTCGCTCTGCATTGCGAGCGACGGACCCCACGACGGACCCCCCTGCTCACTTCTTCGCAGATGTACAGGACCAAATCGCTCGTGGGTTCAACATGTGACTCGTGGAGTCAGCTTCAGCTGCGCTCGGCAAACGAGTCGATATCACGCTCCTTGGACAGAAGGAAAGTAAGAAAACTAACTGCCTTGTACTTGCAGGTCTCCAGGATGCTGAGAAGCTTCAAATAGTCTTTCAACCCACGCTCAGAAAGGCGGCCATTGGCAAGTCTTCGATACTTGGCGAAATGTTTGACCGCGTGCTCAGCGTTGTTGTTATTCCATGGGATGCCATCATGGTCAAGGAATGTGAACAGCTTTCCTCTGTACTTCGTAATCCTCTTCTTCAGCTTCCGCACAACCTCCGAGTCCGAATCCACCTGTTCGATGGAGGCTAAGAACTGCTCCACGGTCTGTTTGTGTTTTCTCAGGTGCCGCGCCTTAAGCCCGAACCGGTCAACCGTCGCGATGATAGCTTGCAACAAGGACGCGAACTTCTGCCCGAGTTCTTTGAGTCCCTGATCGAGCGGGTCGGATAGCAGACCGTCGTTAAAGTCCCTCATGAGATGCACAATGCATTTCTGCTGCGGGCATTCAAGGGAATCGTACCCCAAGAAGAAATCGCTTACGAGGACGCCGCGGAAACCCCGCAGAAGCTCATGCAAAAAGGCGGCATTTCGATCCGGCCTAAGGACAAACGCGACCTCTTCCATGTTTGTGAATACCCACACGTAACCGCTCCCCTTTAGTAAGTTGACCTTTGTTTCATCGACGTGCAGTAACGGACCGGAGATCAACTTCTCCAGTATACGCAGGTACGTCTTGTCGTAATACTGGGCGAACCGTGCCTTGAACTCGTAGATCTTTTGAAAGTCTAGCGGAAGGTTGAAGCACTCTCTTACAGTCGTTTCGAGGTTTTCAAAAGTGATTCTGTTTGCCATATGCTGGTGTATCGCCCACGCCGCGAGACTGTGCCCAAATCGTTCTTGGCAGGTGTAGGCACGCGGAACGAAGGACCTGTCGCACGCCGAGCATCGGTACACCTTCGACCAGCAGCGCGTGACACGTCGAACTATACCGGCCCGCGAAATCCGCAGGTCAAGCGACACCTTGCTACGAATACGCTCCCCGTCCTGGCTGAATTTCGGGCTTTTACAAAACGGGCATTTGCGAGCGCGGAATTCCACCGTGCCGGTGATGCGGTTACTGGGTCTCCGTTCAATTCGCTGCTGGCGTCGCCGGATCTGCCGCAATGCCGGATTCGTGCGGATGAACACCTTCGCCCTCTGATAGTCGAAGTACGCGCACTTCGAGATCGCCTCGAACTCTGGAAAAGCGAACTCCTTTTTGCCCCACTCATGCTTGCTTCTCAGTGCCTCGTCATCCATAGTGTCCACAGCGACCACATCGGGCTTCGCAGCGGGGCTGTGGCCGGCAGCCGCAGCGCTCTCGATCCCAAGGAGAAAGGAGGTAAGGCGACTTAGGGCGTGACAGTCGTCTAGGTTGTATTCGATGAGCCTCTGTTTGAGCGTGGCGTCGTGGCTTGTTTCCCAGCGGCTACGCCAGACCATCGCGTCCAGACCAGTAGCTCCAGGTGTTCGCCAGGCGTATCCGAGATGTCCGGCGAGTTCTTTGAGCGAGTTGGAGTAGGTTGGGAAGTAAATCTTAGAGTAAACCTCGGAGAGAACATTAGTCAAACGGGTGCCAGCGATGTGGCTAAGATTGGACTGCGCCAAGCGCGATGCGGCACGCCGCAGCACACGGGCCTCATACGGGCCGTAATGAAACAGGCGAGGCTCGTCCAAGTCAGCTAGGGCAAGGGCCAACTGCTCAAAGATCGCGGCTTCGTCTTCCCTTGTGTCCGCCCAAAACGAGTAGCGCGTCTCTTGGCCATTGCGAATTACCAGCAGTCCGACCAGGTACACAAAATGCCCATCTGGGTCACCTTCCATGTCGATGAACACTTGCGTTTCGGCGGAAGCGAGCGCCGGAAGATCAAGCACGTATACCTTCTGGTCGCGAATCGCCATGGCCTGCAAAGGGTAACTATGAGGGCGCCCGGAAGCCTTCGCCCTCTTTGATTTGCGCCGCGGACGAAAGGTGTAGGAGAGCTGGTTGACTGTCAATATTCCTTTGTGGTTGTATTGTCGGATTGTTTTGTCCGTCATGCGGTGAAGTAGGCTCAGGTTGCCCTGCTGCTTCGCCTCGTCCATGCACGATTGCTGAAACTCGCAGGCGGGACAGTGGCCGTTTAGAATCAGTGGGGGACGGCATTGGCCCGTAGTCAGCGAAACAAGCTCGGCCATGATGCGCTCGATAGCGGGATACTTTGGCGTCAACCTCACCGTTTTAAGAGAACAGTTGGCGCCGTGGACGACGATGCCGGTGGCAGGGCTTGAACCGTGAGCGAGGCGAAGTAACTGCCCGCCGAAGGCGAGGCGGAGCTCTTCAAATCGCGGCACCTTATCGGTGCGGCAGAAAACCGTGGGCAGATACCGAAGTTCGTCGCGAGCGCCATCAGTCTCCCGCTTCAAGGCGTCCAGGATGTATTCGAAAGAGCCATGCTCGACCTTGGCGTCGAATGTGACCAGTGGAGGGGCATAATGTTGGAAAACGTTGTCAGGGCGATCGGTCGCCACGTCTACGCTAGCGCAGTCGCGAATTAGTGCTGCCTGCGCCAGCGGCTTGTAGTTGCTATCGAGATCGGAGATCAGCGTCTCGTAAGCGGTTTGTTGGCCGGATCTGCCTTCGAGCAGAAGGCAGGCTTTGTACGGGCAACGCAAGTAGCTCAGGAACAGCACGTTGTTAATCTTCATCACTAGCTCCAACGTTCACGCGAACCGGGGCGTGTGGAGGGGCAGTCGCATGCGGTCGTTCTCCCGCTCGTTTTCCGTGCGAGTGTTGAGTAATGCTGACGCATGGCCGCAACTATCCTTTTCGGCCATGCGAAATCCGGCATACGTTATGCCGCGTCCAAGAGAGCACCGGTCCGCGCCAGCGTCTCGCGGTAGTTCCAAGGCATCCACTCCGACGGCGTTTGCTTCAACTCCTCAGCGTGCCTCTGCAACTGGTTCAGATAGTCGAACGGGTCGGCACCGTTCAACTCGCATGTGTGGATCAGGCTCATAAACAGATCGCCGACACGGGCGCCATTTCTGGTCTTGTAAAACAGAGAATTCTTGCGGTGTAAGATGGACTTCTTCAATGCGCGCTCACAAATATTATTATCCAGCGGCGCGCCTGCTTGCCGCAGAAATAGAGTAAGTCTGTCCCAATGTTTGAGTAAGTAAGATATCGCCGTGCCTAGGCCGGAGTTCGGTTCTACTTTCCTCTCGTCGAACTGAGCACTAAGCCAGACATGCAGCTTGTCCATTACTGGCCCGCTGTGTTCCTGGTGGCAGCGGAGGCGCTGCTCGGGAGACATGCACTGCGCCCGCGCCGCTTCGTCGTACCCGTAAACTTCACCCAGGCTCTCCAATACGAACCGGCACTCCAGTGGGAAGTTCGGCGTGATCTCCACAAAGTGGCGGCGGGCATGCGCCAGACAATGCGCGATAATGATTTCCAACTTCTTGGGCAGATTGCGCGATAGCGCGTCGCACATCTGAATCGGCGCATCCAAGCCTGCCGCCCGCTGCTTCAGCACGTCGGCCAGATTCTCTCCGGCATGCTTGCGCCCGGTGAAATACAACCCGATCCGATAGCCCTCGCCGATTGATACGATTCCGCTGGTGAACACTCCCGTCCGCTCCGCGGCAATGTCCACATCGCTCGCCGCACCCCGATCCAGAGACAGCACGCGCATGGAAGTATCGTCGTTGTGCACCACGCCGCCCTGGGCTGCCTGGCGGATCAACTCATCGCCCGCGGGCTGGATCTGAGCGGCGGTTTCCTTGACGATCTCGCACTGTGTCGCCACTGGCAACGGGATGCCCAGGTTCTCCTGCAGTCCTTCGAGCCGATACCAGGGAAACCCGCTGCCGTAGCGCAGCAGGGCGATCATGCTCGCTGCCGTCTCATCATACTTGTCTTCGCCCGCTTCTTCCGGGGCCGTAGCCGTAAACACATCCCCGCACAGGTTGCACCGCAACTTCTCCAACGCATACACCGTCGCGGCGATGGGTGCTTGTCCTTTGATCCGCACCAATACGCCAGGGTCGCGCTGGGGATAGACTTTACCGCGGTGACAATCCGGACACTGGTCGCCCGCCTTCAACGATCCGTGCGGAACCTCGACTTTGCAAGCGCCCCGATATGCCGCGGCGCTGTTGCGCCCATGCCCAGGAGTCTTACGCTTCGGTGTGTGCTCCCCTGGCGGAGTGTGTTTCTTGTCGTCAGTCTCGATGCCGGCCTGCTTGAGCACCTTTCCAGTCTTCTCCGTGCTGGAGTGGCACAACAGCCGGCGCAATTTCTCCAGCGTCGCCTCGCGAGTTTCCAGCAACTCGGTTACATAGCTGAGAGTATGGATCGCGGCTTGTAGCTTCTGGTAACTGACTTCGCCCAGCGGCGCTCGTACTCCCTCTAATAGAGCTTCTAACTCCTCACTGGTGACGTCGAGTCGCTCTGGCTTCATATTCACTTATATGTTCTCTAGTAACTCGTGAAACCTGCGATGGAGTGGAAGTGCCAACACTTCTTTGATCGACCGGTTCGGCCGATGGGTCTGATCGTCTTTCCCGCGCCCCGTGGTTCGCCCCAGCGATACCCAGTTCGCCGCCCGGTAACAGGTCCCGCGGAATCTCTCGGGATCGATGAAGGTTTCTAGAAAATAGATCGGGTGCCCGTAAATGCGCTCCCAATCCTGCGAGATCTGCCGGGCCATGCGGCCGAGGAGATGCGACGCCAAGTGCGGCACTTCAACCCACGGGAGAATCAGAAAGCGTGTATTGTAGGCGAGGTATCGGATGTTGCGTCGCCGGGCCTCGCCGCTCCAGCCGATGAACCGGTCGCGGCTCGCCAGGTGCCGCGGCGCCGAACTCCATGCCAGACACGCCACCGGTCGCTTCTGTGCCCACACCAGATATTTCAGGTGCTCGCCCACGGGCTGCTCATACCGCAAGTAATGAAACTCCTCCATCAGGCTTTCGAACAGCGGTTCGTCGGCCGTGCGCCGCACGAGTTGAATCTCAATCGCACCCAACGCGCTGAGAGGCATTTTCATCGGCGTGCTGTCGATCAGGAAGGCTTCGGGCCGTGGACGCCCCGTCCGGCGCTGGCCCAGGATACGTCGGCGCACCGGGGGCAACTCGATCTCGCCGGCCCGCTGAAGCATCAGCATCAGGCCTCGGCAAACCACGTCGCGCAACGCGCCGTTGGCCTGTTTCCACCCCAGCGCCTCGCACAACTGCCGCGACAGCTTCCAACGGCTGCTGTGGGGGTGCTCTCGAATGAACTCTCGCAGGAAAGCGATCTGCTCACGGCCGATGGTTTGCCCGCGGTAGCGCCAGGTCTCCGTTTCCGGCATAATCGCAGCATGCCAGAAATGAAATCAGAACGCAAGCCTTTTGTCGCGACTCTTGTTGGGGCTCGTCAACTTACTGGTCGCCACACCGGCGCGGCTTCCGTCTCCGGATTGCCCGCCGCCAGCAGCAACTGCGCCTGATGTGCCTGCAAGGTTCGTGCTGGTTCGGAGCCTGTCGGCCACCACTGGAAACGTCCTTTTGACAAGCGCTTCGTCGCCAGCCAGAACCCTTGGCCATCGTACTGCAAGATTCTGATGGCCGTTCCACTCCGCGACCGGAAAATGAACAGGTAACCGGAAAACGGATCAGCGTTCAGTTTCTCCCGGCATAGCTGGGCGATGGCATCAATGCCCTTGCGGCCGTCAATGGCCTCAACCGCAACCAGTATCCGTATCTGCGGCGCGATCTGAATCAAGACGCCACGTCCCACAACGCACGGCTCAGTGCCGCCACGTCCGCCGATGTGGCACCCTTCCAATGGATTCGTAGCTTGCCCCTGCGGCCTTCCAACTCGATCATGCATTCGTGTGGGTCGACAGCGGGGGCCATTAGTTCCACAAACGTCGGCGGCACCGCCTTGCCCGGTACCGAATCGGCTGCCGCCATTCGGCGTTTCAGCTTTCCGCCATCCAGGTGCAGTGCGGCCGCTGTAGGGTTGACGCCGTTCCGGCGGGCCAACTCTATCGCCGCCGACCACAACTCCTCTGGTATTGGCTGCTTGCCGCACCGATTCTGCCTCCAGTTCTCGAAGCGGGTACGAACTTCATCGAGGGTGAGAGCGTCGACTGATCTGCGGCGTTTCATCGTCATTCCTCCGTACCGATTTAATCGGCGGAAGAACGACATTAGCAGTCATGGCTGACAGACTTCATACAGGCTTGCCGAAAGCTCACGGTGCTCTACCGCTTACCCGAACAATGTTCTTGGACCT
>PKYZ01000847.1 GCA_003132865.1 Bryobacterales bacterium
GCCATTGGGCTGCTGCATGACGAACATGACCAGGAAGTACGGGATCATGACCGGGGCGAGCAGCACAACGGCGAGTTGCTGAGCTTCCTGCGGGCTGCTGCATCCGGCCCCCAACGCGGCTGCCAGAGAGCACAGAAACATCACGTCGGCGATCAGGTAGATGTAAAACCAGGGGAACACCGCGAACGGCACCACGCCGGACAGCCCCATGCCCGAGAGCGCCAGAGTGCCGCCGATAATGTAGAACGCGGAACTGGTAAGCGAAGTGCCCAGCGCGCCCAGGACCTTGCCCATCATCAGCTCGAAGGGCGTCGCCAGCCCGAGCAACATTTCCACGATGCGCTGCGCCTTGTCCTCGGTCACGGCCGATAGCATCGGGCTGGATCCGACCATGACGATCATGCCCAACAGGAGCATGATGCCGAACGGCACGGCGAACTCGGCGCCTTCGTTCTTCTTGCCGGCCTCGCGAATTTCGCCGGTTTTCGGGTCGCGCGAAACCAAGCCGAATCTGTCCACTTTGACGCTGGCAAGAACATCGGCGAGACGGCTCTGGTCCACACCGATCCGGGCCAGGCGCACGCGCCGGACACCTTCGTTGATGGAGTCGGCGAGCCAGCGGCTGGCTTCGTCGAAGCCGCCCGCGTTGCTGTAGGTCGAGACCGGGCCGGCCTTGGAGTCCTTGTCGCTTGTTGCTTCGAGGGCGGCATGCGGGGTGGCATTGAGGACCGCGCGGCCGATTTCGATGAACGCAAAGAGCTGCTCGTGGCGCACGCGTTCGGACAATGCCAGGCGCTGAAGCTTGGGGTCGGCGGCGGCCGGCAAGGTTTCGAAGACGTAGCGAGGCTGTACCTGGCGATGGGTGGTCTTGTCGAACAGATCCTTCGCGTTCTTCTCCTGGGCGGCCTGAATCACGGCGGCGGCCACCACTCCAGTGCCATCGATAATGACGATGCGCCGCTCCTTGATATCGGGCTTGCTTTGCATGAGCGCTATGCTCAGAAAGCCGCCGCCAAACAGAAGCGGAACCACCACCAGTCCGATGATGAACGCCTTGGTGCGGATGGTGGCCAGGTAGTCGCGCTTGGCGATCAGCAGAATCCTATGCAACTTGCTCCTCCCCTGCCTCCGGGCCGGCAATGCGCACGAAGATGTCGTGCAGCGATGGTTTCATTATGGAAAAGCTGGTCACGCGGGTGCGCTCGATCAGGGTACGCAACACCTGCTGCGGATCGCAGCCGCGCGCCATGCGCAGCTCCTGCACTTGGCCGAGATCGCGAATC
This sequence comes from Bryobacterales bacterium, assembly GCA_003132865.1. The sequence goes on from PKYZ01000847.1 coordinate 1,284, forward strand.
CTTTCCACGTCCGGCAGGCCATCGAGAAACTGTATGCCACCTTCGGCCGCCACCCGGATGGTATCGTTTCCGTATCGATCCTGGATGGATGCGAGGGTGCCGTCGAGGACCTTCTTCCCGCGGAAGATCATGCAAATGTAGTCGCACATGTTCTCGGCCACCTGCATGTCGTGCGTGCTGAGGATCACGGTGACGCCGCCGCGGCGCAGTTCGAGAATCGCGGACTGGATGGTGTCGGCGCTCACCGGATCGAGCCCGCTGAACGGCTCATCGAGGATCAGCAGCTTGGGCGCCGGAACCACCGCGGCAATGAACTGCACTTTCTGGCTCATGCCTTTGCTAAGCGCCTGCACTTTCTGCGAGGCCCACTTCGCCAGATCGAGCTTCTTGAGCCAGCTTTCCACTTCGGCGGTGACCTTGCGGCCGCTGCGCAGCTCTCCGTAGAACTCCAGGAGCGGCTGCACGGCCATCTTACGATACAGCCCGCGTTCCTCGGGCAGGTAGCCGATCAGCTCGGAACGCGCGCCCAGCATCTGCTTGCCGAACACGCGGACATCGCCGCGGTCGGGATAGAAGATGCTGGCGATCATGCGCATGGTGGTGGTTTTGCCGGAGCCGTTCGGTCCGATAAAACCGTACACCGAACCCTCGGGAACCGTGAGCGACAGGTCGTCGACGGCTGTTACAGCGCCGAAGGTTTTTGTAACATTTGAGATTTGGACGGCGTCCATCGATCCGCAATCGTAGCAGGTTGCGTAACCACTCCAGCCTAAATGGCGATTGTTCCAGCCTGGCGATACTCAAATCGGCCGAACGCCCCGCGCGGCCCATCCGCGTGGTGGGGCCGGGTCCCCCATACCGCTAGGAACGGCACGGCGAGTACGGAAAGATCTATCATGTAGCAGGGGAGCCGTCCCGTCTGAGTCCTGGCTACTGGGTGGATCATGCCTAAGAGTTATCTGGCGGCGCTGTTGCGGCGGCGCTGGCTGGTGGGCGGCGGCTACCGGCAGGCCGTGGCGGCTTTGACCTGCGAGCGCATGGACGAAAAGATGGCGCACTACGTTCCGCACAACTCCGCCGCGTCCCACCGCAGGGCCGCGCGCGTGACGGCCGGGGACTGGGGCCGTGTCACTAGCTTCTTCGAAATGTCCGGCGAATTGCATGAACTGGTGCGCGGCGCCCGCCGCGAGCCAATCATGCAGCCGGCTTTCTTTTCCACTCCGGGAGACCGCTGGGGCAACGAAGTATGACCAGACGCGCGCTGGCCAGGCTGTTGGGGTGGGCGCTGCTGCCGCCGGCGATGCGGTGCGGCAGTCCGGGAGACTTCAGCAGGGAACGGCGGTATCGCGCGGACGCCCAGGTTCTGGTGTTGTCGCTGCCCATTCTGCGCCGTTCCGGCGTGGGAGGCGGGAGCGCTGTGTGGCGCGAATGGCGGGAGCCCGCCGGACCGATCCGGCTGCTGGAATTCACGGGCTACTCGAACCCGGAGCGCGCCGCCGGATTGAACCGGCTGGGCCTGATCCGGGAGACGTCCCGCGGCGAGCGAAACGCAATCCGCGAGTCGAGCTATTTCGGGGTGATGACCGCGTCGCCCGAGGAGAGCGCGGCAGAGGCGCACAAGGCACTGCAGTCGACCGCCACCGAGGCCGCGTACACGGCCATCCGTGGGCGCATCGCGGGCGGCCAGGTGGAGACCGCGACCGCGCATTTCACGGGACCGGCGCGGCTTTCGCCAGACCGCCGGAACGAATTGTTCGCGCGCGCCGAGCAGGCGCTTTCCACGGCGCCCAAGAAGCCGCCTGAGTTTCGCGCCAACGGCGCCATTCCGGCCCTTTTTCTCCACGCGCTGGCGGACGCGTTGCGCACTCCCGAGCTGGGCCAAACGCAATACGTTTACAACGGCCGGTTGTACCGTCTGTGGGTGCGGCACACGGCCGATCCGCGCACCGCGGCCTACTTCCGGGAGCGGGGAATTATCCGCGCGGGCGCGGGAGTGGTCCGCGTGGCTGGCAAAGTCAGGCGCGAAGCGGGCGGGAAGGAAACCGAATTCAGGCTGTGGATCGAAGAGGGAGCCGCGCAGCCTGTGCCGCTGCGGATCGATTTCCAGCCAAAGTCTTACCTGCGGCTGGTGTTTGAGGCGGAGGTCTGATGGCGAGCTTCGCTCGCCGTGGCTGGTGGTTGGTGGCTGGTGGTTGTGCCTGCGCCACTACCGCACCGGCGCGCGCACGGCGCGGCCGGGCGTCACTTCCTGCAGCTTGCCATCACTCACCACCGGGTTGCCATTCACCAGCACATAGCGGATGCCGATCGAATATCGGGCCGGATCTTCGTAGGTGGAAGCGTCCGTCACGGTCGCGGGATCGAAGAGGGTGAGGTCGGCGTCGGCGCCTTCACGAATGCGGCCTTTATTCCGCATGGCGGGCACGCGCTCCTGGAGGCGTTCGGCGGGCATGAGGCTCATCTTGCGGATGGCCTCCGTCAGGCTGAGCGCGCCGGTTTCGCGCACATAGCGGCCCAGGACGCGCGCAAACGTGCCGGAGCTGCGCGGGTGGCCCTTGCCGTTGCGCAGCCCGCCATCGCTGGCGATCATGACGAACGGGCTGGCGATGGCGGCATCCACCGCGCCGGGCGGAATCATGTGCAGGATTACGCCGCCACCGGTGCGGCGGTAGCGCGCGAAGGATTCAGCAGTGAGGCGTTCTCCGGTTGCGGTCCATTGCAGGTCGTGGTAGCCGATGCCCAAAGCGCTTTGCCAGCCGGGATCGAACAAGGCGGATTCGATGGCGGACATGGCAGCGGTGTAGGGGTAAAACTCGGTAGTGATGTCCAGTTTGCGCGCGCGGGCTTCGGCGATCATGCGCAGCAGGCGGGGTGTGGAACGCAGTCCGTTGCTGGTGATGTGGGCCACGTGCACGGGAGCGCCCGTCAGGGCGGAGCCGGCGACCACCTCTTCGAGCGCCGCCACGCTCTCGTCGCCGGCGTAGCGCAGGTGGACGAAACAGGTGGCCCCGAAACGCGCGGCGGCACGGAACATCTCCAGGATTTCCCAGCGCGACGCGGCGGGCGTGTAGTGCATGCCCAAGCCGACGCCCACAGCCCCGTGCGCAAGGCCCTGCTCGATCTGCCGCCGGCATTCGGCGATCTCCTCATCGGTGGCGGCGCGATGGGCCGCATCGCCGGTGGGCAGGAAGCTTCCTGGATCGCGCATCACGAGCATGCGCACGGGGATGTGGCCGACGGAGACGCCGTAGTTGATCAAGGTTTGGTACTTTCGCTTGTCGTACCAGGCATCCACATCGGCGACGCCCACTTCCATTTCGAGCGCGGTGGTGACGCCGTCCATGGCTTTGTAGCGGTAGTTCTCNNGCGAACGGCGTCGAGGCCGCTTTCCGGATCGATGACGCGACCGTTGCGGATGACGAGGTCGTATTGTTGAGCGCTGAGCGGCGTCAGCAGCAGGAAGAGCCAGACCGCGCGCATCGGACGGGATATCAAGCTTTGTTGCGCGCCAGCTTTTGTGCAAGCATTGGGCGAATCACCAGGGTCACGAGCACCATAAGGACGGATGCAAGGGGGATCACCAGGAGCGCGGTCTTCAGTTGGGACGGATCGTTTCTCGCGATCGCGCCGATAATGCGGGAACTGACTGCCAGGCCGATCCAACCGCAGGTGATGGCGAGCCCCATGGCGGTGGCAGTCATTCTCGGGAAGGCGTCGCCCACCATCGCCAGAGTGGTTGGGAAAACGGGGGCCATCGCCAGACCGGCGCAGAAAACCAGGATACCGGCCAGGAACGCGTCCGTGGTTTGCAGCATGGCGTAGGTGGTGACTGCCATCAGAATGGATGCGGCCAGCGTGACGGTTGGCGAGGAAACCTTAATCAGGATGCGGGAGACCACCACACGGCCGACCAGCAGGCCCAAGGCGAAGCCAAGCGAGAGGATGCCGAGGGCGCGCGATTCAGGGATGCCTTGCGCGACCAGATGTCTGGGCAACCAATTCCATACGCCCACTTCGCAGGTGACATAAAGGAACAGCAGTAAAGCGAGAAGGAACAGAATGGGCCTGCCCAGAAGCTGCCCGGCCTCGCTCAATTTGAAGCCGCGCTCTCCGGTTGGCGGAGGCATGGGTGTGGCGGCATGGAGCAGGAAGGTTCCGACTGTCAATACCGCCACCAGGTAGCACAGCGCGATGGTGTTGCCGGAAAGCACATAGGCGCCGACTAGCGGAGTAACCAGGCCGCCCAGGCCGAAGAACAGGTTCAGCAAATTGAGCGTCGTGGCCCGCCGCTCCTTTCTGATATCGCTGACCAGCGCGTTTGCGGCGGTCACGATAATGCCGCCGCCGACTCCCAGCGCCAGAAACACCATTGCCAGCGCGCCGGCAGGGGAGCTTGGCACCACGAACAACGACGCTGCGATCAGGCCCAGACCCAGCAGCAACCCGGTTTTCTTGCCCTTGTTATCGATCAGCGGGCCGACGGCCAGTGAAGCGATGATGAGACCGATGGCTTGCGCCAGGGCGATGCCGCCATTCTGGTCCGGCGTGAGGCCATACTTGCGCGAGAGTTCGGGAAGCAACGTCCCGAGCATGGCCGCGATCAGGCCGTACACGAAAATAGCCAGAATGGCGGCGGGGATCAGGCGGCTTTTCGAAATGGGTGCGGACATAGAGATGTCATCGTATCAGAACCTAGGCCGGCCCAGCCTGCGACGTGTACAATCGCAGTATGCGCAAGCTTCCGTTGCAGGTGTGCTTGGCCCTCGCCCTGTCACACGGCTTGGCGGCTTCCAGCTTTGACGACCACATGACCAAAGGGCGCGCGGCGATTGCCGGCGGGGATTTCAGCGCGGCCGAAAGGGAGTACCGGGCCGCGCTGCGGGAAGTAAGGAGGCGCCTCGGAGATATGCGGGTGTTCCTGGCTTACGAGGGCTCTCGGATACCGCGGAACGGCAGCAAGATGTGCCTGCCGCAGAGCAATACTTACGGGACGCGTTGGCGGCGCGTCGGCAGGCTGGCATCGGCCCGGTGGCAGAATTGCCGGCGTGGCTCGACCTCAAGCGGTTCTACTCTGAACACAAGCTTTGGCTGGACGGCGCGGCGGCCGCCGATCGCCTCGTCGGCATCTGGAAAGAAAGCGGCGGCGGTGCACAGGCGGGCACGGCGCAATACCTGAGTGCGGCGGGCTTTTTTTACCACTCGGCCCGTGATTACGCCAAGGCCGAAGAGCGTTACCGTGCGGCGCTGCCGATCCTAGACGCGGCCAAGGGTAATTCGGCCGCGCTGGCGCAGGTCGTCGGCAGGTTGGCAAGCACGCTGGCCGCCGAGGACAAGCGCGACGAAGCAGAGGCCCAGTTCAAACGGGCGATGATGATGGCAGAGAACGGCAGACGGCCTAATTCGGCGCGCCGCGACTAGCGGGATGCCGACGCTGATGCATTGGAAAAGAGCATGCCGGTCCCGACCGCTGCCCGAGTCGGGAGGGGCGTAACCGCGCCGCAGTTGATCGATCATCCCTACCCGGAGTACAGGGAGGCGCCCCGGGTCGGCCACTTCATGGGCACTGTGGTCCTCTACATAGAAGTCGATTCGATCGGGCGTCCGGTCAATATCCAGGTGCTCGAACCGCTCGGGTTCGGATTGGATGAGAAAGCCGTAGCGGCGGTCGAAGCGTGGAGGTTTCGGCCTGGCACCAAGGATGGCGAGGCCGTCAAAGTCGTCGCTACTATAGAGGTTAATTTCCGGCTCCTTTAATCTTTTGTTGCCTTGCGCTACCATTTGTTTGGCAGACTGTGCGTAAAGTATCACTAATTGCATCGAGCCGGATCATCGGGCGCGGCTCATTGAACTGGATCGCGGAGCGCCCCATCGTGGTCTCGTTCGAGGTCACCGACTCCTGCACCTGTTACTGCCGCCACTGCGATCATGGCGGTCCAAAGGACGACAGCGCCAATCTGCGGCCGCACGAATACCGGCGCTACATGGAGGCGTTGCGGCCTTGCGTGGTGCAGGTTTCGGGCGGCGAGCCGATGATGCGCGACGATCTGGTCGAAATCGTGCGCCAGATCAAGGGCCACAGCCGGTTGCCGTACACTATCCTGGTATCGAACTGGTCGTTGATGACGGAGGAGCGCTACCTGGAGTTGCGCGCGGCGGGCATCGACCAGTTTTCGGTGAGCTTGGATTTCCCCGACGAGCGGCACGACGACTTCCGGGTGCATCCGGGCCTTTACAAGCATCTCAGCGGGATTGTGCCGCGCCTGGCGCGTTTGGGCTACGACGATATCGTGCTGAACAGTTGCATCACCAGCGCCAACGTGGGGGAGATTGCGGCGATCGCCGGCAAGGCGCGGGACTGGGGCGTGAACCTTTGCTACAGCGCCTACTCGCCCAAACGCATGGGCCGCCGCGACTACTGCTTGAACACGCCTGAGCAGCTTCTGTCGCTCAACGAAGGTCTGGACATGGTGGAGATGATGCGCGACGAGACCAACTGGATCGTGAACTCCAGGAGCACGCTGAACGCGACGCGGCGGTACTTCGCGGAAGGCTGCGCGCCGGGCTGCAAGGCGGGCCTGCGATTTCTGGTGGTCCGGAGCGACGGCATGTTGCAGCCGTGCTCCATGCAGTTTCAGCAGTTTCCGCTGGAGGCACGCGCTCGCATGGTGCGCGAATTCACGGCACACAACACTTGCGGCGAGTGCTACGTGTCCATCCGCTCATACCTGGACAAGAGCTTCACGCAGCTTGTAGGCGAAAACGTGGCGGAGTTCTTTTCTTTGCGGGTGCGTGAGCCGCGTTAGCGGTGCGCCGTGGAGAAGGCCGCTTCGGCGGTTACGGGCGCGGCAACCGGATCGCCGATGCGCATTTCCGCCCAGTTGTAACCAAATTCCTTGCCGCAATCCAAACATACGACATAGGTAGCGTGGCGCTGGCCGGAAGCCGGTGAGAAACCAGCCTTCCGCGAGGGCGTGATGGGGAACGTCGTCCTGCGGTGAGAGCATCCCAAGAAAATATTGAACAGATTATTTAACATAGCCGCGAACCCCTTCATTTGCTTAGATACGAAAACATGCTTCCTGGTTTCAACTACGCAGTGAGATAAAATTTGGATGCGGGTACTGGCCCGCAAACGCAACGCCTCACATTGGGTAGTGAGAGTTGCCGTGCAAATGTTTCACGGAAAGAGTTTGACGGCGACGGATTCCGCGATCTGTTTGCCGTGGAAGCGTCCGTTCTCGATGAAGATCTCGTTGGTGTGCATGCCTGCCACGATGACGCCCGCCAGGTAAATTCCGGGCCGCTCGCTTTCCAACGTTTGCGGGTCGCTGCGCGGCTTCTGCGTCTCGGGATCGAGCGAAATCCCTATGGAATTCAAGAAGTTGAGATCCGGGCTGTAGCCCGTCAGGGCAAATACGAAATCGTTTTTGAGGACAACTTCGCCTTGGGGCGTGGCAACGACGATGGAGTCGGGGCGGATTTCCACAACCTGTGAATTAAAATATGCCGGGATCTCTCCGCTCTTGATACGGTTTTCGATATTTGGCTTGATCCAGTACTTTACCTTTTCGGAGATGGCAGTACCACGATGGATGAGTGTGACCCGAGCCCCGGTCCAAAACAGTTCCAGGGCGGTGATTGCAGCGGAATTCTTGGCGCCGATCACCGCCACGTCGTGGTTATAGTACGGGTGCGGCTCCTTGTAATAGTGAAGAACCTTACTCAGATCCTCGCCGGGGACATGCAATAAGTTAGGCACATCATAGTACCCAGTCGCCAGGATCACCTTGCGCGCGGTATAAGTATGATGGCAACCCAGGCGGTCGGCGGTAAACACCTGAAACGCGCCATCCTGGCCGGCGATGTTCGCGACGCGCTCGTAATCGTGGATATTCAGCTTGAAGTGGTCCGCCACGCGGCGATAGTACTTCAGCGCCTCATGCCGGTTGGGCTTCTCGTTGAGGCTGGTCATGGGGATGTTGCCGATTTCGAGCAGTTCGGGCGTGGTGAAAAAGACCATGTTGGTCGGGTAGTTGTAGAGGGAATTCACCACGCAGCCCTTTTCGATCAGCACGGTGCGGATGCCGCGCTGCTGCAGCTCGATTCCACAGGCCAAGCCGGTAGGCCCCGCGCCAACTACTACGACGTCGAACGACAGGCCAGGAGGCCTGTCCCACCCAGTCCCGGTCACAGCTTGCTCTCGATTTCGTTGTAGATCGTTTGCAAGGCCGCAGGGAGCGCTGCGATGTCCTTGCCGCCGCCCTCCGCCATATCGGGTCGACCGCCGCCTTTGCCGCCAACGGCTTGCGCCAGCGCGGCAGCCAGCTTGCCGGCGTGCACCTTGGAAGTGAGATCTTTCGTCACGGCGGAAACGATGGATACGGTTGAATCTTCAACCGATGCCAGCACCACCACGGCGCTCTTCCACTTATTGCGCAGGGCGTCCACCAGTTCGCGCATCTGCTGGCGATCCAGGGCGTCCGCCTGGGCCGCGAGCACATGGGAGCCATTCACGGTATGCACCTGGCTCTCCAGACCGCCCGCCGCCGAATGCGCCAGCTTGCTGCGGAGATCCCGCTTCTCGTGTTCGAGGGCTTTTTCGCGGGCCAGCATCTTTTCCACGTGCTCGACCAGTTCGGGCTCGGAAGCCTTCAACAATTCGGAAAGCCGATGCAGTGTTCCCGTCAGTTCCTGATACTGGCGAACGGCGCCCTCGCCCGTTACTGCTTCGATGCGGCGGACGCCCGCCGAGATGCTGCCCTCGTTGACGATTTTGAAGACGCCGATATCGCCGGTGCGCCCGACGTGCGTGCCGCCACAAAGCTCCTTGCTGAAATCGGGCACGGAAACCACGCGCACCTGGTCGCCGTATTTTTCGCCGAACAAAGCCATTGCGCCGGTGGCGACGGCCTGCTCAAGCGGCAGGACTTGGGTTTCGACGCCGCTGTTGCGCAGGATCTGCTCGTTCACCAGCCGTTCGACTTCTTCGATTTCCGCCTTGTCCATGGCGGCATAGTGGGTGAAATCGAAACGTAGCCGGGGCGGCTCGACTACGCTGCCCGCCTGCTTGACATGCGTGCCCAGCACTTGGCGCAGCGCGGCGTGGAGCAGATGCGTGGCGGTATGGTTGCGCATGGTAGAGAGGCGCAGCGGCCGGGCGACCTCCGCGCGCAACTCGTCGCCCACGCGGATGGGCGCCGTGGCGACGATGCGATGCACGGTTAGGCCGGGCACCGGTGGATAAGCGGTCTGGACGTCGGCGAGTTTATCGCCGTTCAGGGCGAACAGGCTGCCGCGGTCGCCCACTTGGCCGCCGGTTTCGGCATAGAAGGGCGTGCGGTCGAGCACGAGTTCGGCTTCCACGCCCGGGCCGATTTCGTTGCGCAACTCACGCTCGACGAGCAACCCCTGCACGCGCGAGGTGGCGGCCAGCTCTTCGTAGCCCAGGAACTTGGTGCGGCCCTGCTCTGCCATCTCCCGATAGGCAGGGGCGATGGCGCCCTTGGCGTCCTTCTCGGCGCCTTTCCAGCTTGCGCGGGCGCGCTCGCGCTGCCGCTCCATTTCGCGGTCGAAGCCTTCGCGGTCGATGGCCAGGCCGCGGTCGCGCGCCATGTCCTCCTGCTCGTCGAGCGCCAGGCCGAAGGTGTCGTACAGCTTGAACGAAACCGCGCCTGGAATCGTGTGGCCGGCCAGCGATTTCACTTCGTCGTTGAAAACGCGCTCGGCCACCAGGAAGGTGGTCGCGTAGCGGTGTTCTTCGTCCTTCACGATGCGGGCGATGCGCTGGACGCTCTCCATCAGCTCGGGATAGGCGGGCTTCATCAGCTCGGCCACGGCGCCGGTCAGCTTGTAGAGGAACGGCTCCTCGACGCCGATCAGGCGGACGTGCCGCATGGCGCGGCGCATGATCTTGCGCAGCACGTAGCCGCGGCCGTCGTTAGCGGGCAGCACGCCGTCATGAATCAGGAATGTGGTCGCGCGACAATGGTCGGCCGCGATGCGCAGCGCCGTATCGACGCGCGCATCGGCGCCGTAGGATACGCCGAACATGTCGGCGGCGCGGGCGATGATGGGATGGATCAGGTCCGTATCGTAGTTCGAAAGCTTGCCTTGGAGCACGGCCGCGACGCGCTCGAGGCCCATGCCGGTATCGATGGAAGGCCGCGGCAGAGGCGTCAGGACACCGTTCGCATCGCGGTTGAACTGCATGAAGACCAGGTTCCAGATTTCGACGAAGCGACCGCCGGCGTCGCTGGGAAACGCCTCGTGTTCGTGGCCCGGCTCGGAGGCCTCGGGACCCATGTCGTAGTGAATCTCGGAACACGGGCCGCAGGGACCGGTGTCGCCCATCTGCCAGAAATTGTCTTTCTCGTCGAGGCGGAAGATACGCTCCTGGGGCACGCCGGCGACCTTCTGCCAGAGCCGTTCGGCGTCGTCGTCCTCGCGGAAGACGGTGACGTAGAGGCGATCCTTGGGCATGCCGTAGTCCTTGGTGACCAAGTCCCAGGCGAACTCAATGGCTTCGGCCTTGAAGTAATCGCCGAACGAGAAATTGCCGAGCATTTCGAAGAAGGTGTGGTGGCGGCGGGTGTAGCCGACATTTTCCAGGTCGTTGTGTTTGCCGCCCGCGCGCACGCATTTCTGCGAGGTGGTGGCGCGGGAGTAGTCGCGCTTTTCGAGGCCCAGGAAGGTGTCCTTGAACTGGTTCATGCCGGCGTTGGCGAACAGCAGGGTGGGATCGTTCGCGGGAACGAGCGAGGAACTGCGCACCACGCGGTGGCCGCGCGCGGCGAAGAAATCGAGGAAGCGCTGTCGGATATCGTGACCTGTCACGTATTTATTGTAGCGGCGGCGCGGCTTCTCGTGCGGGGTTAGGAGCCGCTGGAAACGGGTAGACGTTCTATAATCGAATTTGCGGGGGGCTGCTGGCGCCTCGAGTCACGGATCTGCCTTTTAAAATCGGCGATTCCGCGATCGTTATTCTCAGGTCGCTCCCGGTGCTTCAGTGCCGGCAGTGCGGCGGCGCGGACTTGGAACAGACAACCATGTCACGGGTGGATCAACTTCTCGCCGGCGTAAATGGATCCGCGGAACTGGAAGTCATCCGATATGCGGTCTGACCAGGTTATTCTGGCAGAGCGGGGCTAGCGAGAGTCTGGGAGCTCGTGTTGATTGACTCGAGACTCAAATAGCTGATTGCGTGCCGGTTTGGCAGCCGCGCCGTTTTCCGCCCTGGCGAGTAGGACAATGCGTTACGCGTTGGGAGGACAGGATGAGAGGCCGACGAATACCTGAGTTGGGCAAAGTTGGGTCACCCGATTTCCCGCTTCACAAATTCCCAGCAGCCGGCACTTGCTGCGACGATCGCGCCGCCGACGGCTACGGCGGTGATTCGATCCTTCCCTGCGCACACCTCGGAAGCTTGGAAATAACGCCGTCTGATGCCGTCGACCAGTTAGCGGTGATCCACAACCAGTTGGGCAATATCTATGACGACGCCAGCGACCACGACCGCGCCCGAAGCCATTACAGCGAGGCGATCCGCCTGCGAGAGGCACAAGGCAATCTCTACGCCGCTGCACAGGCCCGCTACAACCTCGCCATCGCGCTGAGGAAAGCTGGCAGCTTCGCAGACGCCCGGGAATACGCCGAAGCCGCATTACGCGATTACCAGACCTACGGTCCGGGTGCTGCGAACGAAGTCCAGGAGACGCTCGCCCTGATCTCCGCCATCGCCAAAGCTGCCACCGCCTAACCCTCAGCCCACCCGTCGTATAATATATAAGAAGCGTAGTGAACAGGGTCACCACCCCAAACAAGGACTCCTATAGATGTCAACGCTAGAAGTATCGCCGGCGGAGCCGCGCGTTAGCGGCCCCGGCCATACCGTAGTCAACGATTTCTCCATACAAATCGCCACAGTCAACGGATCCGGCAGCCAGACCGCCAACACCGTCCTGATGCGTTCCATTTTCCAGATGGGCGTGCCGGTTTCCGGCAAGAACATGTTTCCATCCAATTAGTGGTTGGTGGGCGGAGGTGGCTTCAATTCGTCGCGTAACGCTTCGACAGCGGCCGTGAGCACCACCGGACCGACCACGTTGAGAATGTGCAAACCGAGGATGCGCACCTTGATGGCATCGTCGACCTCGTCGGCGGTCAACAGATCAATGGCCCGCAGGAATTTGGTTTGCTCCTCTTCCGGCACGTTCTGCATCAGGGCGAGGCCATAGGGCACCAATCCTTGCTCAGCCTTCCGGTAGTCGATGCCCTCCATGAGCTTGGCGACCGCCATGCTCCGTGCCCTGGCGCGCACGCGATCCACCTCGCGATCGGCCGCATCGCGGAAGATTTGCAGGAAGCTGCCGGGACCTACGCCGATGTCGCGATCGCCGGCGCGCACCATGAAGAGCGAGGTGCGGAACAGGGCCATGGCGCCCACTCCACCCACCAACACCTGGGTCCAGCGCTGGCTGGCGCCCGTGGCGTTGAATGTCCAGCCATAGCCTCGGATCAACGCCAGCGCCAGGACCGACGCAGTCACGTTCAAGGCGACATAGACCAGCGCCGGCCGGGTATAAAGGGCTGCGTGGGGAGCGTCGCGATAGCGCGAAACCAGTTCGGCCCCGCCAACCAGCGCTCCGAGCAGCGCCACTGCCACGAAATCGAAAACTTCTGGCATTGCGGGCTACGCCGGCTCTGCGAGCGACGCCACTTCGGTTCCCAGCTTGGTCAACTGCGCCGACTCGGCGCCGGGGGCGCCAACGAGGGCAATATAGTCGGAATCTCGCAAACGCTTGATGGCCTCGGCGAAACTGGTAAAGCTCATGCCGCTGGCGGCCTGCAAGTCCGGTAACGGCATGGACTGCCCGGCATTCCCGGCGAGCACCGCCAGAATCGAAAGCGCCGTGCCGCCGGCGGCGGGCGCCGACTTCTTCGCTCTCTCCGCACGCTGCTTCGCCTCCAGATAAGCCGTGAAGCTTTCCGCCTTGGATTGTGGCATACGTGTATTATAAGCCTGGATGTCTCTGCTGCGCCTGCGCCAGTTTGCGGACGGGGAAAACCGCTACCGCGTCGTGGCCGAATTCGAGAACGGCGGCGTGCGGAGGAGCGCTGAGTCCCGGTTCGAGTTACAGCTTACCGCACAGGATCAGGAAGACATTCGCTGGTACCTGGAAGATTTCCTGCAATACCCAATGGACCCGGCGCCGGCCATCGCGGCGGGCATCGAGCGGCGCATGGCGGAGATCGGCGCGGATCTGTTCACCAAGGTGCTCGGGACTACGTCGGTCTGGCCCGAGGTCAGGCACGATCTAAGCGGTACGCGCGTCGAGATTGAGACCACGGTGAAAGATGCGACAGCGCTGCCGTGGGAACTGCTGCGCGATCCGGATGCGGACGTGCCGCTGGCGCTTCGGGTGCGAGCCTTCGTGCGGTCCACGCATGACGCCGTTGCACGGCCCAAGTTGCTGCAAAGCGCCGGCGGACCGATCCGCGTGCTGCTGGTGATCTGCCGTCCGCGCGGGCGCGACGACGTGCCGTTCCGCTCCGTCGCCCGCCGCATGCTGGAAGGCCTGCGCGGCAGCGATGCCGTGCGGCTCACCGTGCTGCGTCCGCCCACATTCGAGCGGCTGGCGCACGTACTGCGCGAGGCGCAAGCCGCGGGCGAGCCGTATCACCTGGTGCATTTCGATGGGCACGGCGTCTGGAGCGAGCACGGCTATCTGGAATTCGAAAACCGGATTCTGGGAGGTAATCGGCAACTTGTAGGTGGGTCGGCGCTCGGCAACCTGCTGGCCGAGACAGGCGTCGCCGCGCTGGTGCTGAACGCCTGCCAATCGGCCTATGCCGATCCACCCTCACAGCCCGTGACTGTTGCGCCGGACAACCCGCACCAGGAAACCCGCGCTTACGGCTCGCTGGCCCAGGAGATCATGGGCGCGGGCGCGGCGGGCGTAGTGGCCATGCGCTACAACGTCTTCGTGGATACCGCCGCGCAGTTCATGGCGGAGCTGTACGGACGCCTCGCGCAGGGCGACGCGCTTGGCGAGGCGGCGAGCTTTGCACGCAAGCAGTTGCACGATCAGCCGTTGCGCGGCATCGCCTTCGACCCGCGGCCCCTCCAGGATTGGATGGTGCCGGTAGTCTTCGAGGCGGAGCCGGTGGCGTTGTTTCCGCGGCGTGCGGTGACGGGTGGGCTGACGCTGAAGCTCGACAAGGCCGGCACCGAAGGCGAAAAGAACCTGCCGCCGAGTCCGGATGCCGGCTTCGTCGGGCGCGACGAGACACTGCTGGCGCTCGATCGTGCCTTCGATGAACACGCCATCGTGCTGCTGCACGCTTATGCGGGCAGCGGCAAGACTGCAGCCGCGGCCGAGTTCGCCCGCTGGTATCGCGAGACCGGCGGTATTGAAGGGCCGGGGCTATTTACATCATTTGAGCAATACCAGCCGCTGGCGCGCGTACTCGATCAGTTCGGGCAGGCAACAGGGAAAGTGCTTGAGCAGAGGGGAGTGCATTGGCTGGCGCTCGGTGATGCAACGCGGCGCGACATCGCGTTGCAAGTGATGCGGCAAGTTCCGCTGCTGTGGATCTGGGATAATGTGGAGCCGGTCGCTGGCTTTCCAAGGGGCAGCGAATCGAAGTGGAACGTACAGGAGCAGCGCGAACTAGCGGATTTCTTGCGGTCGGCGCGCGAGACCAAGGCAAAGTTCCTGCTCACCTCTCGGCGTGAAGAGAGTGGCTGGCTGGGCGATCTGCCCGCGCGCATCACGCTACCGCCCATGCCATTTCTGGAGCGGCTAGAACTGGCGCGGGCGCTGGCTTCTAAGCGCGAAAGGCGCTTGATGGAAGTTGAAGACTGGCGGCCTCTCCTGAGCTTCGCTCAGGGTAACCCAATGGCGATCACGGCCCTTGTGCGCCAAGCGTTGCGCGACGGCCTCCGCACCCGCGATCAGGTGGAGGGGTTCGTTTCACGGCTGCGCGCGGGTGAGGCGGCGTTCGACGATGAAGCGACGGAGGGGCGGACGCGGTCTCTGGCGGCGTCGCTCAACTATGGCTTCGAGCATGCCTTTAGCGAAGCGGAGCGAAAACAGTTGGCGCTGCTGCATCTGTGCCAGGGATTTGTGCAGGTGGCCACACTGCGCCGCATGGCGGGCATCTCGCGCGAAGACGGAATCCAGTTGCTGGACCGCGCGGCAGAGGCTGGGCTGGTCACTGCCCACGGCGGCGGATACTATTCAATCCATCCGGCGCTGCCGTGGTTCTTCCGCGGGTTGTTCGAGTTGCACGATACGGAGGCCCGGGAGCGTGCAACGCGTGCTTACGTCGAGGCGATGAGCTCCTGGGGGGAAGGCTACCTCCGGTGGTATGACGAAGGCAACCCGCTGGTAATTGGCGCATTGCGGGGCGAAGAGCCGAACCTGCTACATGCCCGTGCTTTGGCTATGCGGCATAGTTGGTGGCCGGAGGTGATCGGCACGATGCGGGGCTTACAGACACTCTATGGTCACACTGGCCGCAGAGCGGAATGGTCACGCCTGGTCGAGGAGATCGTGTCGCACTTCGTCGACCCAGGTACGGAGGGGCCGCTGACAGGCCGCGAGGACGATTGGGGCCAGGTCACCGAATTCCGCGTCCGGCTTGCGCTTGATGCACGGAAGTGGGACGACGCGGAGCGCCTGGAACGGATCTGCGTCGATTGGGACCGTCGGCGTGCTCGGGAGGAAGATCGCAACAGTATTCGGACTCTGGCTGTCTCGCTGCACCTGCTTGGCGAGATCCAGCGCGAAATGGGCAGGCCGGAGTGCGTGGGTGCGTACCAGGAGAGCCTAAACTTGGCGCTGCGAATCGAGGATCGCTTAGCGGCCGCCACGGCCGCCTTTAACTTGGGCCATGCCTATACGCAACTGCCCGCACTCCGTAATCTGGACGAAGCTGAGCGGTGGTATCGCAAGAGCCTGGAACTAACGCCTGCTCGCCAGCGTATGTCCCGGGCGCGCTGCCTCAGCCAATTAGCCGGCACCGCTTTCGAGCGATTCGAGGAGGCGCGCGCGGCGCAGAAACCGGAACTCGAACTCCTCCGGTACCTCAATGAGGCTCTTCACGGGTACGGCGAAGCTCTGGGGATGACGCCGCCTGACGCAGTCCACCAGTTAGCAACGATTCACTGTTTGTTGGGCGTCGTATACCGCGCCGCGAGAGACGTCGGTCGTGCCCGGTACCATTACAGCGAGTCGATCCGACTCTACGAAACACAAGGCGATCTCTACGGCGCTGCGCAGACCCGGTACAACGTCGCCGTCACACTGATGGACGTCGCCCGCTTTGACGAGGCCCGGAAATACGCCGAAACCGCCCTTCGGGGTTTCCAAACCTACGGTGCCGGCGCCGCGGACATGGTCGACAAAACGCTCGCGCTGATCTCCCGCATCGCCAAAGCCGCCACCGCCTAGCACCCGTCGTATAATATAGAAGCGTAGTGAAAGGGTCACCACCCCAAATAAGGACTCCTATAGATGTCAACGCTAGAAGTATCGCCGGCGGAGCCGCGCGTTAGCGGCCCTGGCCATACCGTAGTCAACGATTTCTCCATTCAAATCGCCACAGTCAACGGATCGGGCAGCCAGACCGCCAACACCGTCCTGATGCGTTCCATTTTCCAGATGGGCGTGCCGGTTTCCGGCAAGAACATGTTTCCATCCAATATCGCCGGGCTGCCCACCTGGTTCACCATCCGCGCCAGCAAGCACGGCTACATTGGCCGCAAGAAGGAAATCGATCTGCTCGTCGCCATGAACCCGGAAACCGCGCGCGAAGACGTGATGAAGCTGGATAGCGGCGCCGCCGTCGTCTATGACGAACCGCTCAAGCTCAATGCCCTGCGCTCGGATCTGCATTTCTATCCGGCCCCCTTCGACAAGCTGGTCGCGACGGTTTGCCCGGACGCCAAGCTGCGCAAGCTGGTGCGCAACATGCTCTACGACGGTATCGTAGCCTGGATGCTCTCCATCGACATGGAAGAGGTTCACAAGGCGCTGGTGAAGCAATTCGGCAAGCGCAAGGCCAAGGCCGCCGAGTTGAACTGGGGCGCCGCGCAGGCCGGCTATGAATATGCCGCCAGGACCTACACCAAGACCGACGCCTACAAGGTCCAGCGCATGCACGCCAACACGGGCAAGATCGTCATCGAGGGCAACGCGGCGTGTGCACTCGGTGCCATGTTCGCGGGCGTCACGGTGGTCACCTGGTATCCCATCACACCGTCCTCCTCGCTGGTCGAAACGCTCATCGGCTATCTGAAGCGCTTCCGCATCGACCAGGAAACCGGCCGCGCCACCTTCGCCGTGGTGCAGGCCGAAGACGAGCTGGCTTCCATCGGCATGGCCCTCGGCGCGGGATGGGCCGGCGCCCGCTCCATGACCGCCACTGCCGGTCCCGGCATCTCGCTCATGTCCGAATTCGTGGGCCTCGGTTATTACGCCGAAGTGCCCACGGTCATCTTCGACGTGCAGCGCGTGGGTCCCTCCACCGGACTCCCCACGCGCACCATGCAAGGCGACCTGCTGTCCACCGCCCTGCTCTCGCACGGCGACACCCAGCACCCCATGTTCTTCCCCTGCTCTCCCGAAGAGTGTTTCAGCATGTCGATGGACGCCTTCGATTTCGCCGAGCGCTTTCAGACTCCCGTCTTCGTCATGACCGACCTCGACCTGGGCATGAATAACTGGACGTCCGATCCCTTCCCGTATCCCGAGAAGCCGATTGACCGCGGCAAGGTGCTGACCGCCGAAGACCTCGACAAGCTGGGCGGCTTCGCGCGCTATAAAGATGTGGATGGCGATGGCGTCGGCTATCGCACGCTGCCCGCCACCAACCATGCGGCCGGGGCATATTTCACGCGCGGCAGCGGCCACAACGAGCGCGCCCAGTATACCGAGCGCGAAGACGATTACATCCACAACATGGACCGGCTGGCGCACAAGTTCCAGAGCATGCGCAAGCATGTTCCGGTGCCCGAAGTCCACGTCCGGAAAGACGCGGAAATCGGTTTCGTGGCGTGCGGCACGTCGCACTACGCCGTGGGCGAAAGCTGCGACCAGTTGCTCGCAGAATACGATATCCCGGCCAGCTATCTGCGCTTGAAGGCTTATCCCTTCACCGTGGAGCTGGAGGAGTTTATCGCGCGCCACCAGCGCGTTTACGTGGTGGATCAGAACCGCGACGCGCAGTTGCTGGCGCTGATGCGTCTGGAAATGACGCCGGAACAGATTGCCAAACTCAGAAGCATACGATATTACGGCGGGCTGCCTCTGGACGCCCGCACCGTCACCGATGAAGTCGTCCGTCAGGAGGGCAAATGAGCACCGTCGTCGCCACACCACCACCACCGCCCAAGAAGGTGAACCACATCGGCTTGGAGGTCATCAACTACAAGGGCGCCAAGACCACTCTGTGCGCCGGCTGCGGCCACAACTCCATCTCCGAGCGCGTCATCGAATGCTTCTACGAGATGGGCGTCGAGCCTTGGCGGGTCGGCAAGTTCTCCGGCATCGGCTGTTCCTCGAAATCTCCCGCCTACTTCCTCAACCTGTCGCACGGATTCAACGCNNGACGGCGATACGGCTTCCATCGGGATCGGCCAGTTCATGCACCTGGTGCGCCGCAATTTGCCGATGATCTACATCATCGAAGACAACGGCGTTTACGGTCTCACCAAGGGACAGTTCTCGGCCACCGCCGATCTGGGCTCCAAGCTGAAGACCGGCGTCATCAACGATCTGCCGCCCTTCGATTGCTGCGCCCTGGCGCTCAGATGGGGCGCCACCTTCGTGGCCCGCTCCTTCTCGGGCGACAAAAAGCAGTTGCAGACCCTCCTCAAGACCGCCATCGCGCACAACGGCTTGTCCGTGATCGATGTGGTTTCGCCGTGCGTGACCTTCAACGATCACGAAGGTTCCACTAAGAGCTACAGCTACATGAAGGAGCACGAAGAGATGCTGCAAGATCTATCCTTCGTGCCCTCTTTCGAAGAGATCTCCGTGGAGATCGCCGAGGGCGAAGTGCGCGATGTCGAGCTGCATGACGGATCGCACCTGCGCATCCGCAAGCTGCACCGCGACTACGATCCCACCAGCCGCTTATCGGCGCTGTCGGCCCTCGAAGACGCCGAGAAGAAACACGAGGTGCTGACCGGCGTTCTTTACGTGAACACCGAAAAGCCGAATTTCCTGGAAATGCTGCACCTGGCCGAAGAACCCCTGGCCACGCTGCCGCAATCCAAAGTCCGGCCGCCCAAAGAAGCTCTCGACGAAATCATGGAAGAGCTGCGGTAATTGGTCGTGCGGCGTCGGCTGCCGTCTTGTCGCCTTTTGAAACCATCTTACTGATTGCTCTGTTGAGGCGATAGCTTTGGCGGCGTCCGCCAGCGGGTCTGCGGTATTGCCGTCAGTGGACCCGAATCCTCGCATGTATCGGATTTTCGAAGATTTCGCCGATGCCGGGGGCCCCAGATAGAATGGACGTATGCAAATGGTGAACGCTGCGCTCATCTCGATCGTAATCTGCGGGGCGGCAATGCTTACGGCACAGGAGCCTTCGAGCCCAGCGGTCGCCAATGCGATCGATCAAGAGATCTTGAAACTGAGGGACCTGCCCGGCGACGTGCGCGCCCGCGCGATCAAAGATCTGGCGTTTCGTATCCGCCGGGAGCCCGAGCGCTACGCTGTTGCCCTCGCGTCCAACCTTGTAATCGACGGGATCGAAGGATGCGGGCGCGACACCTTGCAGGAAGTGGCAACGACTCTCGCCGACGCGCTGCGCAGGTCGCCACCCCAGGACACCGGCGATCCTGCGTACCGGATGTTGGCAGAACTGGCTCGATACTATCATATGGAGGTTTCGCTCGACGACCCGCGGTACACGGCTGCAATTTCCAAGCTCCAAGCCGACGACCAGCATCTGCAACGATTCCGACTTCACTCTCACCGACGTTCAGGAACGAAAATGGAACTTGAAGAGCCTGCGCGGCAAGGTGGTGCTGGTCAACTTCTGGGCCACTTGGTGCCCGCCTTGCCGTAGAGAAATTCCGGATCTGGATGCACTCTACAAGCGTTTCCGAGACAAGGGTTTGGTGATCCTCGCGATTACCGACGAAGAAGCTTCCATAGTGAGGCCGTTCATCTCCCAACAGATAGTAAGCTACCCAGTGCTACTCGATCCCGCCCGGAAAGTGAAGGAACTGTTTCTCGTGGACGGCATCCCCGAGTGCTTCGTCTACGATCGCGAGGGACGCCTTGTAGCGCAGGCGATCGACAGGCCTGCCATGCAGGGGTTTCTGAACATGCTCAGGCAGGCTGGTTTGCAGTAATACCGGATACTCTTGGAATGGCCCTGACACCGTGGGTATCTTTACTTGCCCTCAATTTCCGCGCTTCGGCTAGAATTCGCTGTGCCTCTTCACTGCAAGGCCCAGTATCCATCGCGCGTGCTTGCGCGAAGCTCCGGCCTGTCCTTCACCGCGACCCGGATCGCGTGAAATTTCCCCGGCTCGCCGCCCTTCGGCTCGAAGCTGAGAATGTACTGGCGATGCACCTCTTCGCCGACCAGTTGAATGGCCTGCTCCAAAGCGTTCTTCTTCAGGAAATTCAGAGTTCG
>PKYZ01000158.1 GCA_003132865.1 Bryobacterales bacterium
CCATCTCGCTGCCGGTATGCTGGTGCGGCATGCGGTGCTGCACATTGACGACTCCCACCACCCGGTTGCGGGCAATCACCGGCGCCGAGAGGAACGCTTCGTAGGAATCTTCCGGCAATTCGCCAAAAGTCTTGAAACGCGGGTCCTTGTAAGCCTCCCGCGAAATGGACAGCAGCCGGCGCTCGCGGGCCACCCAACCGGTCAGGCCTTCATTCAGTTTGAGCCGGATCTTGCCGATAGTCGAAGGGTGAGGCGTGTTCGAAGCGCAAAGCACCAATTCCTCGTTGTCCAGCAGATACACGAGGCAGGAATCGCATTGCGAAAATTCTACGGTCAGGGAAACGATGCCTTGCAGCACTTCCTGCAGGCTCAATTCCCGCACCATCAAGCGGCTGACCTTCTGAAAAAGCTGCAACTGTTGCTCGGTGCGTTGCAGGCGCGATTCGAGTTCCCTGGCCTTCGGCACGCTCTTATTATAGCTTTGACGGCAAAAGGTCCAAAATGAGGCGTTCCCTGGAAACCGGGCGGCCCGGCCAGACTTGGCATGTGCCGGAGTGTCCGTTCCCGATCGAGTGGTCCGCGGCCGTGATGGAGGAGATTCGCGTGGCCGCCATGGAGGCGCTCTTCTCGGTTCCCCACGGCGGCGCGGAGGTCGGCGGAGTGCTTTGGGGCACGCGCAAGGGCGGGTGCGTGCGTATCCTGGCGGCGCGGCCGCTGGAGTGCGAGCACGCGCTGGGCCCCACGTTCACGCTTTCCGGCAAAGACCACGCGCGGCTGGCGGTGTTGCTGGAAGATGGCTGCCGCGATCTGCGCGCGCAAGGTTGGGAGCCGATCGGCTGGTACCATTCCCACACGCGCAGCGAGATCTCTCTGTCCGCCCGGGACGTGGAAATTCACAATCGTTACTTCCCCGATCCCTGGCACGTCGCGCTGGTGGTGCGCCCGCACGCCATGCAGCCGATGCGCGCCGGATTCTTTTTCCGGGAGGCCGACGGCTCGATCCATGCCGATTCCAGCTACAGCGAATTTCCGGTGATGGTGGGGCAGGCGGTTTCGCTTGCCACCGCGTCCAGCCCGCCTCCCGAGCCTGAACCGGCCCCCCCTCAGAACGAATCGGCCCCGCCGGAGTGCGGTCCGGTTGCCCCTCCGCCTCCGAAACGTTCCCGCAGGTGGCTCTTGTGGGCTGTGATCGTACTGGGAATGGCGGCGGGTGTGTTCGCGTTCATGAACGGCTTCTTCAAGAAGGATTGGGTGCGCGTCTTTGCCGCCGGTCAATCGCCCTCCGTCTCGTTGATGGCGTACGATCTCAATGGCCAGTTGCAGATCCGTTGGGATTGGGCGGCCGAGCCGATCCGGTCTGCGGAGGCGGGGACCCTCGAAATCGCGGATGGCGCCACCGACACCGTGGTCGCGCTCGAAAAACAGCGGTTGCGGAGCGGCACGGTCAGCTACGCCCGGGTTGGGGCCCGCGTAGACGTGCGCCTGGCGCTGCGCCAACCTGGGGGCAAGGTCTACGAAGAGTTCACCAGCTTTCTCGGCCAAGCCAGCGAGCCCCAGCCCGATGCCTCTACGGTCGGGCTTCGTCAGGAATTGCAGGACCAGGCGGTCCGCACGCGCGAACTGGAGCGCGCCGTTGCCAACCTGCCCTGGATCGTCCGGCGCGACCAGGAGCGGCGCCGGCAGGACGGTCAGCGCTAGGTTCTAGCTAGCCCGGCCAAACTGAGAATCTGTCTCTCAGATTACCGTTTTGCGCCGCAAGCTGTCAGCGCTCAGCCTGCAAGCTTCGAACGCATGGTCACGGCTCTCCTGCAAAAGCTGAACGCTGACCGCTGACCGCTTGCGGCGAAGCCGCGCTGCGCCACAACTTCGCAGCCCCGAACCCCAAACTGCGCGAGAATCTATAAATATGCGCGGTTTCGAAAGCTTGTCCGAGCGCGAAATTCTCGCGCTGGCCATCACCCTCGAAGAAGAGGACGAAAAAGTATACGCGAACTTCGCCGAAGGTTTGCGGCAGGATTTTCCGGCAACCGCCGCCATCTTCGACGGCATGCAACTGGAAGAGTCGGGCCATCGCCGCCGGCTGATCGAGCTCTCGCAGAAGAAATTCGGCGACCATATTCCGCTGATTCGCCGCCAGGACGTCCGCGGCTTCGTCAATCGCAAGCCCGTCTGGATGATTCGTCCGCTGGGCCTGGACACGGTGCGCAACGCGGCCGCCTCCATGGAGGTGGAGACGCGCCAGTTCTACGAAAAGGCCGCGGCGCGCAGTCAGGACGCCCACATCCGGCAATTGTTGGACGACCTCGCGCAGGAGGAGCGGTCGCACGAAAACCGCGCCGAACAACTGGAAGAGGACAAACTGGGCGGCGACGTCCGTATGAAGGAAGACCAGGCCAACCGCCGGCTCTTCGTGCTGCAGATCGTGCAGCCTGGGTTGGCCGGCCTGATGGATGGTTCCGTATCGACGCTGGCTCCCTTATTCGCGGCGGCCTTCGCGACGCAGAAAAGCCACGACGCATTTCTGGTTGTCCTGGCGGCCTCGGTGGGCGCGGGCATCTCCATGGGCTTCGCCGAAGCGCTCTCCGACGATGGATCGCTGACCGGCCGTGGGCATCCTTGGGTGCGCGGCGTGGTGTGCGGGCTGATGACCACGGCCGGCGGCATCGGTCATACGTTGCCGTTTCTGCTTCCGAACTTTCACATTGCGTTTACGGCCGCGGTGCTGGTGGTGGCGGTCGAGTTGGCATCGATCAGTTACATCCGGCATCGTTACATGGATAGCCCGCTCCTCACGGCCGCTCTGCAAGTGGTCGTGGGAGGCGTGCTGGTGTTTCTGGCGGGGGTTCTGATCGGCAGCAGTTAGTAGGCGCTTACAGCGCCAACATCGACAAGTCGATGTTGAGAAGTTAGGAGTCAGAAGCCAGAAGTCAGAAGCCAGAACCGCGCTGCGGGTCGGGGCGTTGCCCTTCTGACTTCTGGTCTGTGTCTTCTGTCTTCGGGCTTTCTATCTCCAACTGGTCTCCCGCCTCGGTGCCGCTGGCTGCCACCACCCCGGCCGGCAACTCCAGAATCGAATGCGCGGTGAGGCAGGCGGACATACGCCAGGGGACCATGCGGTGACGGACCTTGCGCACCTTCTTATTCCGATCCAGGTAGACCAGATCGATGGCGAACTTCATAAAGAAGCTGTGCACGGATTCGGATGGGACAATCCACAGGCCCTGGCCGGGGTCCAGACGATCGTGCTTGAGCAATCCCGTGCGGCGCTTTTCGCTGGTGTCGGCGACTTCGGCCGCATCGGCCAAAACGGTGTTGCGGGTCTGGTTCCGGACGACGATTTTCAAGCTCTCCTTATAGCACGAAATCGCCGAACATTGCGCTACCGTTGTGCTTCGGCGATGAATCCGATCCGGCGGCGAGGCGGTGCCGGAAGTTGGATTGGGGTCTTCAAGGCGTCGAAGATCGCCTTGATCCCGGTGTCGTGCGTTTGTGGTGATGACGCGACGCACGCACTCGTGCGTGTGGACAACACTGTTCACTTAGGTGGNNGGCCTCCTGGCCTGTCCTTCTTCGGGTTACAAATGCGTCGTGAGTTACATTGGATAGTGGGCCGGAAGTGTGGGCCAACATCGTCCGCTTATTGAGTAGAACCCGGTGGCAGCGGGGCTGGTGAGCAGAGGAGAAGATTGGCGGCGCGCATTCGGCATGGCAGAAGGACAGGCCAGGAGGCCTGTCCCACCTGAGTGAACAG
>PKYZ01000124.1 GCA_003132865.1 Bryobacterales bacterium
CTTCACCAGCCTAACCGTCTGCGAGGCTGCTTGGACGCACCCCTATTTCAGCCACCGAGGAGCGCGCCGCGTCGCCAATCCACCGGCCTGCGCTTACGATGCCGCTGTCGTCAAGCGGGCCCGCTGCCGCACGCACGCCGCCACAAACGCGTTGACGAAAGCGCTCGGCGCCTCTATCTCAGGCTGGAATAGCGTGGCGGCGAAGAACGGGTGGCCATCCAGTTCCACGGCGCGGATCTCGTCCTGGTCGTCCACCGCCGTCACATGGAGCGAACTGCTCTCCATCAAGCGCCGGTAGCGGCCGTTCAAGCCGAAGCNNGCACATCCCAGCGGCGAGATGAGCGGCGTGGCTGCCTTGGGGTTGGTTTTCTGATGATCGGCATCGGCCATCCCCAGGACGTTGCGCGCGTGTTCGATCAGCGCGTATTGGAATCCCGCCGAGGTCCCCAGGAAAGGCGTGCGCGCTTCCCGCGCCCGCCGGATGGCCCGCAGCGCTCCTTCGGCACTGCGATACGGCATGCCGGGAACGCACCAGATACCGTCGAATTCCGTCAAGGAATTGCCGTTGGCGATGGAATCGGTGGGAACCCAGACTCCTTCCACGGATCCCTCGGGCGCGGCGGCCAGGGCGCGCTGGATAGCTTGATGGGCCTTCTGTTGTTCGTTGAAATCGCCGACGAGGGCGATTCGAATCCCTGAGTGCATGGCGGAAATTATGTCACGAACGAAAGTCGGACGCAAAGGGTACTGATATTAAGTGAATAAGTTCTGTAATAATCGAACTAGGATTTGGGTAAGCGGCTGGGGAACTGGCTTCATTAGCCAAGCTAAACGTTGGTAATGATCCGTCTCCGAAGGCCCGCACAGGAAAGCCCGGACTGATGGTACGAGTGCCCATTGTCACCTGGTCTTCCCGCACACGGGCACCGGCATGAGTTGTGGGGNNACCGTAAGGTGGATGAACACGCGCGTTCAGCGTGTTCCTGTCGCGGTCTACGTCCAGACTATTGTTCCGGCTACCCTAAGTGGCATTCGGCACGCGTGCCCGCGCCGCTTCCAGTGGCGGACAGGCAGTATGACGAAAGCTACTTCACCGGGCTTGGCCGATGTAGTCCTTATACAGATCTCCCACGTGGCCCGACTCGGAGTCGCCCGGGTGAATGACGACGCGCCAGCGGAAGACGAGTTGCTTGCCTTTGGCTAATTGCCAATGGCTCTCCGGCTGTGCGGGGTCGAACGCGTGCGCGCCGAAGGGATTGAGGGCGAATAGCCCGTAGTCGCGAGCGTGCCAATAAGTGGGATGACGCGGGTTTTGCGGGCTATCGAAGATCGCGACTCCCAGTTTCTCGCCTTCTACCTCGCCCGAACAATCCACCCAGTTGGAGCGCTTGCCCCACACTTGCGCCATGGCCGCGCGGCCATCGGCATCGGCCATCTTGCCGCCCTTTTTCTCGGTGAGCGTTTCCGCCAGGCGGATGGCGAAGGCGCCCTCTTTGGTGTCGCCGAAAGTCACATCTTCGGCGGCGGTGAGCGAGATCTCGAAGTCGATGATGCGCAGCTTGGGATCGGAATAGAAGACCATGTTGCGGCTCTCGACCAGCAGCACCTTGCCGTTGGGATCGCGCCATTCCAGGGCGGCGTCGAGAGTGCCGGACCGGTCACCCTCCTTGAAATCGGCGGTGCGCACCACGATCCGGCCCCGTCCATCGATGGCTTGCCGCGCATTCACCACCAGGTTCATCAGCACTTGTTCGATCTGCGCCGCATCGGCGCGTACCGGCAGCGAAGTCTCACAGAGGTCGTAGCTCAGCTCCACGTCCCCCTCGACGAGCTTATCAAGCGTGCCGCGCATCGAGTCGACGAGCGCGTTCAGATCGAAGGCCGCTGCACGGAGGGCTTGGCGCCGCCCGAAGGCGCGCAACCGGCCCGTGATCGCCGCGGCCCGCCGCGCGGCGCTGAGAATCTCGCCGATATTCTGGCGAAGCCCTTCGCTCAGGCCCTCCTCGATCGCCAGCGATGCGTAACCCATCATGACGGTCAACAGGTTGTTGAAGTCGTGCGCGATGCCCCCGGCCAGGCGTCCCAAGGCTTCCTGCCGTTGCGCCTGGCGCAACTCCTCTTCCAGCCGCACCCGCTCCCGCAGGTCCCGCCCGATCAATCCGGTCGAGGCCGCATCCCCCTCCCGCGTGCCCATCGCGAAGGCGCCCACCAGTACCGGAATCCGCTCATCCGTGAGGCGATTGCGCCACTCCGACTGGCCTTCCCACACGCCCGCCGCCGAAACAGAGCCGTCCATCTGCGTGCGCATCGGATCCTCCGCGGCGATGCCGCACACCTCGTCGAGAGGCTTCATGAACAACGAGGGGATCTGGTCCGCGGCATAGCCCAGGAGACCCGCGGCGGCGCCGTTCAGGTAACGCAACTGCCCCGCCGAGACCACTAGAATCGCGTCCCGGCTCTGCTCCACGAGCTGCGCCAGCCTGCCGCGTTCGGTCTGCGCTTCCTGCAATTCCCGCAAGGCCTCACGCGCGCGCCGTTCGCTCCGCTCGGCGGTTTCGGTGAGCAGCAGTCCCACCCCGATGCTCATCACGATCCAAACCACCGAGTTCGTCACGAAGGTGATCAGCGCGAATTGTACCAGGTCCGGATTGTTTTCGGCTCCGCGCGGCGCCCACGTCGACGTCACGCTCCATTGCCAGGCGCGTGCAAGGTTGACCAGGCCAAAGAAAGCCCAGGCGCCGGCGGTTACCAATGAGCCGGTGAGATGGCGCCGCCGACCATACCTGGCGAAAGCCACGGCCGCCAGCAGGCTCGCGAGGCCATAGCAGACATGTCGCGGAATGTTATGGATGCGCGAGGCCTCTACGCTGTCGAGTGGATAGGGCAACCCGGCTACAAATGTGATGGCCGCGGCTGCCAGGCCAACCAGGTACAGAGCGGCGATCCAGGTCCGCGCCGGCGTGCGGCCGCGCAGCAGCGCAATACTGGTCAGTGCGATCGTTGGCGGAACAATGAATCCCAGCAGCGCAACGGCAACACGTATGGCCATCCCGCCGGACATATCGTCGAACGCGATCCAGAGCGAGGCCACGTAGGCCGCCTGCGCCACCCAGGAACACGCAAACCAGCGGAGCCATGCTTCGCTGGCGACGCGCCGGTAGTAAAACTCGAGAAGGCACACCAGCAGACAGGAAAACGCCGTCTGCATGGCTAAGCTGGCGTGAGCCAACATTCGGAACATGGTGTGACTCTCCTACTAACTGAGGATAAACCGGCTTTGGCCAAACTGGTAGGTTCAATTTGCAGTAAGCGGCGTGGGGCGGGCCCTCCAAATCGGATACCCAATTTGCAGTATTCTATTCAGCGGGATGAGACTGTTGCATTGCCCTACACTGGCGCTATGCCTGACCGGAGTCGCGGCGGCCTCTGTGGCGCTCGCGCAAACGTGGGTCGCGCAATCGAGCGGCACTACCGCGTCCTTGCGCGGTGTGAGCGCCGTCAGTCCGGCCGTGGTCTGGGCCAGCGGCGCCGGCGGCGCGTATCTGCGCACGCTGGATGGCGGCGCCACCTGGCACGCAGCCGTCGTACCGGGCGCGGGCGATCCGGACTTCCGCAGCGTACGCGCGTTGGATAGCCACACCGCCTGGTTAATGAGCAGTGGGCCGGGCACGAAGTCCCGCATTTATAGGACAGCCGACGGCGGCGCGCATTGGTCGCTGCTCTACACCAATCCCGACGCCTCCGGCTTCTTCGATGCGCTGGCATTTTGGGATGCGCGTCGAGGTGTCGTGCTCGGCGACCCGGTGGACGGGCAGTTCGTCATCCTGACGACCGAGGATGGCGGTCAAACCTGGCAGCGGCGCAAGTTGCCGCCGGCGCTGCCGAACGAAGGCGCATTTGCGGCCAGTAACTCCTGCCTGCTGGTGCGCGGCGAACGCGAAGTGTGGTTCGGCACGGGCGGACCCTCGGGCGCGCGCGTGTTTCATTCGAGCGACGGCGGCCAGCATTGGGATGTTGCCGGAACGCCTCTTCGCCACGGTGGCGCGAGCGCGGGAATCTTTTCTCTGGCCTTCGCGGACTCATCGCACGGAGTGGCTATCGGCGGAGATTACGGCAAGCCCGCCGACATCGCCGGCAACGTGGCGGTGACCTCGGATGGCGGGCGCACGTGGGAGGCGCCCGGCGGCGGGCATCCGAACGGCTACCGTTCCGCGGTGGCTTTTCTCGCCGGCCGCAAGGTCTGGATCGCCGTGGGCACTTCCGGCTCCGATATTTCGAGCGACGATGGCAAAAGCTGGAAGCCGTTCGACAGCGGTCCTTATAACGCCATCGGCGCGGCCGCGGGCGACGCGGCGTGGGCAGTGGGCCCCGGCGGCAGCATCGGCAAGCTTCGTTTCAGGTGAAGCGCGCCGTCTTCCCAGCGAATCCGCGAGCGCTGGCCGCGGTTAAGCGCTCCAGTTCCGCGAATAGTTCCTCGTCGATTTGCGTGAAGTTGAAGCAAGATTTCCCCTGCATCCGCTGGAGCAGCGCGGGTGAGACGCTCTTGAGCATTTCCGGGAACACGTACAGCGCCATCAGGTGAAAGCTGACGTAGTTCTTCCCCTTACGCACGGCGGCGAAGAAGCCGGGCTTGCCTTTGTAGGTGGCGGTTTTCGTCTCCAGATAATAGTAGGCCGAGGTGTCTTCCTTCACCTCCAGCCGCTGCGCATAAGGAACCAGAATCGAGCGCAGCCGGGCGAACACTACGTCGAAATCGGCCGGCTTTTTGGGTGGAGTTTTCTTCGATTGAGCTCTTGCGGCTGGCATGGCGCCTCCTGGTTGTCTCGCCAGTATAGCGGAAATTACCGGTTGCGTCCGTACTTCTCATGGCTCGATACCCAATCGGACGACGAGATGGCCGCGCCCAACGAAATCTCCCCGGCCAGCGTGACACCGGCAATGATCTCGGCCAGCCGGTTGACCTTGCCCTTGCCGTAGCAGCCCAACATCTCGAGGCATTCGCGCTGGGTGGCCAGGGCCGTTCCGCCGCCGTGAGTGGCCACGATGAGCGACGGAATGGTGAGTGAAATATACAGGTCGCCCGCGGGTGTCAGCTCGGCATACAGAATCCCCGCCGACGATTCGGCGACGTTGGCCACATCCTGCCCTGTCGCGATAAACATCGCCGTGATGCCATTGGCGGACTGCGCGCCGTTGTTGTTGGCGCCCGAAAGAAATGCGCCGATGTTGGCGACGCCGTAGTGATAGACCAGTTTCTCCGGCTCGACCCGGAGTTGCTCGATCAGCACATCGCGCGCGATGGTGGCTTCGGCCGTCACCCGCTTGCCGCGCGTGCGCATGATGTTAATTTGCGAAGCCTTCTTGTCGGTGGCGAAGTTGGATTCCAGGTAGAAGTTTGTGACGCCTGCATAGTTGTCCAGAATCCAACTGCATGCAGCGAACGTGGCGCGCCCGACCATGTTTTGGCCAGCCGCGTCGCCGGTCGTGAAGTTAAAACGCAAATACACGAATTTGTTTGAAACGTATGGGTCGACGTACAGCAGCTTGGCCACCGAGGAGGTGGCTTCGGCTTCCTCGCGGATGTGCTCGATATTGGCATTCACCCAGGTAACGAACTCGCGGCCGGCGCGGGCATCGGCAAAAACAAACACCGGCGCGCGCTGCATGGCGTCCGCAACGACCGTGGACTTCACTCCGCCGCAGGCATTCAGCACCTTGATGCCGCGGTTGTGGGAAGCGATCAGAGTGCCTTCGGAAGTCGCCAATGGAATCAAAAACTCGCCATCGGCATGCTCGCCGCGGACGCGCAGCGGACCGGCGCACCCGATGGGCACCTGGGCCACGCCCACGAAATTCTCGCAGTTGCCTTTGACGATGTGCGGGTCGAAGGAGTAGTGGCCGATGTGGTGCGGCTCCACGCCCGTCAACTGCTGGATGACCGCCTGCCGTTGCCGGATGATTTCGGGAGAGTAGTCGTCGCGCTCATCGCGCGGCAGGTGGATGGCCGGACGGGCAGCCTCCGAGATGGCGTCCTCCACTTTGAACTGCAGCTTGCCAAACGGGCGCGTCTCGACCGCGATTTCGATTTGATGTTTGCCCTTGGCGAGGTGGGGCGCGGCGGTCCGGATGGTGACGATGGAACGTAGCGGAAACGGCAGCGGATGCGCGGCATCCAACTGCGAGACGGGCACCTCGCGGCCGTCTTCCAGAACGAGCAGGATGTTTTCGGTCGCCACTGGATCGCCGTTGATCGCCAGGCTGCCGACGCCCACGAGTTCAGCATCGCTCAAGCGGTTCTTGATGGCGAACTGGACACCGCCCGCGGTGTTCTTCAGGCTGCCTAGGGTGTATAGCTTCTTGAGAAGGAGACTGGGAATTGTCATAACAAAACCAACCGACCATTGTCGCGCACAAGGCGGCTACCCCTGGTAGGCGATCAGGAAGATCCGGCGGAACGGAAAGAGCACGCCTCCGGCTGCGCGGGGCGTGTAGTGCGGCCGGAGCGACTCGAGGTAATCGGCCGCAAAGCGCTGGCGATCGGCATCCGTTTCGAGAACCTCCAGGAAGGGCCGCAGTCCGGTGCCCCGGTACCACTCGACGATGGCCTCCGCATCCGGAAGGACGTGGAGATACTCGGTGGCCCACAGGTCCAGGCGCGCGGCGCCGGGGGCCAGCACGTCGTAGTAAAACTCCATCTCGCGATGGTGCCACTCGCGCACTTTTCCCGGAGGGAACGAGCGGCGCCAATCGGGCGTTGCGGCCACCTCACGCATCAGCCGATGGGGCAGCGCATCGATGTTTCCGGGAATTTGAATAGCCAGCGCGCCTCCGGGCGCCACGCGAGAGAGAAGCCGCGGATAAACGTCCGCATGGTCGTCGACCCACTGCAGGGCGGCATTGGAGAACACTACATCGAACTGGCCATCGCTGCCCGCAGCCCACTCAGAAATGTCGCCGGCCATCCAACATTGGCGGGGATACTCGTGCCGTGCCCGCTCGATCATCTCTACCGAACTGTCCAGCCCGGTGAATTCCGCGTCCGGCCAACGATCGCGGAGCACTGCCGTGCTGTTTCCGGGTCCGCATCCAAGATCGATAACCCGGCGGACATCGGCTACCACGATACGCGCGGCCAGATCGCGGCAGGGCTGCGTGCGCTCTTCCGCGAACTTTAGATACTGGCTCGGATTCCAGCCGGACATCTTCCGACTGTAGCGCAAATGTAGGACAGGCCAGGAGGCCTATCCTACCACACTAGAACGACAGGTGCAGCGACGCTTGCAGGAAGCGCGAACTGCCGATCGTATGCTGAATTTGGCCCAGGCTGCCATCCGGAGGAACCTGGGATGGCCCTGCGTAATAGGGGAAGAACACGACATCGTTGTTGGGCGCGTCAAAATCGGGGTGATTGAAGAGATTGAACGCGTCGAAGTTGAAGCGCAAACGGTAGCGCTCGCCAAACTGGAACTCTTTGCCCAGGGTCATATCGAAGCGCACCTGGAACGGCGCGCGGAAGAGGTTGCGGCCCGAATTGCCGTAAAGCGATTCCCACACGTCGCATCCGGATGAATCGCAGGCAGGAACGCCGCTCTGCCCCGGCGTCACGAACTGAGGCGAAAAATCGGCTGCATTGAGCACCGGATTCGCTGGGTTGACGCCGGTAGTGCCCTGGAGTTGCGCCTGCTTCGCGGTTACGCCGGGCAGCAGCGGCACAATGGGATTCGTGATGTAATCGCTCGAGCCGTAATACAAACTGGCGACGGAGCCCGAAAAATCGTAGACACTGTAAGGCTGGCCGCTCTGGGCCACTGTCTGCCCGCCGATCGTCCACCCGTTCACCACATAACCCAACGATTGGTTCGAGGTCACCTTCGGCAGCGTGTAACTGTAGTTGATCAGAAACACATGCGTCTGGTCGAAATCCGCGGACGCATAGTTCGATCTCGGATTCAGCGGATTGTTGCCGGTGAAAAACAAACCCAGGCCGCTCTGCTCGTCGAGCGCGTGGGACCACGTGTAGGAAGCCGTGAACTGCAGGCCATTGGACAAGCGTTTGCGGGCCTGAAGCTGCAGCGCGTTATAGTTGGAGATGCCTTCGGCCCGGTACAAAACGGAGTTCATGTCATAGCCGATATAAGGGACGCGGCCCGGCGCGTTCCCTGCGTATTCCGGCGCCGGGTCGTACGGTTCCTGGTTGAGATACAAGGGAGTGACTCCGCCATATGAAGACGTCTGGCCGTTCACCGGATTCTGCGCAGTCGCGATCAGCGGCTGGTTGAACGGAATCGGCAATACTTCGTGTGCGCCGTGGTTGCCGACATATCCGGCACTGAACAGCCAACTATTCGACGCCTGATACTGAATGTCGAATGTCCAATTGATCGTGTACGGCAGTTTGTTGTTCGCATCGTAGCCGCCAACCAGGAACGGTCCAAACAGGTTACCCGCCGGATAGTTGCCATTCAGGGTGTCGTTGAGGTTCGGCAGCAGAGCCTGAAACGCCGCGGCGCTTTGCGGCGGCGCCGCGGGCGGCGCGGTGCCGAATGGCGTCTGCAGGGTCGCTCCCTTGCCAGCGAATATAGCCGTGACGAAAGGCTGCTCAAGCGTTACGCCCAGCGGTCCGTTGAATCCGAAACCGGCGCTTGGCGAGAACTCACTGAACAACTCGCCGCGGTCGTAATACATGCCGAAGCCGGTGCGCACGGTCAACTTCGGCTTGGGGGTCCATGCCAGACCGACGCGCGGCGCAAAACCCCATTGGTGCTGTGTCAACAGTGAGTTGCCCGCGCCGGCAGTGCCGAACGCTGCATTGTTTCCGGCGACTTCGAGTCCGGAATTGGTAATCGTGTCGGCGGAGGCGTTATAGGCGTACAGGCTGGGATTGAAGGTCGCGAGCCTTCCGTATTTTTCCGTGAGGGGGCCATCAAAGTCCCAACGCAGTCCCAGGGTCAATGACAGGTTGCTGCGCACTTTGTAGTTGTCGTTGACGTAGGCACCCGCGGTGTCCGAACGGTAGTAGCGGCTGGCGTTGGCGTTGGGGAATGCGGCCGAGTCGCTGCCGGTGCGAACGGTGCCTTCCACGAAATTCAGGAAGCTCTTGAAGCCGAGAGTGTCCGAGTTGGTGTTGTTGTTGATGATGTTGAGCTGCGTGTGCGCCCAACTGCCGCCGATGGCGATGGTGTGGCGGCCCTTTACCCAATTGAGGGAGGATCCAAGCTCCCACTGATTCTGGTACATGCCGGCATTGCCGAAACTCACGCTGGGCCCAAATTCCAGGCCGCTGCTACCCAGCACGTCGCTGATTTCGAACTGTGGGAAATCGGTCGCCCCAAGAAGATTCATCCCAAAAGTGCCCGGCGAGAATTGCTGCTCGGTTTGCGAATAGGCCTGCAACCGGGTGAATCCGGCATGCTGCTGCCACGTCAGGCTCGGGCTTAGGATTACCGTATTGTTGATCGCGCCCACCTGGCTTCCCGCGGAAAGCTGCTGCGGAAAACCGAGCAGCGCGCCTACCGCCCCAAACGGGTTGGTGGTGGGATCGCTCTGATAGTAGTATTTAACGGTCAGACGGTCCATCTCATTCACGTTATAATCCACGTTGGCGATGCCCTGATTGACGCTGGACTGGGCGTTAGGCCCTTGCACGACTGCGTCATAGCCCAAGGCGTTCGCTATGGTTGAGTTCGCGATTTGGGCGCTGGGGAACAGGTACTGGCCGTTGGGCAGCGTGGCCTGCAGCATTTGCGCCGCCACGGGACTGACTTGCGAGGCAGTAATCGTCTTGCCATAGCTCGTCTGCATGGCATTCACAATTCCCTGCAGGCTGCGGTCATTGGTCAGTCCGATGGGCACGCTCACGTCCTTGGTAGCGTCCGCCGCATCCGCGATGCGGACACCCTGGTAGGCCACGAAATAGAACAGCTTGTTCTTCTGAATGGGGCCGCCGAAGTTCACGCCGAACTGGTTGCGGGCGAGGAAGGGGTCCTTGGTGGTGATGGCCGGGGACGCGTTGTAGAAGAACGGCGCGGCATTCATTATGCTGTTCTGGAAATCCTCGTAGAGCATGCCGTGCAACTGGTTGGTGCCCGACTTGGTGATTACGCTGATGTGCGCGCCGCTATGCGCTCCCTGCGTGGCGTCGTACATCGCCGCGTTCACCGCGACTTCCTGGATAGTTTCCACCGGGGGGGTGGGCAGGGCTTGGCCGATGGCTCCGTACACCGAAGTGCTGGTCTGAATCGCGCCGCCGGCGCCGAAGTTTTCACCGATGTTCAGTACGAAGCGGTTCTCACCCACCTGGCTGGTGGAATTGCCATTGAACAGATTGTTGGTATCCACGCCGTTCAGGGAGAAGCTGTTGCTGGTGTCGCGATTCCCGTTGGCGAAGATCGCCTGATTGCCGAGTCCGGCGTTGCTGCCGGCGCCCCCGAGCATGTCCGCGTGCACGCCCGGCGTGAGAATCGCCAACTGCGTGAAGCTGCCTGTCCCCAGCGGCGTCTCTTGAATCGTCAACTGATCGACCACGTAGCCGTTGGTGATGTCCACCTGGTTCATGAGCGGCGTAGCGGTCACTTCGACCGTGGTGGCGACAGCGCCCACCTTCAGGTCGCCATCCACCGTGGTGGTGCGGTTCGCGTTGACCGGGACCTGCGTGTGCGTTTCGGTTTCGAATCCTTCCTTGGTGAACGTCACCTGGTAAGCGCCCGCCGGGACGTTCTGCACGGAATAGGATCCATTGGTTTGGGTGTGCTGGACCACTTCCAGGTTGGTACCGATGTTCCGTGCCCGCACCGTAACGTCTGGCACGGCCGCGCCGGTGGCGTCCTTTACGGTGCCGGTGATGCTGCCCAAAACATCTTGCGCAAGCATCGGCGCGCGAAGCACAAAGCCCGCGAGGAAAACGAAGTAGACGATCTGCTTGATATAACGCGTCGGTGAATTCATTCTCGGTGTCCTCCATTTGGCCGCACTATAACGGCCACGCCTGAACGGCGCGCTGACGGTCCATTCCGGGCCATATTCCGGCATCTCTTCCGATGCCTGCCCCTTGGTGGTCTCTGAACTGCCTCACCCGATTCGCAAGCTTGGCGACCCCGCGGCGCTCATGACCGATTTAGCTTATGATAACCTCAAATCTGCACAAATCAAGATTAAAATTGCGTTACATCCCGGCCTTTGCCGGTTCCGCCATGACCCTCGAAAACACCCGCCACTGCAGCTTCACCGCCCGTCTGGATTGCCGATACCTGTTACACGCGCCGGAGGCCGTCGACGATCGCACGATGCTGGTCGTCACTCTTCATGGTTTTAGCGCCAATCCCGAAGTGATGCTGCGCCTGACGGCCCCCATGATGGGTCCGCGTCACGTGATTGCGGCCGTTCAAGGCCCCAACCAGTTCTACCTCGCGCAGGGATCGAGCGAGGTGGGCTACGGCTGGGCCACGCACAAGCACCCGGATTCCTCCGTGCGCCTGCATCACGACATGCTGCTGCACGTCCTGAACGAGGCCGGACGCGAGTACGGCATTCCGGCTTCCCGCCGCATTCTGGCCGGCTTCTCCCAACCTGTGGGCATGAACTACCGGTTCGCGGCCACGCATCCGGACGAAATCGGCGGCGTGATCGGCATCTGCGGCGGCATTCCGCGCAATTGGGAGGAAGGCCCCTACTGTCCGGTGACTGCGGCCGTTCTGCATATCGCGCGCCGCGAGGACGAGTTCTACAAACCGGAGGTCACGGAGCGCTACGCGGAGCGCCTGCGCCTGCGCGCCACCGACGTGGAATTCCACATGCTCGACGGCGGGCACCGATTTCCGTCCAAGGCCAGGCCCATTGCGGATGCTTGGCTGGCGCGGGTTATGGGGCGGGTGGATTAGGGCGCGGGTGCTGGGGGCTGGGGTTGCGTCTTTCGGAACGATCAAAGCCCAAGTGGTTGGATCTACAGGAGGTGTTGGGTGATCGGTTGTGGGTGATGGGGCTGGGGGCGGTTGCATCCCGCTGGACGGGTGGGTGGGCTGTTGTTGAGGGTGTGAATTTGGGCTGGTTCGGAGACAGTGATGGCGTATCCGTTGGAGTCGCGGTGAGGTTGTCAAAGATCAGGGGGGCAGATTGCTAACGGGTGTCGGGGGTGATGGGAGCAGAGAAGACCGGGTGGGCCTCCGTGCCCTCCGACATCACGTAGTCGGGGCACGTAGGCTGCGGGCCGGCTGACGGGTGAACCGGCGCTGACGCGGGTTGCGCCGTTTGGGCGGGCTGCGGCTGGCGGGCCTGTTGCTGGCTGCGCTCCTTTTGCGACTGCTTCATGTCCGCGATGGCGGTGCGGAAGGAGCG
>PKYZ01000196.1 GCA_003132865.1 Bryobacterales bacterium
CCAGATTAGAGGAGCGAACTCACCCCGGGTGGCACGCTGACGAGCTATACAGCTTCTGCTCCCAGACAAACTGCGCGGACGGCGGTGCCCCCGACGCTGGGCTCGTCCAAGTGGTTTTGGGCAGGGCGTTCCGGCCGCAATACCGCCGGTAATCTGCAAGCTTGATCCCTGCGTTCTGACACTCCACCGTCACGGCGCTGTCGAATGCTTTAAGAATTTCCACCGCAGCGGCCGCCTCCTCACTCGTCGAGGGGCGCAACGGTCAGCAGTAAATGCGTCGTTCTGTTGGCAAGCCAGCGGCGTACAGCCGATTCTCTCCAATACACCCTTCGCGTGAGGTCCATTTGAGGTCCAAGACCCGAAACACTTCGCGGTGATCGTGTTGTTTGCGAAGCACCCCGGTCTACCGTATTGATTCCGCCAACCTTGGTAATCATGGTAGGCATGGGACGGTGAGGTGTTGGATAAATCGCTTGAAATGAGGCGTTGGGCCGCGCGGCAACTCCGGTATCGAAGCGATGCTGCCGGCGCGGAATGGTTTTGTAGGTTTTGTAGGTGCCGTCTGGGGAGGATTTCAGACCCAGAAGACTCGATCGGCGGCGGTCGGCTTCGGCCGCTTCACTTGAGCGATGCAGAACACGCTGTGCTGAGCGAGGATCTTAAGTTGGAGGGCAGCAAGGCTGCGGAGCGACCCAAATAGGGACGCGAACAGCGCCGGGAAAATGCCAGTGGGCGAGAATCGACGGAACAAGGAAAGCGCTCACAATTGTTGATTCGGGTTGAAAGCCGCCGGCACAAGATAGCGGTTCAGACGCGGGCAGATACGGAGGAGTCTGCTTTGAGGTCGCAGGAGATCCCGGGCGTCTGCGGCGCGCCGTACACGCCGCCGTTCACGCACGCGGGATGAGTGAAATATTCCCGCAGGTGGGGAATGTGCTCCAGGAAGACCACCTCGTGACCGAGCGCCACGTGATTGAACAGCACCAGGTGCTGATGGATCTGCCCCATGTCGCCCACGTGCGGCACCACCGGCAGGCCGAACTTGCGAGCCAGCAGGCTCACGGTAAGGAATTCCGAAATGCCCGCCAGGCGCGTGCAGTCGGCCTGAACGAAGTGGACCGCGCCGGCCTGGATGAAGTTCTTGAAAAGCACGCGGTTCGGTACGTGTTCTCCAAGCGCGATGCGTAGCGGCGCGATCTCGCGCGCGAGGGCGCGGTGCGCTTCCACGTCATCCGGGTGCGTGGGCTCCTCGATCCAGTACGGGTCAACGGCGGACAACGCCTGGCACATGTGCCGAGCCTCCCGGAGGCTCCACTGCTGGTTAGCGTCGAACATTAGCCGGCAGTCCGGCCCGGCGATCTCGCGCAGCATGGTCGCGCGCCGCAGGTCGCGCTCGGGTTCTCTCGACCCTACCTTAAGCTTGAATGCGCGGAAGCCGGCGGCGAGCGCCTGCTGGGCATTTGCGCGGACGCGCCTGTCGTCATACTGGAACCAGCCTACCGAAGTGTCGTAGCCTGGGTAGCCGGAGAGCAGAACGCCTTCCCGCAGCGCGCGCGTAGGCAGGTGATCGCGCAGAAGCGCCAGCGCTTCCTCCCCGTTCAGAACGTCTTCTACGTAGCTGAGGTCGAGCAGTGCCAGGACTTGTTGTGGTTGGAGGTCCAGCAGCAGGCGCCAGAGCGGAACCCCACGGGCCTTGGCCCACAGGTCGAAACACGCATTCACGAGCGACGCCAGCGCCAGGTGGACCACTCCCTTGTGCGGTCCGAGCCAGCGCAAAGCCGGGTCGTCCGCCAGGCGGCGCGAAACCGTGCCGAACTCCGCCATCATTTCCTCGATCTCACGGCCAGCCAGCGAGCGGCCGAGCTGTTCGATAGCGTCGCACACCAAACGGTTGCCACGGCCCAGCGTGAGGGTGATGCCGCAGCCTTCGACCGTGGTATCGGTGCGCAAACGGGTGACCGCAAAGGCGTATTCGGCGCCGCTATGGATGACGTCCGACCCCGCGCCTTCATGCAACTGGTAACGCCGGTCCTGCGCTTCCACCTGCGTAATGGTGACTTGTCTCATCGCCGATACGCCAGTTCCGCCCCGCCGCTCACTGGTAGGATCCAGCCGGTGATGAAGCGCGCCCGGTGGGTGAGAAGGAACACTGCGGCGTCCCCGATCACGTCGCTGCGCGGGCAGTAGCCCAGCGCGTGAATCTGGTCCAGGTACATGCTGGCGGTGTTGAGGATGGCTCCGCGGCTCTGTTTGAGCGCCGGCAAGGCCGCGCGGACGGTCCAGAAGACGCTCTTGAGGTTGACGGCCGGCAGTCGTCCCCATTCTGCCTCGGTGGGGCCGTCGAGCGGCTTCGCGGGTGCCGCAATGCCGGCCTTGTTGTGCACCGCACCGATGCGGCCAACGCGATCGAGCGCCGCGGCGACGGCACGCTCGACCGCGGCCCAGTCGGACATATCGCATGCCACCGCAAGAGTCTCACCCCGAAGTTCCGCGGCGGTAGCCTCGGCCTTCGGAGCATCGATATCGACCACTCCTAGCGACGCACGTTCCCACGCGCAGGCCGGGGCGCACTTGCGGACAATCCCGCTGGCCCCGCCGGTCAGGAACACCACTTTATTTTGCAGCATGGCTCACGCACCTGGCAATCCGCGCTTCAATGTTCGCTAGCGCATCGGGGATGGGGACCTCGCCCGTCATGGCGGCCCGCACGGTGCGCCAGAGGATATCTTCAATTTCGGGGTAGTACGAGAGCTTGGGAGGGATGATCAGGTCGGACCCGATGGAGCGGTCGAGCAGCGCCAGGCGCTCGGCATCGACGCCCGCGGCCTCCCGCCGCCGTTTCTCCATGACCGAACGTCTCACCGGAACCGCACCATGGCGGGCTTCCAGCGCCTGCTGTTCCGGCGCCGTCAGGAAGCACAGCAGCGCGCGCGCATCCTCCTTTTCCATGCCGGTGCGCGTGAGGGCGAAGGTATGGGATCCGGCATAGCAGCAGACGCGGCCGCTCGGGCCGGCCGGCATCCGCGCCACGCGAAAGCGATCCCGCACAGCGGAGCCCGCACTGCGATAAGAGCCGTAATAACCTGGCCAGTCCGGCACCATCGCGGCCCCGCCATCGCGGAAACACCGGTGCACTTCGTCGTAATGCCAGCCGGCCAACGCTCCCGGCGCCGCCCCGCTAGCGTATAGCTCGCGCAGCACGCCAAGCGCCCAACGCCCGCCTTCGTTATTGACCTCGGCCACTTGCGACTGCGGAAACACCCGCGCCCCGGCGGCCTCCGCCAGCTCGAAGAACGTGCCGAACAGGCCCGATTCGATGCCGGTGAACACGAAACCGTAAAACTGCGGCGGGCGGGTGAGGCGCCGGGCCAGCGCCACCAGTTCGTCCCAAGTGGCCGGCGGCGCGGCAACGAGGTCGGTGCGGTAGTGCAGCAGCCGCAAGTCGATGTTGCGCGGAATGCCGTACAGCGCGCCATCGATGGTCGCCAGGTCCAACAGCGAGGGGAAGAAGTCGGCGGTGTCGAAGCCTTCGAGTGGCGCCAGGAAGCGCCGCTGCGAGGGCGCGTATTTGGTGTGGGTGGCGACCAGGTCGTAGGGCACCGGATCCAGCGCGGCGAGATGTGCGTTCAAGTCCGGATGCGTGCCGCGGAAACCGATCGCCACGGCGACGCCCGTCGAATGCTCGAATTCTGGGATGCGCTCGTATAGGCGGTCGTACATACCACCGGAAGTCAGGGCTACGCGCACCGTGCGTTCGGACACGTCAGGATTTCCTCCTCCGTTTGGGGCGCCGCCTCGGGCGCCCATACCGCT
This sequence comes from Bryobacterales bacterium, assembly GCA_003132865.1. The sequence continues at coordinate 3,814 of PKYZ01000196.1, forward strand.
TGCGGCGATGCCACGAAGCGGCCGACACAGTGTCGTACGAACTGCCCGGCCACCGCAGGGCGGCTCTCGGGCATCAAATAGATCACTTCGCGGTGGGGCGGAAGATCGGCGCCCCAGCCGGTAGTGGTCTGCTGCGCTTCGTTCGTGCGCGCCAACGCGAACGTGAACAGGGGCCGGAGCAAACGCGCCAGCATGCCGGCCATCAGCGCGTTGCCGGAGGCTTGGGCGAGCGCGATGTGGAACTCCAGGTCGCTGCGGATCGGTTCGTTCACGTCCCCTCCTGCGGCAGCCACTTCCGTGCCCTCCAAGGTCGACTTCCAACGCCGCCAAGTCGGAGCGGGCCGCGGTTGTCAGTTGCGCCGCCATGCCTTCGAGCGCGCCGCGCACCTCGTGGACGCGGCGATATGCTGCCCGGCATGGTTGGGCACGCGCGCGCTGGCCAGGACGGCAGCCGACCTTCAGCGATGGCTTCTTTCAGTTTTACTGCCAAATGCTCCTTCGCAGCACGTAGCGGTGTGATTTGAGCGCCAAAGGTGCTTATATCACTTCTGTGTGGCCCGAGCAAGGGCAATTGAGCGCTTTGTCAGCCAGCCAAAGTAGAAAAATGTCCCCTTCCCCTGGACGGAAAAGAGAAAAGGATGGCTTTGACCGGCAGGAGGGCACCCACCAGCGTGCGAAACGCGATTTAATCAGAGTTAGAGTTTTGGAGTTTGGAAGGCGCGCCGGGCGCCCTCTCTGGAGGTCGGCATGAAGCGGTCCACCAACTGCTTGAGCAAGCTCGATCGGATGCGGAAGACCCTGCGGCATCAGGAGGCAGACCGGGTGCCTGTCAGCGATTTCTTCTGGGGCAGCTTTCTACGCCGGTGGCGGGACGAACTCGGCTTGCCGGCGGACACCGATATCTATCGCTACTACGACCTCGATTGGATGAACGTGAATCCGAACCTGGATCCGCACATCAGGCCCTTCGAAATCCTGCGCGAGAACGAACAGGAAGTGCTGGTGCGCACTGGATTCGAGGCGGTCATCCGCAAGCGGCTGGATTTGCCCATGCCTGCATTCCTCGAGTTCGATACTAACACGGTCGAGAAGATGGAAGCGTTCCAGTTCGACGACCCGTGGGACGAGCGCCGGTACTTCCGCGCCGGGGATGATCAGATCAACGGCGTCGGCGACGGTTTCAGCCGAAACACCGCGCCGTTTGTCGGCCGGATCGAGGAAGCATACTCCGATTTCCCCGTTTTTGGCGGAGTCCTGGAGGCGAACGAAATGCTCACGCGCCTCATTGGGCCCGAGAACAGCCTGCAGTGGATGGCGCTCGAGCCCGACGCCATGGGGCGCTTCATCGCGCGTATTTTCGAATTCTCGCTGGCGATTCTAAAGGCGCAGATCAAGGCCGCGGACGGAAAACTGGACGGCATGGTGATCTGGGGCGACGTGGCTTATAAGAAGGGGCTGCTCTTCTCCCCGGTTTTTTGGCGGAAGCATTTCAAGCCCGGGGTCAAAGCGCTCGTCGACGAATGTCACAGCCACGACCTGCCGGTCATCTACCACGGCTGTGGAAACGTCAACAAGATCTTCGCCGATTTCGCGGAGATCGGGGTGGACGCGTACAACCCGCTGGAGGCCAAGGCGGGCATGGACGTGATCGACCTGCGCCGGCGGTTCGGCCATCAGATTGGGTTTTGCGGCAATATGGACGTCCAACTGTGGGCCACCGGAACGCTCGATGAGATCAAAGCGGCGGCGCTGACCAAGCTGAATGCCGCAAAGGGCGGGGGGTTCATCTTCCAATCCGATCACTCCGTTCCCAATGACATCTCCGGTGAGAAGTACGACTTTGTGGTTAAGTTGATCCGGGAGTGCGGGAAGTATCCGCTGCAACTGGGCGAGTATGATCTCGCCATGAGCTAAGAAACGGAAGGAGAACCATGAAAGTGACCAGGCGCAGTTTCGTAGCGGCGGCAGTCGGCGCGGCGGCGCTCGAGGGCCAGCCGAAGGCATCCAGCGCTAAGCGAACGGTGTATGTGGTGCCGAATTTCCACCCGGCAAGTTGCGGATGGTTGACGACCTTCTCGAAAGAGCGCGTGTTCTGCACCAACAGCTATCTGGATCATCTGGACCGCGTGCGCGACGACCCAAACTATGCCTTCGTTCTGTCGGAGGTCAACAACCTGATCGCCATAATGAATTTCCGTCCGGAGCGCGTACCGGAGATCCGGCAGCGTATTCAGGAGGGCCGCCTTGAGCTGGTGAATGCATTCTTCCTGGAGTCTACGATCAACCTTTCCGGCGGTGAGGCTCTGGTCCGGCTAGGCGTGGAAGGCCTCCGTTGGCAGCAGACGGTATTCGGAGTACGGCCGCGCTTCGCATGGACGATCGACGTCTGCGGAACGCACGATCAAATGGCGCAGATCACATCGGGCCTGGGGCTCGACGCCATGGTGTACACGCGCAAGAACCCCACCGGAAAGTCGCTGCACTGGGCCGAATCGCCCGATGGATCGCGAACGCTGGCAATCTCCCCCGGGCATTACTCCGAACTCAGCTCCGTATTCACGGCCAAGGAACCGTTCACGCCCAAGCAGTTCGATGAGGTCGCCAAGTTCCTCGACGACAAACAGAAGATCGCACCGGAAGGCGCTCCCATCCTGATTCTGGGTGGCAGCGGCGACTACGCCCTGGCTCCACTCTACAAGCACTACCCCAGCGAATTCCAGGCGAAGTGGAAAGAACGCGACCCGGCGACAGAGATCCGATTCACCACACTTTCCAAGTTCGTCGATGCCGTGTTGCCGTCTGTGAAATCGGGCCGGATTGCGCTGCCGACGATGCGCGGCGGTACGGCTTACGACTTCGACGCCTTCTGGATCGAGAGCCCCAGGGTGAAGAGCTGGTTCCGCCGCAACGAGCACGCGCTGCAGGCGGCGGAAATGCTCAGCACCGCAGCCAGTCTGAACGGGCAGTTCGCATATCCGGCGGACAAGCTCTACCAGGCGTGGACGTTGATGTTCCTCAGCATGGATCGCAACACGCTGTGGGGCTCCGCCGGTGGAATGGTGTTCGAGGATCCGCGATCCTGGGACGTCCGCGACCGGCTGACCTGGATCGAGAAGGAATCCGGCAAGACGCTGGTGGACGCGGGCTCGGCTGTAATTGGCGCGGGCGACGCCATGGGGCTGTTCAACCCGGCGAGCTGGAAGCGCTCCGATCCGTTCGTGCTACAGGCCGAAAAGGCGCCAGAATCCGCAGCGGCGCAAACTCTGGCGGACGGATCCGTCTTGTGCCAGATGGAACTGCCGCCGGCATCCGTCGGTGCGTGGAAATCGACAAAACCGCCGGCCGAGCGGAGTGTGGCGCTGCCGGATGCGATCGAGACAGATTACTACGTGGCCCGCGTTTCGCCGAAATCGGGCGCGCTCGTCAGCCTGAAACTCAAGCCGGGCGGACGCGAAGTTCTGGGCGGTCCCGCCAACGTTCTGGTCGCGGAAAAGCCGAAATCGCAGGACGGCGATCCCGGCGACTTCATACTCGCGCGACCCGGCCGAAACCGCCTGGCTTCGTCGCTCGATTATCAGGCTCGGGTGACCGCTTCCGCCGGTCCGGTCGCCACAACGGTGATCGCCGAGGGCGAATTCTTCGGCGGCAAGACCAGCCGACGGCTAATCCGTTTCTACCCCAACCATCCGCGCATCGACTTCGAGACCGAGGTTGAGGATCTTCCGAACCTGACCGTGTTGGTGGCCGAGTTTCCGCTAGCGGAGGCCGTGAACGAAGTTCGGCGGGGCATCCCTTACGGCTTCTCGCACGGAGCGTGGGCCAAGCCCAACGCCGAACTGCATGGCTGGACCAAAGGCATTGTACCGGCGGTGCGGTGGTCGCACTATTATCGCGGTGTTACGGGCCGCGAGATAGACGACCGGACGCCCATCGTCTACCTCTACAACGCGACGGACAAATACTACGGGCATCCGAACTCATGGCTCAGCGGTACGGGAAAGCACCAATTCACCTACGCTGTAATGGCGCACGCAGGGGAGTGGAAAGATGCGCGCATTCCGAACATCGCGTGGGAGTACAATTGCCCGCCTGTGCCTCTGCCCGCACGGGCCGCCGCCACGCCGAAGCCGTTTCTTTCGGCTTCCGGGAATGTCATCGTCGAAGCTCTGCGTCGCGTCGGAGACGAGATTGAACTGCGCCTGGCCGAGATCGACGGGAATGCCGGAAACGCTGAAGTGAGGCTCGACCTGCCTCACAAGGGCGCCTGTCTTACCGACCTTACCGGAGGCCGGCGCAAGCCGCTGGCCGGCGGTCCGCGCTACCGGTTCGCGGTCCGTCCGCAGCAGATTGTGACCGTTCGATTCGGCGCCGCCTCGGCGGTGGCGGTGCCCGAACCGATCAAGCAGTGGGACGCGCTAGTGCCGGCGGAAAAGCTGCCCGCGCTGCACGAGTACTCCACCCTGAAAGGACATCCTGGCGATGTTAAGTAGCACTCGGCGAGCCTTCTTGACCTCCATCACCGCGGGCGCGCTGAGCGCGCGCGCGGCGCTTTCCGTACCCAAGCGTATCCAGGCGTTCTGCATTGATTTCAACTGGCGGAGACCGCGGCCGGAAGGCTGGCACAACGATTTTGCCAGGCCCGGACAATGGGCCGACGCGTCTCCGGAAGAGCACGTCGCGTGGTACGAGGGCATCGGAGCGAACACCATCCAGACTTTTTGTGTCTCCACCAACGGCTACGCCTGGTACCAAGGCGGAGCCGTACCGCCGCAACCCGGCCTGAAACACGATTTCCTGCGGCGCGTCGCCGAGCTCGGACACCGGAAGAGCATGCTGGTACTGGGTTACTTCTGCGCCGGGGCGAACACCAAATGGGGGCTGGAGCACCCTGGCTTGAGTTACGGCAGCCCGTCGGACCTGCATATCCCTTACGCGGACGAATACATCGACTACCTTTGCCGCTCGATCGAGGATGCCGTCAGGCACACTGGCATCGACGGCTACATGCTGGACTGGCTCTGGAACCCGAACCCCAGTCTGCGAAAAAGCGGTTGGATCGCGTCCGAACGGAAGCTGTTCGAGAAGCTGGCGGGCGTGCGGTTTCCCACGGCCGGGCAGCCTGCCGCCGGCGATATCTTGTCATATGAGCGCGCCGCCATCGAACGTTGCTGGAGCCGCATCTATGAAGTTACAAAGAGTGCCAACAGGAACGCCGTCATCTGGCTCTCGTGCAGTAAGCTCTCCGATCCGACGATTGCCGAAACCCGGGTACTAAAGCAAGCGAATTGGATACTCAACGAGGCGCCGGACCGGGAATATTACGACGCCGGCCGCAAGATGGCCGGCAGTCACACCCGGCTCATCCAGTGTCTCGTGGGGTGGGCCCGGCACGATGCCCAGACCTACCTCTCCGATCCGCAGAACCGCGATGTCGACATGTATGGCTTCGCCGAGCCTCGCGATAACTCCCTGCCGTTGCCAGTGGAGGAGTATCTGGGGAAACCGATATCGGCGTTTCGGAGCGACGGGACATTCGCGGCGAACGACGCGAACATTGCCGCGCTGGCCCGCTACTTCCGCGGTCTGCCGATGACCTACGTGGGCCCGCGCCAAGGTTCCAAATGATGGACCGCCAGTATTATATCGCCCTGGCGAATGCAGGGTTGCGAATGCCGATCGGCACCGACCTGGTTCTTCACGAGCACGCCGATGCCGCCGAAATCGTGCTCGATGGGCGCCGTCTTGGCCAGATCACCGAGGAAGCGGCCTGCCGGTACGGGACGCCCCTGGCGGCACCTTTGATGGACCTGCGCCTGGAGAAGGCGGACCTGCTCGACAAATTCGGCGTGCCGGAAGCGCAGGTGGACGCCTTCCACTTTGACGCGGTTCCCTCCGAAGGCGACCTGGCCCGCGTGGCCGCGTCGATCGATGCCGCTTTCCCGGCTCGCTGTCAGGCGCATTTCGACTCCATTCGATACATTGCCGGGGAAACGAAGTTAGTCCCGCTCGGGATGGCGATCGGCCCGTTTTCGCTGATGACGAAGTTGATGGCCGACCCGATCGTTCCGATCGCCATGGCGGGCATGGGCGTGACCGGCGCGGAGGATCCCTCGGTGCTGATGGCGGAGCGCTGCCTGGCCCTCGCGGAGTTGACGGTTCACCGCTCGCTGCGCGCGCAAGCCCGGGCCGGCGCGCGCGCGATTATCGTCTGCGAGCCGGCGGCGAACGTGGTGTATCTGTCGCCGAAGCAAATCGAGAAAGGCTCCGATATCTTCGAGCGTTTCGTGGTACAGGCGGCCTTGCGGCTGAAGGCGGTGCTGGATTCCGCAGGAGTCGATCTGATATTGCACGACTGTGGGCAGTTGAATCCTTTCATGGTCCGGCAGTTCGGCGAACGGGTGCACCCGGCGATCTTGAGTCTGGGCAGTACGCGGCGGCTGTGGGAAGACGCCGCGGTGGTTCCGAAGGATGTCGTGCTATTCGGTAATTTGCCGACGAAAAACTTCTACTCGGATACGGTCGTTCCAGTGGAGCGCGTGCAGGAACTTACGCTGGAACTGATCGAGAACATGCGAAAGGCGGCGCATCCGCACATAGTCGGCTCCGAGTGCGACGTGCTGGACGTGCTGGAGTCGGGAACCACGATCCGGCGCAAGTTGAGCGTGATGTTGAATTGCGGTCGTTCCTCATGAGGGGCGCACGCTTCAGCGTGCCGCNNACGCTGAAGCGTGCGCCACGACACGCCCTAAGTTAAATGGAGATATGCAATGAAGCTCTTCGAAACAGTATTAATGGTTGCCTGTGCGGCGACTCTTTACGGTGCCCCAGCCGATTCGGCGGAGGCGAAGAGGACTCAGTGGTATCGCGACGCGAAGTTCGGCATGTTCATTCATTGGGGACCTTATTCACTCGCCAGCATCGAGGCGTCGTGGCCCATCATGACCGAAGGGTTCAATGAGACGGAATACCGCGCGCTGCCGCAGCGCTTCAACCCCGAGAATTTCGACGCGACGGCGCTGGTGCGGCTGGCCAAAGCCGCCGGACAGAAATACATGGTGATTACGACCAAACACCACGACGGCTTCGTCATGTTCGATTCGTTATTTACAGAGTACAAGATCACCAAGACGCCTTATCAAAAAGACATCGTCGCGGAACTGGCTGAAGCGGCCAAGGCAGAAGGCATGCCCTTGGGCTTCTATTACTCGCCGCCGGACATGCACCACCCCGGCTATCGCGACACATCCAAACCGGCCAGCGCAAACTGGCACGGAGAACCTTGGCGGCCTGAGTGGCCTTTGTATCTCGATTACATGGAACTGCAGTTGACGGAGTTACTAACCAGGTACAATGACGTCGCGTTGATCTGGTTCGACGGCCTGGGACAGCAGGGTAAGTACAACGGCCGCCGCTTTCACGACCTGATTCATCGGCTGCAGCCCGCCACGTTGATCAACGACCGCATCGGATTGCCCGGCGATTTCGGCACTCCGGAGCAGTTCGCGCCCAAGGGCATTCCCACGAAAAAGCCGCGCGGCACCAACGACGGCGGGACGATGACGGACTGGACCAAGAAGGGGAACCTGCCCAAACCCGAGGAGTTTCGTTTGTGGGAGACGTGCATGACCATCAACGAAACCTGGGCTTATAACAAAAACGACCGTAAGTTCAAATCGTCGCGAGACTTGATCCGGACCTTGGTGGACGTGGCGAGCAAAGGCGGCAATTTCCTGCTGAATGTGGGGCCCACGCCCGAGGGCACAATCCAGCCCGAGTTCCAGGAACGGCTGATGGCCATTGGAAAGTGGCTGAAGGTGAATGGCGACGCGATTTACGGGACCACCTACGGTCCGCTTCAGGAACTGACGTTCGGCCGCTCCACGCAGAAGGGGAACACGGTGTACATCCACGTCTTCGACTGGCCCAAGGGGTCGCTCGAAATCAATGACTTCAGCGGCCAGGCCGCTGCCGCGTCCTTGCTGGCGGGCCACAGGCCGCTGAAGTTCACTCAGAACGGACGCAATCTCAAGATCGAGGTGCCAACGCAGGCTCCGGATCCCGATGTCTCCGTAGTGGCTTTGAAGATGAAGTGACCGGCGCGGCAGGTTTCAGGGCTCAGCGATCAATGCTGTTCGTTTTAGCGCATTGAGGCGGGAATTGAGCTGTTGCCTGCCCCGCCGAAATCAGGGGACGGGTTCGTTCAAGGACTTGTCTCCCAGAAGCCGACTTCCGGGGCGCCTGATTGGATCAGATCGCCGAGTCGCGCGTGATTCGCCCGGAGATGACTGCCGGATCTCCCAACCATCGCCTCCGCACCGGTTTGCTTGGGGAAGGGGACTTGTTACCAGCTATTTATCTGGACTCTTATCGATCTACCGCGGCAACTTCCGGCTAGCCGAACATAGAGGATTATGTTCGACGAAAGACTCTGGAGTCAACCTCATGTCTAATTCCTCTGGCCTCCCAAGGAACGTTAGTTATGCCATACCGTACGTATTCGGGAGGGAGTGGCGTTAGGTCGTTAATATTTGGATCACCAGACAACCCTAAGAGGGGCTTCCGTGCGTACAGCGCGACGTCAATCTCAAACTCGATCCAGTACTTGAATACTGAGCCATCCGTCGCTATAGCAAAAACACAATCTGCAGATTGTTACTTGGTGATGAATCGACAAGGCTAAGTAGGGATTATCACGTATTGTGCGCTCCTTCGGAGTATCCCAGATGGTTGGCCTATTCTGACGCCGATATATCCTTTCCAACTTTATTCCGAGATCAGCGTTGCGCACCTCGGCCTCGCGATCGATGTCGGCCAACTGTCGCCTCAAGGCGTCGCGTTCGATGTTCATGCGTCCCCATTCGTAATCTTCCACCACGAATTCTCGTTCAACCCATCCGCTTTTGATTGTTTCTTGGCGTTGTCGCCTGCGAGCGTCCATACAGTCAGTTAGGATGGTCACCTTCTGGCTTATCAGCGCTTTGAGCTGTTGGGAGCGTATAGTTGGTTCTGTGGCGACTTCAACTGCCTTGTCAGCGGGAATCGAAAGGTTTGTCCATTCAGAAGGATAGGCTGCATCTAGAAGTGCAACTAATTCGTAGTACGCTTTACTCTGGTCCCATGCATGACTTATAAAGAACCGGCGTAGTCGTTGCCTGAAGCGGCCGTTTCCACAGTATGAACAGGCGATTTCGTCGCCGTCGGTCACGGCGCCACAATTCACACATTCTTTCATTGCTTTGCTGCACCAAACTATAACATGTGGTGGGCTCTATCAGGACGGTATCGAGTTGGACACGCCGTCAACGAACAAGTAGTAGCTGTCGACAACAGCCCATACCACCAGGAATCCGGCCAACTCCCGTGATACGGCGATCTGGGAAGTGTCGGGATACCCCTCTTACTATAAGTGACCGTATTGGCGCTCAGCGATTCCCCCCAGCAAGCATCAACGTCGCCACAGCCAGCAGCCCAAGACCGGCGTACAGCGTTCGCAGGGCGCTCCTGGGCGCGGCCGCCCACTCGCCCGTAATTACGCCGCCGAAATTCGCCGTCATGATCATGAAGATCTGAAACAGGCCCCAGCCCACGGATGTGCCCAACGCTCCCAGGTAAACTGCGGCGACGCCATAGACCGACATCGCGCCCATCCAGAAAACAGCCATCAGCGTCGCATGCCCGGCGTCGGGCAGCCAGGGACCGCGAAACAGGCTCCACGTCTTCTTGCGGAACAGCAGATACAGACAATACCCGAGATTCGGCAGCAGTCCTCCGGCGAGCGTCACCGGCCAGACGGCATAGCCGGCGCGCTCGGGCGATATTCCCAGCTTTATAGCGCGCACGGCGATGTCCTGCCCGAAGGCGAACGAATAGTTGATCATCGGCGCCAGCAGACCGCAAAACACGGCCATGGCCAGCGCTAGTGCGTATCCGGCGCCTGCTTCAGGCTTCCGGCCCTGTTCCCGCTGCCCGCCCGCGCGCGCCGAGACGGCGATTCCTGCCACCATCACGGCCAATCCCGCCAGGATCAACGCTCCGCGCGACGTCCCGAGTACCTCGCGATTCTTGAAGAACAGAGGCACCAGCGTCCCACCCAACGATCCGAGCCCGATGATGATCGCATAGCCCAGGGCGAGTCCGAGCCGCGCCACCGAGAGTCCGAATAACACTTGCGCGATGCCCCATCCCGCACCAAGCAGGAACGGCAGTACCAACTGCCAGTAATCGAGTCCTCCGTAGATCTCCCCAAGATTGCCGGCCAGCGTCAAAGCAAGCGCCCATGGCAGAATCAACAGCGAGACAATGCTGAAAACCAGCCAGACATTCTCCCACTGCCAGCGCCTGGCGAACTTCATCGGCAACATGCAGTTGCCCGCGAGCGCCCCTGCCAGCAGGGTCAGCGCGAGGCCTTCCAACACGACCGTTGACATGGGCTAGTGCCTCACCCGCGCGTCGTACTCCCGCACCGCGTCGTACATCCCAATGATATTCTCAGCGGGCACGTTTGCCAGGATGTTGTGCACTTGCTGGAAGACAAATCCGCCTCCAGGCGCCAGCGTTTCGCACTGATGCAGAACGTGCGCGCGGACTTCGGCCGGCGTACCGCAAGGCAGGATTCGCTGCGTGTCGCAGCCGCCACCCCAGAACGTCAGATCCTTGCCGAAATCGCGTTTGAGTCCCTCGGCATCCATCCCCTTGCAACTGATCTGCACCGGGTTGATGGCATCCAGTCCTGCGTCGATCAGATCCGGCAACAGTTGCCGGACGGCCCCGCAGCAATGGAGCATTACTTTGACGTTCGCAAGCTTCTTTGCGCGCGCCCACATCGCGGCATGCCTCGGCTTGAAGAATTCGCGGTACATCCGGGGCGAGATTTGGGGACAATTCTGCGCGCCCAGGTCATCGCCGAACACGATGATATCGATGTACGGGCCGACCGCGCCCAGGAACCGGTCCAGGTTCTTCATGTGGATCTCCGCGAGCGCATCGAGAAACCGGTGTACGCGCGCCGGCTCGCCGGCGAGCATCATGAGGAAGTTGTCCATACGGTAGTAGAACTGCCCCATCTCGAGCAAATTTCCGCCGAACAACCCGACGATCGCGCGATCGGTGTTTGCACACAGCGCCCGCGCGCCCTCGGCCAACTCGGCAGGACCGGAAACCGAAGGTCCAGGCGGCGACGCGACCCCGGTCCACATGTGCTCGGGATACAGCGCCTCAATCTTCGAAAGATCCTCCACGCCATCCAGAAACGGCCAGTAAACCTGGTCGAAGTGGAGCGAACCTTCGGGCATGCGCGCGATAACCCGGCCGCTCGGCGCCCGCAAGACCCACTCCGGGCCGGCTTGCTCCGGCAGCGCCCACACGGGCATCCGGCACGGTGTGCCGTCCGGCAACGTCCAATCCGCCCACCACTGGTCTTCGTGGCAGAAGCCGCGGCCCATCTCGATGGTGTCTACGCCGAATCGATCGAGCACATCGTCGTGCACGATCGCCAGTTGCTGCACCGGATCGTAGACATCCACGCTGCGAGGCTCGAGGCCCAGCGCGGCTCTCAGTTTCGGATAAGCAATTGAAGAGATACCCGACGAGCGGTAACCCGACAGGTCCACCACCACCCGGTCGGGCTGCTGGTGATTCAACGATGCAAGTACTCGTTCCCGCGAGGTCATATTACTTCTCCCTGAATGTGACGGAAATCGATCAAATCCGATCATGGTGTCCCCGTAGAATCCGACCGATTCAGGCGATCAAACCGTCGTGATAGAGAGGATTGGAAGCCCGTGGGTTTGTATTGCGCTTCCAATCTTCCAGATCCGGGCCCTTGAACTGCGCCGCTTCTGCACGTAGCTTTGCTAGCTGCTCCTCCGTCATGGGTCTGAACTTCTGGGCGATGCGGACGTCGTCTTCAATCTGACCGATCGTGGTGCAGCCCAGCGCCAGGCAGTGAATCGGGAGGCTCAGTACATAAGTGAGGCAATCTTTGAGCGGGATCGCGTGCAGCAAACGGGAATTCGCCGTGCTCTTCATGCCTTGGATACCCATACCGCGTTCAACCGCCACCGGTAACACCAGTTTCTCGAAGCTCAGATACGACGGATCAGCCGGGTTCAGCGGCATCAGGATCGTGTCGTATTTATCGTATTTCTTCAGCATTGCCAGATGGACGTCCGGGTCATGATGGCCGGTGAAACCGATGAAGCGGCACTTACCGGATTTCTTAGCCGCTTCAAACGCTTCGATCGCGCCGCCTGGAGCGAAGATCTGCTCCACTTCGTCCATCGTGCTGACCTGGTGAATCTGCCATAAGTCGACATAATCTGTTTTCAGAGCGCGCAACGATTTTTCCAGATCTTGCGCGGCGCCTTCTCGACTGCGCTGCGGCGATTTGGTGGTCAGAAAGATTTTCTTGCGGAAGGGCGGCAATACATCCCCATAGACCTCCTCGGATTTTCCGTCCCAGTAGATGCGCGCTGTATCAAAATAGTTGACGCCGAGCTCGTAAGCCCGAAGCGTGATCGCCTTGGCGTCTTCGTAGCCGCACATCGGGAAGCGGCCGCCGGCTTGGCCGATGATCGTCAGTCTCTCACCAGTCTTGCCGAGAACACGCTGGGGGATGTCGCCTGGTTTCAGCTTGCCGGTTTCGGCTCCATGCGCGGATAAGGCAAGCCCTGCTGCCGCAGCGGAAGAAGAGATAAAGGTTCTGCGTCGCATATGCACCTTCAATGTGAATACTGTAGCGCAGTTACTCGCGCCGCGGTGTTGACGATCCGGCCTGCGGCCTTCCGTTCCTTGGTATCCCGCAGCATGCGCCTCGTCGTACCAAAGACCGGCGGAAGCACGGTTCTCAGACGAAGGCGAGGCGGTAGACGCGCCCAGGCTCCAGGCGCACGCGCACCATCGGCATCCGGCTTCAGCGTCAGCGTGCCGCCCCGGTGGCGGATTTCGCGGATGCGAGAGCCGGGGGCGGGGCGCAGGAAGTGTTCGCCGGACAAGGCGGGGCGAAGTGTGGCTTCGATCGGCTTGCCGCCGGACCACTGGATATCGACCGTTAAACCGCCTCGCGCGCGCAGTCCGGTGACGCTCCCCGCGGACCATGCGTCAGGGAGTGCCGGGAGTCCCGCAGCCAGCTTGTTTCTGCGAGGCTGCGCCGCACCTGCACGCCGATAGCAACGTCCGTGCCGGCCGCAACTCCCGCTCCAGACCTTCCGGCAGGAAATCCCACCGAATAGCTTCCATGCCCTCTCCAATCCAAGCGTATTCCTGCGGACGGAATAGAGTGCTGAGGCGCGTCGATGCGTTCGGGTATTTTTAGAGCCGGCGCCTCATTCGACATCCTGCAAAACCCCCACCGGCTCCAACAAGAGCGACTGAAAGTACATCAGATATTGATCGGAATCCTCCGCCGGCCGGATACTCAGCGTGTATTCGCCGGCTTTGGGAATTTGCACATAGCCCAGGTCGAAGGTCTTGTACTGATAGCCTTCGCCGGTCGCGCCGACCACTCCGGTGAGAGATTGCCCGCCGATCGCCACGATATACTGCCGATTCTCCCAGGCTTTCCGGGCGGAATATCGGATAATAACCTTGTAGCGCCCCGTCTGGCTCACCAGCAGATGCCACGCCACTGAATCGTGGGGCCCGGTCCATTTCGAAATATGAAATTTCCCGGCGCGATTGAATCGCTTCACCGCACGGCCCGCCGTCACGGCCTTCAGATAATCCAGCTCGAACGGTGAATCGCTCCCCTGGGTAACGATCGGCGGATCCACCAGCAGCGGGCCGCCCAGCTCCAGCACTACGACAGTGTCTATTTCGTCCGGGCATCGCGCGGGCAGCGACAGGGCGATTCCACCGTGCTCTCGCGCGACCGGCAGCTTCCGGGACGGCTCGGCGAGCAGACATGCGCCGGCAACCTCGGCGTCGAAGCCCGAGATGCGGAGCACCGCATCGCCCGGCCAACTGAATACGTGAAAGTAAATCTTGCGGCCCTTGACGGTACATCGTCCCCACGGCGCCTCCGGCAGGGGACAAGCGGACGTCCCGTAGATGCTCTCTCCGTTTTGCCGCATCCAGGGGCCCACCTTCTCGAGCGTTTGGACGCTCGGCGCGGGAACCGTACCATCGGCCATGGGGCCAATGTTCAGCAGATAGTTCCCGCCCTTACTCACGATTTCGACCAGGCGTTGAATCACATTGCCGGGCGATTTCCATTGCTGGTCGAACTTGCTGTAACCCCAGGTGGTGTTCAACGTCTGCGGCGTTTCCCAATACTCCTCGAGCCCGCCGGTGGGCATGCCGTTGTCGTTCAAGTCCTGGTAGTCCCCGAGCAGTTCTTCGCCGTAGCCGCCTACGCGGCCGTTGATCAGGCACGACGGTTGCAGGGTCCGCACGAGGTTCACAAACTGCAGGGCGTGCTCCCGGGTATCCATGCCGCGGTCAAACCAGATCAGGCCCAACGGTCCATAGTTGGTCAATAGCTCACGAAGCTGCGGTTTCGACTTTCGCTCCAGATAGCGCTCGAAGTTTTTCTGGGAGCGGTCGTAGTCCCAGTTGTTGCCGTAGCCATCCGGATCGTCCCAATCTTCCCGGTGCGAGTAATAGACGCAGAATCGAATGCCGGCCGCGGCGCATGCTTCCGAGAGTTCCTGCAATGGATCGCGCTGGAACCCGGCCCAGTCCACTATGTTGTACTGGCTGGCGCGCGAATGGTACATGGCGAAGCCATCGTGATGTTTGGCCGTGATCACCAAGTATTTCATCCCGGCTCGCTTGGCGAGGCCCACCCATTCCGTGGCGTCGAAGTGGATGGGGTGCAAGCCCCGTGCCATCTCCCGGTATTCCTTCGCCGGAATATTGAACCGCTGCATAATCCATTCGGCTTCCGACCCGACGGGCACGCGGTGGCCTTTCCATTCTCCCGCCAGCAACGAATACGGGCCCCAGTGAATGAACATGCCGAACTTGTCGTTCCGGAACCAGCGGATACGCTCTTCGTCGCTGACGGAAGGGGCCGCCGTTTGGAACTGCCCCGGCTTGCCGCCCGCGGCCCATTCCACGCCCTGCGCAAAAAGCCTCCGGAACGCCGGACATTCCAGATTCGGGTTGGGTTCATCTTTCCAGGTGTGGCCCAGCATGGTCGTGTACACCCTGCCCTTGCCGTAATCGCGCACCCAGTCTAAGGGCTCGTTCTGGTGAGAGATCTCAGAGTAGGCGTAAGTCAGAACAGTCAGTCCCTCGGCGGGCCCGTGCTGGCCATGCGTGAGCTGCTCGGAGGGCTGCATCCAGGTGCGGGGCAATCCGCGCGTGACCGGATGGCGCGGGTTCAGCACGTGCACCTCGAAACTGTGCCGCGGCCCGTGCCCGGGATCGAGGCCCGCTCCTTGTGGAATGCTCACGACCTGACCTTCGGCCGTGACCATCAGGCCGGGCCCAAAGCTCTTGTCGCGCCACCCCAGGCCGATCATGTCGTTATACGCGCGCCAGTCGAGAAACGCATTGTTCGCGGCGTGGTAGACCATCAGGCCGCCGCCCCCGCTGACGTATTCTTCGAGAGCCTGCTCGACCCGCCGGGGCCAGCGAATCCCGGCGTGAGTGTGCCCGCCGTTGAAGTTGTTGACGATCACGCGATACCGGGCGAAGTCCGGATTCCAGGCGTTCCACGCCGCAGCCGGAGCATCCGCCGGCGGGCTGGTCGAGACATCCACCGTGAAGCGCCCGCTCTCGAGGAGCAGGGCGCGCAGCTCGCGCGTCGCGGTCTGCCAGTCGTGGTTGTTGATCCCGTCCACAATCAGGACGGGGAGCTTATCCTCACTGCGGGCCAAGGCCGCCCACAACACCATGACCACGAGTGAGGCCGAGCGCATGCAAACATCTTACCTGAAACCGGCTTACACTCCGTGACATCCCCAGGGATGCTCTGGCCCCAAGAGTGCCTTGTCAGCCAGCGGCCGTCACGCGAGCGCTTTCGGCACCACATTCCCAGCCACATCGGTCAGCCGGAAGTGACGTCCCTGGAATGGAACTTGAAGGTCAGTCGTTTGTGTCCACACCCAGGCAATGCAGGATGGTGGCCTGCAGATCGTGCACGTGGACCGGGTCGGAAACCACTATAGCAGTAATCGTCGGTCTCGCCGATAGTGATCCCGCGCCCGATGCCACCGCCGGCCAGCCACACGCTGAAGCAGCGCGGATGATGGTCCCGGCCGTAGTTGGCTTCGGTGAGCTTGCCCTGGCAATATACCGTGCGACCGAATTCGCCTCCCCAGATGACCAGCGTGTCGTCCAGCATGCCGCGCTGCTTCAGATCCGGGATCAGCGCGGCGGACGCCTGGTCGGTGCCCTTGCACTGCAATGCCAGGACGCGCGGCAGATCCGAATGCTGGTCCCATCCGCGATGATAGAGCTGCACGAAACGCACGTTGCGCTCGGCCAGCCGGCGCGCCAGCAGGCAATTGGCGGCGTAAGTGCCGGGCTTGCGGGAATCGGCGCCGTACATCTCGAAGATGTGGGCGGGCTCTTTCGATATATCCATCAGGTCCGGCACGGACGTCCGCATGCGATAGGCCATCTCGCACTGCGCGATGCGCGTCTCGATCTCCGGATCGCCGTAAACCTGCGCCTGCACGTGGTTCAGCTCGGCTATGGCATCCAGCATGCGCCGGCGGGTGGCCTTGTCGATGCCGGGAGGGTCGGCCCGGTAAAGCACGGGATCGCTGCCGGCGCGGAAGCGCACACCCTGGTGATTGGAGGGCAGGAACCCGCTGCCCCACAGACGCGAGAACAGCGGCTGGTCCACATTCAGCGCATTCGCTTGCGAGATGAGCACCACGAACGCCGGCAGGTTCTGATTTTCGCTGCCCAAGCCGTAACTGTCAGCGCCGGGATGAAAGGACAGCATTTCCGCCGGTTTTGTAGTCAAAGAAAAGAACACCCATTGTCGTCGATGCGGTACCCACTCTATACGAGATTCTAGATTCTCCTTGGCTGAGCCCAGGCGGCGGCGCTACGATTGAGCTTGCGCCAAATGGTCGATCTGTCGCGGACGGAATACCCGTGCAGCGCCGTGCTCCTCATGTGGGTCTCGATACGCAGTGTCTACCGGCTTCATTGGTTCTTCACGGCCCAGCTCATCAAGGTCCGGTGTGGCCTTGCTATGCAGCGGGCATCGTCGATTAGCGCCGATAGACTGTACCGCGTCGTTGAATTGGCCCGCCTGGACACGAGACGCCGCCGTGTGTCCCACGGCTCCTGTTCCTGTTGACGGCGCGGAGGGTGCGGACGTGCGCTGATCGCCCTGCTTTCCTGAACTCGATTCGTAGACTGGCCCGCCGCCCGTCGTCGATGCCAGCCTATGCATGAGTGTCTGCCGCCGCCAAAACCGGCGCGCCCGTTCCCGTCAAAACCGGCGGAATTGCTGCTGTCTTAAACCGGCGCTAACACCGTAACTGACCCAGGAGCCCAGGCTGGCCCGTCCGGGCTGCTGCGAGCCGGTCTGGATGAAGGTGATGGCCGGGTCGTGATTGATCGCCTCGGTGTTCATGGTCTTGATGAGGCAGATTTCGCCCACGATCTTGGCGTGATGCGGCAGAAGCTCGATTAACATAGGCGCGCGGAATTATTGAGGCTCGCCTAATACGGTGACAAGACCGCTCCCTTACGGTCGCGGCTCGGTGTGCGGACATGTGCTTCATTCGGAGCCGCGACCGTCAGGAAGCGGTTCTTGGTATCGAGGAAACTGTCACCATATCAGGCGAGCCCTCAATTAGCACTGCCGCTGAGCCGCGACCGCATGATCGGCGTTTGCCACCAAATAGACGGGGATCTGCAAAAAGGATGGCCATATCGCTTTTATAAGCCCCGCGATTTCAAAATGTTTCGAACGGCGTGTCCTAAAAACTCACTCATCTCGGCGACCCGCACGCCCGCCCGCCCGAAACGCCGGGCACCGGCTTCGAGGCCGATTGGGATCTGATCGAGACTTGCACGGTCGCGGTGCTATAGAATAAGGCGGAAATGCAACGCATACCGCTGGACCACCCAATCATCGTCATTGGAGCGGGTGGCATTGTCAGAGACGCGCATCTGCCGGCATACAGCAAGGCGGGTTTCCGCCTGGCGGGCATCTACGATTTGGAGGTTCAAAAGGCCAAAACGCTCGCGGACCAATACGGTATCCCGCGGGTGTTTGCCACGCTCGACGACGCGGCTGCGGCCGCCACGCCAGATACGGTATTCGACGTCGCGGTGCCGGCGGCTTTCACGTCGGATGTGTTGCGTGCGCTTCCGGATGGCCATGGCGTATTGATTCAGAAGCCCATGGGAGACAACATCGAGCAGGCCCGCACTATCCGCGACTTGTGCCGCGCAAAAAAACTGATCGGGGCGGTGAATTTCCAACTGCGCTTCGCGCCCGCGGTGACCCACGCGCGCCGGATGATCGACCGCGGATCGATCGGTGAACTCAGCGACGTGGAGGTGCGCATCACCGCATACACGCCCTGGCAGATGTGGCCGTTCCTGGAAAAGACGCCGCGTGTGGAAATCCTGTACCATTCGATCCACTACATCGACCTGATCCGGTCGTTTCTCGGCGATCCCCAGGCGGTGTACGCCAAATCCACCAGGCACCCCGTGGCCCCGAAGTTGGCCTCCTGCTGCTCGTCGATAATCATGGATTACGGGGACATGGTGCGCGCCAATATCCAGACGAACCACGGCCATGCGTATGGCCCCAAGCATCAGGAGAGCTACGCGAAATGGGAAGGCACGCGCGGCGCCATCAAGACGCGCCTGGGCGTGCTGCTCGACTATCCCAGAGGACTGCCCGACGAGTTCGAGTACGTGGAACTCGAGGAGGGCGTGCCGCCCGAATGGAAGAGCCTGGAACTCCGGGGCTCTTGGTTCCCTGAGGCGTTCATGCGCAGCATGGCGAGCCTGATGAGTTACCTCGACGGCGCTTCCGCCACGCTGCCGACATCGGTCGAAGACGCGTTCCGCACCATGGCGGTCGTGGAGGCCGCATACGAGTCGACCGCGAGCGGCGGGACAAAGGTGAACTATGAGTGATCGGCTGAATCCCAATCCCGACCCTGCAAGACATACCGACATCCCGTTGTTCAATACGGAAACGTGGTTATATGAAGACTTCGAGATCGGCTGGAGGATCCGCTCGATCCGGCGCACGATCTCGGAAGGCGAGGCCATGCTGTTCAACTCCCTGGTGCTGGACTGCCATCCCTACGTCGCCGACGAGATCTTCGCAAAAGAGCAGGGCATCTTCGGAAGGCGGCTGGTGGCGGGCTCCATGGTTTTCAGCTACGGGCTGGGGCTGATGGCGCACAACAACATCCACACTTTCAGTTACGGTTACGACCGGCTGCGCTTCATCAAACCGGTGTTCATCGGAGACACCATCTACACCATCCGGACCAACCTGGCCAAGCAGCCGAAATATCCGGCCCTGGGGCTGGTGCGCGTTTCCTACGAGGTATTCAAGAACGAAGGCGAACTGGCCCTGTACTGCGAGCACCTGCAAACCGTGAAATACCGCGATCCGGCGCAGTTCGCGGACCAAGTGGAGAAAAAGTGACACCTCGCATCGACGCGCAGCGGCACTCTAAGGAGAGAAATGAAATCGATTGGCACATCCAGACGCGATTACCTGAAGGCGCTGACCGCCGGCACGTTGTTGACCGGCGTGGCGTGTAAGGAGCAGACGCCGGCCCAACCGACGGCGGCCGTTACGCATAGTCCGGCCAGCCCGCCGCCCGAGCACGACCGGCGCATCCAGTGGTGGCGGGATGCCAAATTCGGCATGTTCATCCACTGGGGTCTTTACAGCCAGCTCGGCAGGCAGGAGTGGGTGATGTCGATTGAAGACATCCCCGTGGCCGAGTACGAGAAGCTCGCCAAGACGTTCAAGCCCAAGCCAGACGCTGCGCGCGCCTGGGCACGGCTCGCCAAACAGGCCGGCCAGAAGTATATGGTGATGACCACCAAGCACCACGAAGGGTTTTGCCTGTTCGACTCCAAGCTCACCGATTACTGCGCGCCCAAGCAGGGCCCCGGCCGCGACCTGGTGAAGGAATACGTGGACGCCGCGCGCGCGGAGGGCTTGCGCGTGGGCTTTTACTATTCGCTCATGGACTGGCATCATCCCGATGGCATGCGCTCCAAGGACGACCCGGCCGCGCGCCAGCGCTTCGTCGATTACATCCACGGCCAGATTCGCGAGATCCTCACGAATTACGGCAAGATCGATGTCCTGTGGTACGACGTGGCCTGTCCGCTGGACGCCGAGGGCTGGCAATCGGAGAAGATGAATAAGATGGTTTTCGAGCTCCAGCCCGATATCATCGTCAACAACCGCAACTGGCTGAAGGGCGACTTCTCCACTCCGGAGCAGTCGATCGAAGCCACCAAGGGCGACTGGGAATCCTGCATGACGCTCAACGACAGTTGGGGCTATACTGCCGCGGACGATAACTGGAAACCGCCGCAGCGCGTGGTGCGCAACCTGGTGGAGTGCGCTCAAGGAGGCGGCAACTACCTGCTCAATATCGGCCCAAAGCCGGACGGTTCCATACCGGAGCCGAGTGTCAAGATCTTGAGCGCGGTCGGTAAGTGGATGGACAAGAACGGATCGGCGATCTATCAGACGCAAAAGTGCCAGGTCCGTTTCGGCAACGTAGCCGGATACACGCGCAAGGGTAATACGCTGTATACACACGTGCACTTCTGGCCCGGAGACACGGTGACCGTCGGTGGAATTAAGACGAAGGTGACCTCGGCGAAACTGCTGGCTTCCGGCAAGGAAGTGAAGTTCACCCAGAAGGGCAGCCAGTTGATGTTCACCGGACTGCCGGCCAAAGCTCCAGACGATCCGGTTACTGTAATTGCGGCGGAGTGCGAGTCGGAGCCGGTGCAGGATTCGCTGGCTTCGCGGGTCATCGACCGGATCATCGAACTGGAGCCCAAGCAGCAAACGTAGCCTCAAGGAGCGGCGTTGTTTAGGCTCGCGTGATCCTCGCCACTTTACTCATGCCGTAGTGCCACCATCGGGTCCACACGAGCCGCCCGTCGCACTGGTACATATGAGGCCACTAGTGCGACCGCAATCATTGCGCCGCCGCCGATCGCCAGCGGCAACGCGCTCTCCCATTTCAAATCGGGGAGAAAGCTTGTTGCCAGTGGTCTGCTCCAAAGGACCATCGACGCCCCCGCCACGAATCCGGCGCACACCATTCCCAGGACGTCTCGCAGAACAAGCCGGCCTACGCTGCTCGTTGTCGCCCCCAACGCCATCCGAATCCCGATCTCGTTCGTCCGCCGCGCGACCGTGTAGGCCAGCAGCCCGTATAGGCCGATGCCGGCGAGCACGACGCTCAGGCAGCCGAAAAACTCTGAAAGCGTTGCGATCAGACGCTCGGGAACAATGTTCGAGTCCACCTGGTCGGCGAGCGTTGTGACCGTCCTCACCGGCACCGTCTTCAGGACGTCCCGCACCATCCGCCGCACTGTCCCGGCCACCGATTCCGGGTTCACCGTAGTTCGCAGTTCGAACTGATGCAGCAGCCGGCTTTCCTGGAACATGTTGAAGTATATCGTGGGGTACGGAGCGTCACGAAGCTCAACTGCTTTGGCGTCCCCGACCAGTCCGATGATTTCGTAAGGTTGCTCGCTGCCGAACCACCCGCCGGTCTTCGGGTCCCGGTCGATCGCAACGTGCTTCCCGACTGGGTCGACGCCGGGAAAATAGTGGCGTGCCATCGCCTGATTGACAATCGCGACGCGAGATCGCCCCACATCCCGGAAGGCGAAATCGCGTCCGGCGATCAGCGGTATCCCCATGGTTTCGAAAGACCGGGGCGCCACAAAAGTCACGTTTGTCCGCCGCCGATTCTCCGGTTGGTCGACATGTCCTTCCGCGATCAGGTAACGGCCTCCGGACCCGCAGCCTTGAAGCGGAGTGCAGCCGCTGATTGAGGCCGACCGCACCTGCGGAATGGTCTCCATCCGCGCCAGCAACTCCTGGTACGGTGCGGCCAGTTGCTCGGGCTTGTACCCGCTGTGGGCGGGATCGAGGGTCACAAGAAGCACATGATCGCTGCGAAAGCCCAGGTCGAAATTCCGCAGCCGTGCGAGGTGGTTCAGAAATACGGCGGCCGCGGTCACCAGGAAAATCGAGAGAGCCACCTGCGCCGCCACCAGGCCCTTTCCGAACAAACGCCAAAACCAGGTGTCGCCGCCCTTTCCGGTCTGCCGCAATGCCATTGCCGGCTCCGCCCGGAACGCGTACCATGCCGGCGCCAATCCGAACAGAAGGCCGGTGAACAGCGCGATTCCGGCGGTGAAAAGCACAAGGCTCAGGTCGGGGTGGACCTCGATCTCGATGTGCTCGAATGCGCGGCCACTCGCCATGATGCGCAACAGGATGCCGATCCCGCAATACGCCACCACCACGCCGGCCGCCGTGCCGGCTCCGGAAAGAAGCAGCGATTCGGTCAGCATCTGCTTCACCAGCCGGCCGCGGCCGGCGCCCAGCCCCACACGCACGGCCAGTTCCCGCTGGCGCCCCGCGGATCGCGCCAGCAGCATGCTCGCCATGTTGATGCACGCCAGCAGCAGCAGCAATCCCACCACGGCCGTCAGCAGCACCAGCGGTTTGCCGTACTGGTCGCGCACACGTACCAGACCCGCGCCCGCCGGCAACAATTCCATTCTCGTTTCCACCCGCGGATTCCAACCACGCACGGCGCCTTGTTCCAGCAGGACCTGGTACAGCACGGCGATTTCAGCCTGCGCCTGCTCAATGGTCACGCCCTGCTTCAAACGAGCAAGCATGGTGAGACCGACGTGCCCCATCGGAATCCAAAAGTCTGTCCGAGAGCCTACCCGCGGCCCCACGTACGTGCGCGGCGCGACGCCGATTATGATTTTCGGTGCGTCATTGTAAAATATCCGCTTGCCGAGAATCGAACGATCGCGATGGAACCGCCGGTTCCAGTTGGACCAGCTCACCACGGCCACATCTCCATCCCCACTGGCGGGGACATCCTCCGGGCCAATTAACCGCCCGACTGCGGGCTTCAACCCGAGCAACCGAAAGTAATTCCCAGGTACGTTCTCCAGGATCAACGTTTCCAGATCGGAACCCACCGTGCGCACCGAGGCCAGATTGTCGAACGACATGCCCGTGATACCGGAGAAAACGTGATTGTGATCGCGGAGGTACTCATACTGCTCCCATGCCCAATACCCTGCCCAATGAAGTTCGTTCGGGGAATCCCGGACCAACTCCACGAGCTGCTCGGGATGCTCCACCGGGAGTTGGCGCAGCATAACGGTGTAAAACAAGCTGTAGATGGCGCTGTTGGCGCCGATACCTAGTGCCAGCGAGAGGACGGCCACGGCTGAGAAGCCAGGGCTGCGCCGCATCAGCCTGAGAGCGTAGTGGAGGTCGTTCCAGAGCATATTCATTAGAATGACATCGCGTGTCCGAAGTTCCCGGCAACCCACCCACATTTGGTTGTGACCGAAACCGTCATCGTAATCTGCGAGCAGTAATCTCATACGCGGGCGGATGGCGAAAGCGGTACACTGACCTGAGAAACGAGATTATGAAATTCCTAGTCACCGGCGGGACCGGCTTCATCGGTTGGCGCGTAGTGAAGAACCTGGCGGCCCGCGGAATTTCTTCGGTCGTTGCGGACTGGAACATCGATGCTTCGGTTCGGGAGCGCCTCCAACTCCAAGGCGGGGACCTGGTCTCGTTCGTCAACTGCGATATCTCCGAATTCCACGACATCGCGCGCATCTTTCGGCTGCACCCGGATATCACGCACGCCATTCACCTGGCTTACCTGATGAGCGCCGAAGTGGAAGCGAATCCGCATCTCGGGGCGCGCGTGAATGTGCTGGGCATGGTGAACGCCTTCGAGAGCGCCGTGCAACAACGGCTCGAGCGGCTGGTGTTCACAAGCAGCGAAACGGTTTACGGCGCATCGCAGGCGGTTTACGGGAACCGGCCCGTGACGGAGTCCGACTTCTGCGCGCCGTCCGATCACTTTTTCACGTATGGCGTCATGAAGATCCTGAACGAATTCATGGCGCAGAAGTACGTCGAGAAGCACCGTATCAGTCTAGCCTGCGCGCGGCCGCCGGTGGTGTTCGGGCACGGCCGGAAGCGGGGAGCGGTGCTTTGGGCGGAACATTTCGTTTCGCTGCCCGCTGTGGGCAAGCCGGTTTCGCTGCCGTTTTCGGCCGCGAGCCGGGATTGCTGGGTCTATGTGGACGACTGCGCCGAACAACTGGTGCGCCTCGCGTTGAAGCCGCAACTCTCGCATTTCGCCTATAACTCGAGCGGCTATTCGGTTTCGGCAGGTGAATTCGCTGGCCTCGTGCGACGTTGGCTGCCCGATGCCGAAATCGCTTTCGACGAAAGCAAGCCGGCGACTCCGCTGGTGGACGACCTGGACGGCGCACGCATGATCCGGGAGACCGGCTTTACCCCGCGGCCGCTGAGCGAT
Source organism: Bryobacterales bacterium (assembly GCA_003132865.1). The sequence goes on from PKYZ01000196.1 coordinate 28,341, forward strand.
GCGATTCTGGCCCACATCAACGAGGCGCGCGCTGAGGCTTGCCTGCCTCCCGTAGGCGGAACGTAATGTGGTGTCCCGCGCTAAACGCGTCACCCGCTCCCTCACGGTCGCGGCTCAGAATCGGCACTTCAGAGCCGCGCGCGTTAGCAAGCGGTACGCCGGACACCACCCCTAGAGAAATCTGATGCAACCTTATCGAGCTACCGTCGTCGGAAGTTTTCCCCGGCCCGCGGCCGTGTCCGACACCATGAAGCGGCCCACCGTGCCGCAGTCCGAGATCGACGAAATCATCCGCTGGGCGGTGTGCGAACAGGTCGAACTCGGACTGGAAACCGTGACCGACGGCGAAGGATATCGCGAGAACATGTATTACTTCTACCAGAAGCGCCTGGACGGCGTTTCCATGGAATACATGGTTCCGCAGTCGTTCGGGACCGCTGGTTTCGGAATCGAGTGCGCGCGCGTAGTTGGAGAAATCCGGAATCCGCGGTTCAACCTGGCGCACAACTGGAGAGTGGCGCGCGAGGTAGCGCCGCCCGGCGTGGTTGTGAAGCAGACTGTGACCGGACCGCACGTGCTGACCCGTTTCAGCGTGAATGAGCGCCCGGATCTGTATCCCGACGACCAGGCGCTCTGCCGGGCCTATGCCGAGGTGTTGCGGCAGGAACTGAAAGAGGTGATCGCCGCGGGGTGCGAGCATATTCAATTCGATGAGCCCATGTGGACGGAGTCGCCCGCGCAGAGCGAATGGGCTGCAGGGATACTGAATGAACTGATCGGCTCGTTGGGCGGCGTACGGGTGGGATTGCACGTCTGCGGCGGCAATCCGCGCCGGAAGCGCGTGTACTTCACGAAGTATACCGACCTGGCGCCCGCATTTCGGAGGGCGCACATTGACGAGGTGCTGTTGGAGCACTGCACCCTTGGCTACGACCTGATGGATCTGTGGAAGCTTTGGGATTTCCGCGGAGACCTGGGGCTGGGGGTAGTAGACCAGCGCAGCGATGCGATTGAAACGCCGCAGGTGATTCGGGAGAGGCTGAAGCCTGCGCTGGCGTATTTCCCGCCGGAGCGGCTGCTGTTGACCAGCGAGTGTGGCTTCGGGCACGTGCCGATCGAAATCACGCGCGCGAAACTGAGTGTTCTTGTGCGGACGTGCCGGGAACTCAGGAGCGTGCCGTGAAGCGGGCGGCTCTGCTCCTCGCTCTGGGCGCGCTGCTGATCTATGCGGATCGCGCCGCGCGCCAGCCTTATCCCGGCTTCGTGCGGTTGAGGTTCGATATCCACGATGAAGATGGCCGCCCCACCGGGGTGCGCGTGCGCGTGACCAATGTGGCGGGACAATACTTCGCGCCTCTGGGCCATCTGCCTAAACCGGATGTCACGCAGCGCTGTTCCGGCGACTTGATCCTCGGGGACGGCGAGTCTACACCGCTCACGCTCTACGCGCTGGTCCATGATGGCGCGGAGATCGATCTGCGGCCCGGCAGGTACCATATCGAGGCCAGCAAGGGTTATGAATACGAGTTTCTGCGAAAGGATCTGGTCCTCGCGGAGTCGGCGCAATCCGGCCAAACCATCAAGGTGCCGCTCGACCGGTTCGCCGATTTTGAGCGCAAGGGATGGTATGCGGGTGACACGCATATCCATTTCCCCGATCCGAGCGGTGTGCGCTACGAAATGGAATGCGAAGGGCTGAGGGTATGCAGCATCCTGTTGCTAAAAAATGGATACAAGGATGGGCGGCCGGGCGACGGCAACTTTTGGAACGTCGAGCATTTCACCGGCCAGCTGTCCCCGGTTTCCGATTCCCGCTATTTCGTAAAGGTGGGCGAGGAGTTCCGTCACGGCCTGCTGGCTCACTTGATTTTTCAGAATTTGAAATCGATTGTGTGGCCGGTTTCGACCGGCGGGCTGCGCGAAAACGGCGTGGGCGGTTATGATTGGCCGCTCATGCTGCATTCGAGCGACGAAGCGCACGCGCAGGGCGGGCTCGTGACGTGGGCCCACTGGCCGTATCCTTCGCTCGAAGCGCCGCTCGATATCGCCCTGGGCCGCATCGATTCGATCGATCTGCTGACCACGGGCGATCCGTTCGAGCACCATCCCATTCTGGTGGACGTGTACAAAATGCGCGGCCCCAAGGTATATTCGCTGGCTCCGGTGGATGTGTACTACCACTACCTGAACTGCGGCTTTCACGTGGCGCTGTCGTCCGGCTCCGACAAGATGGCGCTGAACCCGCCGTTGGGAAGCGCGCGTACCTATGTGAGAACGGATGCTCCCCTGACCTACGATTCCTGGATCGAAGGTATCCGCAAGGGTCACACCTTCGCCACGAACTATCCGCTCCTGGAGTTCTCCGTCAACGGCGTGGGGCCGGGCGACACGGTGAAACTCAAGCCCGGCAAGGTGCGCCTGGCGGTGAAGGCCAGCACGGTGTCGATCGAGCCTTACGATGTGCTGGAGATCGTTTACAACGGAAAGGTGGTCTGGAGCGTCAGGCCTTCCGGCGGCCGTTACGCGGCGGCGATCGACGAGTCCATCGAAGTGGATCGCGGCGGATGGATCGCGGCGCGGGCGCATGGACGCAAGATGCTGCCGTATGGCGCAACCTGGTGGCAGATGCCGGTTTTCGCCCACACTTCGCCGGTCTATCTCGATATGCCGGGCCGGCCTGCGCCCGCCGCGGAATCCGCCCGGCTGTTTCTCGACCAGTTGGATTATCTGGAGCGATGGGCGCGGCAGGGGAACTTCCCGACTGAAGACAATCGCCGCGAGGCGCTGGACCTGGTGCGGCAGGCCAGAGAGATCTACCAGCGCCTGGCACGCGAGGGATCGTAGCGCATGATCGAACTGCGGGGCATTACCTGGGACCACACGCGGGGCTACCTGCCCATGGTGGCCACCGCACAACGGTTCTCGGAACTCAATCCTCGGATCGGCATTTCCTGGGAGAAGCGCGCTCTGCAGCGATTCGCCGATTGGCAGATCGAACAGCTCGCCGATCACTTCGATCTGCTGGTGATCGATCACCCGTTCGTTGGCACGGCCGCCGAGTGCGGCTGTCTGCTTCCGCTGGATGAACATCTGCCGGAGGCCTTCCTTGCTGAGCAGACGGCAAGCTCCGTGGGCCGCTCGCACGAGAGCTACTTTTTTGGGCGTCATCAGTGGGCTCTGGCGATCGACGCGGCTGCTCCGGTGAGCGGCTGGCGCCCGGACCTGATCGAGGCCGCGCGCGCACATGTTCCGGAGACATGGCAGGAACTGCTGGAGCTGGCGCGACGCGGTCTGGTAACCATCCCTGGAGTTCCAATAGACAGCCTGATGAACTTTTATATGCTGTGCCTGGCAATCGGAGAAGAGCCGTTTCAACACTCTGGTGCGGTAGTCTCGATGGAGACCGGCCTGCGGGTGCTCGGCATGTTGCGGGAACTCGCCGGATTAGTATCTTCCGAGTGCGCCACGCGGAACCCGATTGCGCTTTGGGAGGAGTTGTCGTCCGGCGACTCCGCCGCGCTCTGCCCTTTCGCCTACGGCTACTCGAACTACTCCAGGCCCGGCTATGCGAAACACATTCTCGAATTTGGGGGTTTGATCGGGATCGAAGGCCGGCGTTGCCGTTCCACGCTGGGCGGAGCTGGTTTGGCTGTCTCGTCGCGCTGCGAGCAGCCCGGCGCGGCTGTGGAATATTGCCGGTTCGTGGCCAGCTCCGCGTGCCAGGCCGGACTCTATTTCGAGTCGGGCGGGCAACCCGGGCATCGCCGGGCGTGGCTCGATCCCGAAGTAAACCGGCGCAGCAATCAATTCTTCCAAAATACACTCGCGACGGTGGATGAGGCCTGGCTGCGGCCATGCTGCCACGGCTATCTCGATTTTCAAGATGCCGCCGGGCCGATAGTGCACGAGTGCATCTGGCGCGGGGGAGATGCCAGCGCCGCAATCGAACGGCTGAACGGCATGGCGGCCCGCTTAAAGACTACTGCTGACCTGGAGTATGTTCCATGAAACCACTTGAGGGTTTGGTTGTGCTGGATTTCAGCCAGTTCCTGGCGGGCCCTGCGGCGGCGCTACGCCTGGCCGATCTCGGCGCGCGCGTGATCAAGATCGAACGCCCGCAAACCGGCGATCTCTGCCGCCAGCTCTACATCTCAAACCTGCAGCTCGATGGCGACAGCACCTTGTTTCATTCGATTAATCGCAACAAGGAGAGCTTTGCAGCGGATCTCAAGGAAGAGAGCGACCGGCAGATCGTGCGCGGCCTGGTGGCGCGGGCCGATGTCCTCATCGAGAACTTCCGGCCTGGCGTGATCGAGCGTCTGGGGTTCGACTACGAAACCGTGCGCGCCTACAACGAGCGGTTGGTGTACGCCGAAGTCACGGGATATGGCAAGGACGGCCCGTGGCGCGAGAAGCCCGGGCAAGACCTCCTGATCCAATCTCTATCGGGCCTGACGTGGCTGAACGGGGATGCGGACCGCCCGCCCACGCCGTTCGGGTTGGCCGTTGCCGATCTGTTCGCGGGCGCGCACCTGGTGCAGGGCATACTGGCGTGCCTGGTCCGCCGCGGAATCACGGGGCGCGGCGGCCGCGTTGAAGTCAGCCTGCTGGAGTCGATCCTCGACATTCAGTTTGAGGTGCTGACCACATATCTCAACGACGGGGGCAAACCTCCGGAGCGCAGCACCGTGAACAATGCGCACGCCTATCTCGGCGCGCCCTACGGGATCTATGCGACGGCGGATGGCTACCTGGCTCTGGCGATGGGCTCCGTAACCAGGCTGGGCGAGTTGCTCGGCTGCCCCGCGCTGGCCGCCTACAGCGATCCCAAATCCTGGTTCGCGCGCAGGGATGAGATCAAGCGTGTCCTGGTCGAACATCTGAAAACGCAAACAACCACGTACTGGCTGGCGATCCTGGAACCCGCCGATATCTGGTGCTCGGACGTCTTTACCTGGGACCGCCTGATGCAGCACCAGGCATTCCAGAAGCTGGACATGATACAGGAAGTAATCAGCCACAACGGTTCTATCATGAGGACCACCCGGTGTCCGATCCGGATTGATGGCGAGATTTACAAATATGAGAGCGGCGCGCCGCGTGTGGGGCAGCACACCGCGAAGATCATGGAGCAGTTCGGTCTGGCGGAGCGCGCGGCGAATGAGGCGTGAACTATGATCGTTTCCCGGCACTTTGAAGACTATGAGACCGGCTCCTTTCGCGAAACCCTCGGCCGGACCATCACGGAATCCGACGTCGTCATTCACGCGGGCCAGACCGGCGACTTCTACCCGCACCACATGGATGCCGAATGGTGCAAGAGCCAGCCGTTTGGCCAGCGGATCGCACACGGCACGCTGATCTTTAGCATTTCCGTCGGCATGACGGCCGGAGATGTGAATTCCGTGGCCTTCTCCTACGGCTATGACCGCCTCCGCTTCATCAAACCTGTTTTCATTGGGGATACCCTGCATGTCCGCGTGACCATCAAGGAAAAGCGGGACGCTCCGAAGTCGCCCCGGCACGGCGTGGTCGTCGAGCAATGTGAAGCCTTCAATCAGCGTGGAGAAGTCGTGCTGGCCTGCGAACACCTGTTGATGGTCGAACGCAGGCCGAACGTCACCGGCCAGTGATCCTGAGGGCGCTCTGCGCCCTCTCGACTATGGTCTTCACGGGCTCGCGGCTGTTGATGGTTTCCATCACCATCCTGTCGATCACTTCGCCGATATGCGGCCAGTCCGCGCGCCTGGGCATTTCGCGCGCATGGGCATGCAGATCCTCCATCCTGCGATAGAAGGGAATCACGCGGTTTACATTCTTGTCCATCCAGGTGGACTTCCTGCAGCCGATGGCGCCTTCCAGCGTGAGGAGCTTATCCATGGCGGGACTGGCGCAGTGGCGCAGGAAGCGCCAGGCAATCTCCCGGTGCGGGCTTCCCGCCGCAATCGAGAGAATCCAATAGATATTCAAAGAAGTGCCGGTGCAACCCTCCGCATGTGGGATCTCCGCCACGCCGACGCACCCCTTCACGCGGGATTCGGGAATCGTTTGCGCCATAGCGGCGAAGCCGAACCAGTTCACCATCAGGGCAACTTCGCCATTCGCGAAGGCGTAGCCCGTCTTCACGGAGTCCATGTCGCGGGACGCCGGGTGAACCGCCTCCTTATCGTCCAACATAAGCCTGTAGAACTCCAACGCTTCGACGGCCTGCGGCGTATCGAGCCGCAAATTGCCCTGACTATCGAGCAGTTCGCCGCCGCGCGTCCACAACTGGAGGCAAAAGTCGTAGACGGTGTTGTGGCCGTCCGGATACGCGGCGTACACCGTCCCGTACAGGCCTTTCTCCTTGCGCGTGAGACGCTGCGCCAGTTGCCGGAATTCGCTCCAGGTTTCGGGCAGCCGCGCGGGATCTTCCAACAGGTCCGTGCGGTAGATCAGGCATTCCGGTCCGTCGTGATAGGGGAGCCCCAGCACCTCGCCTTCGACTTCTTGCAGGCGCAGCAGCGAGGGCGTCCAGGCGTTGGGATAACCTTCCGGTGGATTGGACCGCAGCATCGGGGCCAAATCCACCAGCGCGCGCTTTTCGTGCGCCGAAGCGACCCAGTCCGTGTTGATGAAGGCGACGTCCCAGTCGCCGTTCCGCAAGCCGTCCCGGTCGAACAGGCTCTCGCTCAATGGATGCAGGTCGAGTTCCGGCGCATCCAGTTCCAAACCGGTGTTTTCGGAGGCCTCGAAAGCATCCCACTGTTTCCGGACTGCCGATCGAAACGGGCCGAACTTGCGAATGGCGACGCGAAAGAGATTCTGGCGCGGGCGGGACGGTTCCATATCGACCGGCCTATTCTAGCACCGGCCGCTCCCGCTGACAGGCTCTCTGCTGTACACTCATAAGCGAACACGATCCACAAGTCGAGGTCCCGTGCAACATGAGAATCAGTCGAGCTGTTTCGAAGACCGCAGTTGCCATTGCCGGATTGGCCTGTGTTCTTCCCGGCATTCCGCCGGCCGCGGCGCAAAGCAAGGCAGGCCGGTACCAGCCCACGAGCGAATCCCTTCGCCAGCACAAAGTGCCCACGTGGTTTGAAGACGCCAAGTTCGGGATTTTCGTCCACTGGGGAGTCTATTCAGTTCCGGCATACCACGAATGGTATGTAGCCTTCATCAGTCCGAAGGCGGGATTTGGATTTCTTTTTGGCCGTCCGCCGTTCAATGCAACACCCGGAAACCTGCCGGAAGAGCTGTACAAATCCAGAATCGTCGAGGACGCGGTCAAGTATCACATCGCCAACTGGGGAGCGGATTTCCCGTACGACGATTTCATCCCCATGTTCAAGGCCGAGAAGTTCGACCCGGCTGCCTGGGCCGACTTGTTCCGCGAAGCGGGCGCCAGGTATGTCGTTCTGACTGCCAAGCACGGCGACGAGTTCGCGCTCTGGCCGACCCAGTTCACTCACCGCAATGCCATGGAGATGGGTCCGCACCGGGACTTGGCCGGCGACCTGACCAAAGCAGTCCGCCAGAACGGTCTCAAAATGGGTTTCTACCACAACACCACCTACACCTTCTGGGACGCTCGCTACCCGGGCCGCGACTGGGTCGATTATATGAACCACTCCATCGAAGAACTCGTGGACCGCTACCACCCCAGCGTGTTGTGGGGCGATGTCACGGAAGGCCCGGTCAAAACCTGGGACGGCAAACCTCTCCCCGCCGATTACTGGAACAGCAAGCAGGTGCTCGCCTATTTCTACAACCACTCCGAAGATCCAGCCGAAGTGGTGGCGAACGATCGCTGGGGCCGCGACACCGACGGCAAGATGGTCGGCGACTACGAGACGCCGGAGAGGACGCAGGTGCGCCGCCTATTGAAGGAGAAGTGGGAGGAATGCGATTCGCTCGACCCTACCTCCTGGGGCTTCAACCGCCGCTTGAAGGACAGCGAGTACATGACGCCAAACCAGGTTGTGCATTACCTGGTTGACATCGTCAGCAAGAACGGCAACCTTCTGCTCAACATCGGGCCGAAGGCCGACGGAACTATTTCCGAGATCATGCAGAACATCTTGCGCCAGGTGGGAGAGTGGCTGCGCGTGAACGGCGAAGCGATCTACGGCTCGCATTATTGGGAACCATACAAGGACGGCGACGTGCGCTTCACGCGCAAAGGCGATACGCTTTACGCCATCGCGCTCGAATGGCCGGAAGACGAACTCAGGCTGACGTCTCTGGCCGGCAAGGAAGTCACCAAGGTGGAATTGCTGGGCTCGAGCGAAGCTATCCGGTTCAAGGCGGATGCAAAAGGGCTGGTGATTCAACCCCCGGCCAAGCGTCCCTGTCGATTCGCGTATACATTCAAGATCGCGTGCCGGAATCCGTAAGCTTGATTCTTTGTAGCATTCGCGGCTCCGTTGCGAAAATCGCGGACGAGGGTTCCCGCGGCACTCCGCGGTTCCCTCGTGGCTCCAGTTTTGCCGCACCCGCTCCTGGTCTTCACGGATTCCTCCCAACTGGGGTAGGCCGGTTGATGCTCGGTGATGTTCACTGGCATTTCACCAACCGTAGCCAGGAGCGCGAGACATGCTTCACGATCCCAGTCACTACACGCCGATGCCCGTCGCGGAAGAAGTGCGGCTCACGCCGCGCGACCGGGAGATCCTTCGTGCGCTGGCGTCCGAATTAGCCGGGATCGCAGCGCTGCCAGTCCACACAGAGAATGCAAGGCTGTGGCAGAAGCTGAACGATCTCGAATCCGAGCGCCCCATGGTCTGGATCAACGAGATCTGCTGGCACGAGATGAACGTCGACGACGAGTTGACGCTGCGCACGGAAGACCCCTGGGCGCAAGAGCAGGAACGCGAGATGCGCCGAACGCTGTACCAGTGCGCCACCTGCCCGGAGACATGATCGTCAGCGACTATCTCACCTGCCCGCTGGCGATTCACAGCCCCGACTTCGGCATCATCGAGGACGTCGATATCGTGACGACGGACGAGGCGAGCGACATCGTCTCGCGCCACTTCAACATCCAAATCCACGATTTCGACGACCTGGAGAAAATCCGCATGCCCGTGGTGACGCACAACCAGCGCGCCACCGAACTGCGGTTCCAGGGCATGTGCGACCTGTACGCCGGCATCATGCCTGTCAAGAAGGTCGGGCAGACGCACATCTGGTGCACGCCGTGGGACTACCTCATTCGCTGGTGGGGCATCGAAGGGGCGATGCTCGACCTGAGCGAGCGCCCAGCCCTGGTCCACGCGGCCGTGGAGCGCATGGTGGACGCCTGGATGGCGGAACTGGACCAGTTCGTCGCCCTGAACCTTTTGTCGCTGGATTGCGACAACACGCGCATCGGGTCGGGAGGATACGGCTACACGCGCGAATTACCAGGACCGGATTTCGATCCGGCGTGCGTGAAGCCACACAACATGTGGGGATGTTCGAACGCGCAGATCTTCTCGGATGTATCGCCAGCCATGCACTGGGAGTTCGCCGTGGAGCACGACCTTCGCTGGCTGTCGCGCTGGAAGCTGGTGTACTACGGCTGCTGCGAGCCGCTCGACCGCAAGATCCATATCCTGCGTCGCATCCCGAACCTGCGGAAGATTTCGGCCAGCCCCTGGTGCAAGACTGAACGCCTCGTTGACAAGCTTGGCCGGGACTACGTGCTCAGCCGCAAACCTAATCAGGCAGCGGGGCTGTCACGTTGAGCTGATTATGAAGGATATCTCCACGGTCCGCTACCATCCCCAGCGGCTGTGGGAATGGGCGAAGATTGCGATGGAGGTGGCCGAGGAGTCTGCGGGCTGAGTTGCGATACGATTCTCGGCAAGTCGACGTTCCGGAGGTGAGGTCCAGGCATGAGCATGTTCGAGACAGTGGGACAGGCGGCGGGCGCCTAGCGCGGAAACCGGGCACGTACCAGAAGCTGGAACGCGTGAAGACCGGTTACGGCGCTGTCATCGGGAGCGGGAGATTCCAGGGAGGAGAGAGCGGTCGGGCGCACTCGACTAAGCTAAGATTAGCATGAGTGCCCATTCGGCCAATTCCGCGAACCTGGTGTTCGGCCATTTCGCTAGCCGCCTTGCTTGCGTCGCTCGCTCGTGCGTCAGACCGAGCTCCCGTGCACTACCGCAATACAGATCCGTCCGTGCCGTATGCCAGCTCGGAAAGCTGCGGCGGTGCTGGATGCCACGATCGCCTGATTGAAAGCTACAGGCGGACGCCGATGGGAACCTCCATGGCTCCGGCGAACCGGCCCGAAGAACTCGCGAAGGTAACGCGTCCGATCACGATCTTCAACGCGGATCTCGACAGGTATTTCCAAGTATTCCGAAAAGGGTCGGACGTCTACCAAAGCGAGTATCAAATCGACGCCGCTGGCAACACCGTCTTCGAAGCCACGCACAAATTGGAATATGTCGTCGGCGGCGGGATGAACGGCTACACCTATCTGGTGAAGCGCGAGGGTCGCTTGTTCGAAGCGCCGTTATCGTACTACTCCAACGCAGGCAAGTGGGACCTGTCTCCCGGATATGTGGCCGCCGATGTGGGGTTCGCGCGCCCGGTCCTGTCCGGCTGTCTCGCCTGCCACAACGGCCAGCCCGACGCGGTTGTGAACAGGGAAGCTCTGTATCGCGATCCTCCGTTCCGGTTTGGGGAGGTCGCGATCGGCTGCGAGGCCTGCCACGGCCCGGGCACAATCCATAACCGTGAAGCGAAGCAACGCCGGATGCGGCTTTCGCGCGGGGCAATTGACACGTCCATCGTGAACCCGGAGAAGTTACCCGCCCGATTGTCGGATGACGTCTGTATGAATTGCCATCAGGGCGGGGAAACCCGTATCCTGCAACCCGGGAAGGACTACCTGGATTTCCGTCCCGGCAACCCGTTGGATGAGGTCTCTGCTATTTTCAAAACCCCGCTGAAGGAAGAACAGCGCGAGGAAGCGGACAAAGCCCAGATCCTCCCTCCGGTGCGCGGCAGCCTGGAAATGCCGAGCTGGTGGAAGAACTCTTCGATGGAGATGAGTCTGTGCTACCGGGCGAGCGGTGGCAAGCTCCGATGCGGGACGTGCCACAAGATCCACTCGCCTCCCGCCGAAACGAAAAAGGCCGCCTTCTATCGCAATAAGTGCCGGACTTGCCATACCAAAAACAGTTGCCTGATACCACTCGCCCAAAGGCTCACGCAGAAGCCGCCGAACGATTGCGGCGGCTGCCATATGCCCAAGCGTCCGGTGGGCGGCATTGCCCACTCGGAGCTGACCAACCACCGCATCATGCGCCGTCCAGGTCAGCCGTTGCCGGAGGTCGCTTTCAACGAACCCACCGACATTCCCGGGTTGGTTTGCCTCAATCGTGTCGACCGGACGAAACCCATTTCTCCCCTTACGAAACTTTCTGCGTACGGCGAGATCATGAGGCGGCATCCGGAGCTCGAAGTGCACTATCTGGAGGTGCTCGACGAATTGAGCCGGTCGCACCCGGACGATCCGCTCGTTCTGGCGGCCTTGGGGCGCCGTGCCCTCTTCTACAAGGAGTATGAGAAGGCGGCGGGATATCTTTCAAAGGCCCTGGAGCGGGGATCGGAGACCACTACCACGTTTCTGGATCTAGGCGATGCCCTATCCGGCGCTGGGAAGCATCAAGAAGCGGCTGCCACCTTTGAACGCGGCATCGAGGTGGCGCCGTTTGCGCCGGTGCTCTACAAATCTCTTGCGCTGGAGTACATTACTTTGAAACAGTTTCCTCGTGCTCACGAGGTGATCAAGCGCCATGTCGAGCTGTTCCCTGAGGACTCGTTTATGCGGGGGTTGTTCGAGAAGATTGAAGGGAGCCGCAGTTCGCGTTGACGCACGGCGGTCACACTTAACGCTTTTTCCGGCGCTTGCCGGAGGCAACCTTAGCCTAGCCGCGTTCGAGGTGACCATCTTCGACCCGCTCTGCCGCCGCTTGCTCCGCACTCTTCGCACTCGCTGGCGATCACGTTAGTGGGCGTCCTGGTGAATGTTCCGGATCACCTCTAGCGCCTGTTGGACGTCGGGATCGTCGGGCTTGACCTTTTTCGCCTGCAGCAGCTCCGCCTGGCCGTCCTTCAGATCGCCCGAGCGGCAGTAGATCAGGCCCAGGTCCTTGTGCAGGTCGCCGCGCGAGCGGCAACCGCCGCAGATATCGAGGGCCTCCTTGAGTTGCGCGATCGCCTGCTGCCAATCGCGCGCGGCGGCCGACGCGAGCGCGAAATTGCCCAGCGTCTCGGCGCGATCCGCGATCTGGCGCTTCTGCTGGAGAGATGTAAAGCGCGCTTGATATTGACGCGCCGCCGCAGGGTCGGATTTGGCAAGCGCGCGCGTCAGGTTATAGAGCGCCTGGGCATGCTCCGGGTTGACGCTCAAGGCTTGTTTCCAGCGCGTCACGGCCTCGGCGTTCCTGCCCATTTTCGACAAGTCTTGCCCGAGCATGTAGAGCGCATCGCTGTTGTCCGGCTGAAGCTCGATCACCTTTTCCAGGAGCTTGGCGGAATGCTCGGCATTGCCGGCCTGCTTGTCGATCATCGCCAGCAGGTATAGAGCGCCGGCGTGTTGCGGCTCCAGCCGGACGGCCCCCTCGAGCTCCGGCAGGGCCTCATCGTCGCGGCGCAGATCAAAAAGCGCGCGGCCCTTGTTGTAATGGGCGGCTGCGGAATCGGGAGCTAGTCGCGCGGCTTTGGAAAACTCCTCCAGAGCGGCCTCAATCTGGTACTGATCGGCCAGCGCGATGCCCACATTCAAATAAGCCTCGGCGGATTGCGTATCCAGCGCCACCACATTACGGAAGGTTTCTAACGCATCTTTATTGCGGCCAAGCCTCGCCTCCACCATTCCCAGAGCCGTTAGCCCGCGCGTCTCGTTCGGCTCCAGGGCGACGGCTTCCCGGATTTCCTTTTCGGCTTCCGGGAAACGTCCCTCGCCCGCCAGAATGAGGCCTAAGTTGACGTACGCCTGTGCATACTTTGGATTATTTTCGATCGCCCTCCGCAACAACTCCTCAGCCTCGGCGCTCTTACCCTGCTGGCCGTAAAGGACACCCAGGTTCCCATGCGCTTCAGCAAACTGCGGGTCGAGCGAAATCGCCATCTTGAGGTGTCGTTCGGCGTCGCCTGGCTTGCCATCCTCCAGGTCCATCAGTCCGCTTTGATTTTGGGCTAAGGCCAGCTTGGGATCCAGTTCCAGCGCTTTCTCCAACGCGCGCCGCTCTTCAACGCGATCACCCAGTTGAGCTTCAGCCAGCGCCAGGTTGTAGTACGTGCGCGGGTTCTTGGGATGGTTCGCGATCGCTTCGCGATAGAACTCCGCCGCTTTACGGGCATCGCCACCCTCCAGGTAAGTGTTGGCTTGGCTGGCTTTGAGGTCCGCCACGGTCTCCTTCAAGCTATCCTTCTTCTGCTGCTCGAAGAGCTTCAGTTCTTCACCCGCGCGGTCATATTGCTTCATTGCCTTCAAGACGGACGCGAGCTGATAGCGCGCTTCCGTCGAATCCGGTTTCAATGCCGCAGCCTTTTCGAGGTGCACCAGGGCTTCCTGCGGCCGGCCAAGACGAGCCAGCACAAATCCGAGGTTGTACCGCGCTTCGTAGTCTTCCGGCAGCAGGCGCACGGCCCGCTGCAGCGCCGCCTCCGCTTCGGTGTATGCGCCCGCACCGCGATCGATGGCGCCCAGGAGCACGAGCCCTTCCCCGTCGTTGGGGTTCCGTTTCACATAGTCCTCGGCAACTGGAGCCGCTTCGCTGAACTGGGCCACGGTTACAAGCGCCTTGACCAGCGAGAGGCGTGCAACATCGTTGGAGGGGTCCAGCCTCACCGCTTCGTGGTACTCGTCAGCCGCCTCCCGGAAGCGATTCTGTTGCGTGTAAGCTGAGGCGAGGTTCGCGTGCGCCAGGGCCGAGTTGGGCTCCGCTTGGATGAGCTTCCGCAGCACGGCGATGGCCTCATCCACGTTGCCATTTTTCGAGTAGGCGATGGCCAAGTTGTTCATCAAGGCAGGATCTTGCGGGGCCTTCATGAGCCAGGAAATTGCGACAGAATAGCGCTTTTCCTCGATGAGGATTGTACTCAACCCATTCAGCGCGTAAAGCGACGACGGCTCCATCTGCAATGCCTTCTTGAACGCCTCTTCGGCAGCCTGGAGCTGGCCGGATTCCTGGAGCGTGGTGCCGAGGGCACTCTGAGCCGGCAGTGAGTCCGGTTTGATGTGCAGTGCGGTCCGCAGTTCCCTTATTGCTCGGCTGCGGTCGCCCTTGTCTCTTAAAGCCAACCCGAGATTGTAGTGCGGCTCAAAGGACGCCGGCTCTAGTTTGACGGCGGATTCGAACGCGGAAATCGCGCACGAGATCTCGTGTTTTTTGGCGAAATCCGCGCCCAGCGCGTCGTACGCTTTCGCGGAGGGCTGTTTGGCTAGCAGGGCTTCGAATTGGGGTGGCGCTTTGCAGCCTGGGGCGGTCTGCGCCCCAAGGGCATTGCCCGCTACCACCAGAACAATCCCCCAGAACCGGACTTGCATATGGAGATTAGTGTACCCGAATTGCTCTGGGCCCTCGCGGAACACGCACTCCTCCAATGACCCACCTCAGCGTGGTTAGCCACGATTTTCCGAAATATTCAAAAAAAACTGCGAATTTGCCCTTGACAACCCCGCTTCTCTTGGATAGTATACACACACAAACTAGTAACAATCTACTAGTGCCTTGCCCTAAAGGAGAAGAGGAATGTCTGGTTCTTGCTTCAAGCAACTGGTCATCGTGGCCGTTCTTTTCGTCGCGGTCGCACAGTTTCAGGGCTTTGCGCAACTGTCGTCGGCCTCGGTCACGGGGGTTGTCCGCGACACCAGCGGCAGCGTTATTCCGGGCGTAAAGATCACCCTGCAAAACGTGGCCACATCGGTGGCACACAATACCGTCTCCAACACTGCGGGCAACTACGTCTTCCTGGGCATTACGCCAGGGGAGTATACGCTGCAGGCGGAGGTGACTGGGTTTGAAGTTTCCAAGATGCCAGAGTTCACCCTCGCGGTGAATCAAACGGCCACGCTTGACCTGACGATGCAAGTCGGAACCGTCACGCAGAGCCTGACGGTGGAAGCTTCCGGCCAACTCGTCCAGTCGGCAACCGCGGAGTTAGGCACGGTCGTAACCGAGAAGCAGGTGTTCGATTTGCCGCTGAACGGGCGGAACTTCACCCAACTGCTGTCCCTCACGCCTGGGGTGGCGCCGGTCAGCGTTTCCCAAAACTCAGGCGGATTCGGCAACGTCTTCACGGGCGGCAATTTTGTTTTCCCGGCCATTAACGGGCAGACGAATCGCAGCAATTTCTTCCTGATGGACGGCATCAACGATCAGGGGTCGTTCCAAAGTACGTATTCGGTCGCTCCAATCGTCGATCAGATCGAGGAGTTCAAGGTGAACTCCCATAACGACCAGGCGGAATTCGGCGGCGTGCTCGGCGGAGTGATCAACGTCGTGACCAAATCGGGCACCAATCAGTTGCACGGCACCGCCTGGGAATTCCTGCGCAACAACGATTTTGACGCGCGCAACACGTTCTTTTCTTCCGTAACGCCGTACCGGCAAAACCAGTTTGGCGTGGCTGCCGGCGGTCCCGTCTGGTTCCCGAAAATCTATAATGGCCGGAACAAGACATTCTTTTTTGGCGCTTACGAAGGTCAACGGTTTACGCAGGCCTCGAACAACTACTTACATCTGCCGACGGCTGCGGAACTCAGCGGCAACCTGGCGGGCCAGGCGCAGGCGTTCAATCCTTTCTCCACGCGCCCCGACCCGGCAACTCCGGGCGCATTCATCCGCGATCCGTTCCCCGGCAATCAAATTCCCGCGAACCTGATCAATACAAACCTGGTGAATTTCGTTCAGAAGCTCCTACCACCGCTCCAAAACATCGGCATTGCTAATTACAACGCGCTCGATACTACGCCCTATGTTCAGACGCAGAACGAATTCTCCGCGCGCATCGATCAGACGTTGGGCAGCAAGGACTTCCTCTGGTTCCGGTATAGCGGGCTGTACTACAATACGACGAACACGGGCGGACTGCCAGGGTTTACCTCGGCGTCCAACTATCCGGCTGTAAATTATGGCGCCAGTTGGGTGCACACATTTAGTCCGAGCTTGGTTTTGCAGGCCCAGTTCGGCCGGGCGGCACAGCAAAACAACGGTCAAACAGTGGAGCCTGGTGTGTCGAGCTCTACGATCAGCGGTTTAGGCTTCGCGTCCAGCTTCGGCGGCAATTTCATTGCCACCCCGCTGCTATTGCCTGGGATTGGGATTAGCGGGTACAACGGTATTCCCGGCACCAGCGACACACTGGATCCGAAGTTCACCGATGTTTGGCAGTACAAGGCGAACGTCTCCAAGATCATTGGCGATCATACATTGCGCTTCGGTGGCGAGTTGAACAGTAATACGTTCGAATCCGTCTACGCAAACTCGAACGTTGGCTTCGCCTACCAGCAGACAGGGAACCCGGAGAACTCCGCCCAGCCGGGCAACTCAATGGCTTCCTTCCTGCTGGATGTGCCCGATAATGCCGGACGCCGCAACGTTCACGAAACCACGCGCTGGGGCGGAGTCATGGGCTTTTACTTTCAGGACTCGTGGAAGGCCGCGCCTCGGCTGACGGTCAATCTGGGTCTACGTTACGATCGCACGTTCCAGCCACCTTATGGCACCAACGCCACCATCGGCCAGAACGGCGGCATTGAGACCGGCGAATATGACTTAAGTAACGGCACCTACATCATCCAGAAACTGCCGCCGTCGTGCAACTCGCGCGGGTACGCCCCGTGCATACCCGGTGATGGGACGCTGCCGCCGCACGTAGTGGTGTCTCCCAACGGCAAGATCTATCACGATACAACGACGAACTGGGGCCCGCGCGTTGGTCTCGCTTATCGCCTCTCCAACACGTTCGCAATTCGTTCCGGATTTGGAATCTTTTACGATAACTGGGCCGCCGTCACGCAGACCGCCCAGAACTACGAAGGCGACTGGCCGGATATCGGACAACAATTGGCAAACAACCTCAACAGGCCCGTTCCCGGAAGTGCGCTGCCCACCGTCACCGGCCTAAATCCCTTCGCGACATCCGGGTTCTTTCCCGCGCCGACTCCATTCAATCAAGTGCAGTGGATGATGGATCCGCATGCAAAGAATCCCTATTCCATGCAGTGGAACTTCGGCATCGCCAAACAATTGAACAACAGCACGACCGTTTCGGCCGATTACGTGGGTTCCGGCACCCGGCGGATGGACGTGGGCGGTTACTACAATACGGCGCTCACTCCTGGTCCGGGCAACCCGCAGGACCGGTCGCTGTTTCCATACGCCGCCCCCACCTTCTATGATCGCAGTGTTGGGAAAGGGAGCTATAACGCGCTTCAGTTCCAGTTCGATAAGCGCTTCTCCAACGGCTTGGCTTATCAGGTTTCCTATACGTGGTCAAAGGTGCTGGACGACGGTTCCGATGGCTGGTACGGTGTCGAGGGCTTTTCGGTGGAAAATCCATACTCATACCAGAACAATCACAGCGTTGCCGGTTATGACCTGACGCACGTGTTAAGCGTAAACGTGGTCTATGAGTTGCCGGTTGGAAAAGGGAAGCCTCTGGCGACGCACAGTTCGATTGTGGATTACATCATCGGCGGCTGGCAGGTCAATACCATTGCTCAAGCGCATTCCGGCCTCCCGTACTTCATCTCAGCCGATGGTGACATTGCCAACACCGGGAACACGGGCTATGAGCGTGCAAATATCATCGGCAATCCGAACCTTGCCACTCCATCAGCCAAGGAGTGGTTCAACACGGCTGCGTTCGCGATTCCCGCTACCTACACGTACGGCAATTCAGGCCGAAACATCCTCAGAGGTCCGGCTTTTTGGAATATGGACGCTTCGTTATTCCGGAAATTCCCGTTCACGGAAACCAAGTCTCTCGAGTTCCGCGCCGAAGCATTCAATTTGGCGAACACCGTCATTCTAGGCCAGCCTCAGAATGACATCAGCGCACCAAACTTCGGTGTTATCACGAACACTCAAAATTCGTCGCGGATCATCCAGTTCGGAGTGAAACTCAGATACTGATTTCATCCCGCCGGAGGTGCGGGCGTGCATGGAAGAACGTTCGCGTCCGCCCTGCTTGCCCTCTGTCCGGGCTTGTGGGGTCAGGAGCGCGCCGCCGCAGGTCCGCCCATATACCGAAGCGATGTTGACCTGCTCTCGGTTGCGGTCCGCGTAACGGATCGCAACGATAATGAGATCCATGGGTTAACCGCCGGCCGGTTCAGGCTGTATGAAGACGGCGTTCCGCAGAAGATTTTATTTTTCGCCGAGGAAGACGAACCGGTCAGCCTGGGAATCCTGCTGGATGTTAGCAGCAGCATGGATTCTAACGGAAAACTCGATCACGCCAAAGAAGCACTAGCTCAGTTGGCGAGTTCCGTTCGCCCGGGAGATGAAATCTTCTACCTGGAGTTTCATCGCCGGGTGGACAAAATCGTCGACTTCACCAGCGCCCCGCGGCGGATCTTCCAGGCGATCGCCAAAGCCCGCGTCAGACAGGATGGCACCAGCCTCTACGATGCAGTAGCGAGAGCCCTCTGCTATATGCGGAGCGCCCATCATCACCGGCGGGCGCTAGTGGTGATCACGGACGGGGCCGACCAAAACAGCCATCGGTCGCTCGACGAACTAATCCCCATTGTGCAGGCTTCACAGGCCCAGGTGTTCGCGATCGGTTACTTCGACAAGGCGGAGTATGACTTGTATCGAAGTGCCGGCAATAAGAAGGTCACTCTGGTAACCAGCCAGGAGATCGACAACCCTGTGATGGTCTTTGAACGGCTGGCAAAGGAGTCGGGCGCTGAGTCCTTCTTTCCGGCTTCGCCTTCCAAACTTCAGGCGGCCGTGGTTGCCGTGGGGCATCAACTGCGGGCGCAATACACGCTGGCTTATTATCCGAAAGCGAAGGCTGGCGCCTTCCACCGCATCGAAGTAAAAGTGGCGCAATCGGGCGTTCGGGTGCGTGCGCGGCGCGGTTTCGGGAATGTCGAACCAGCGCCGTCGGAAGGCCCTTCGGAGGCTTCGGCCGGATGCGAAAACGAAAAGTTGCGGCCCGATCCGTACGAGTCCAAGGTTGAAATCAAGAATGGCTGCACCGTCTACCACGAAGACTTCCGGAATGAAGCCAGCGGATGGCCGAGTAAAGAGCGCTACCATTACGCGACCGGAACTTACCAGATCGTCGGCACAAAGCATGAGGCATCCGGGCAGTCAAGTTCCTTCTCGCCTTTCGCACCTTCAACAGGCCCGGTGGGAGAATTGGGAAGTGCCGATCCGGCTGCGGGCATCGTCGTGGCCAACGGGCCATGGTTCAGCGACCTGGATGCTTCGGTCAGCGTCGAATTGAAATCCGCTGGAGGAACCGGAGACCTGGCGGTCGCGGCTGGTTTGGTCTTCCATCTTAATGATCGCGGCTACTACGCCGTTATCGTCACTGCCTCCGGGTCTCGCAAGATCTCGTTCAAGCTTGTCAAGAAATACCACTTCGAGAGCAGCGCACGGGATCTTTCGGCCTGGGTGGACTCGCCGGTGAGCGATCTGATTGCCGGATCTCAAAAGAAGATCGCGGTCCAATGCCGCGGCCCGGTCATCAGCATCCTTGTGCAGGGCCAGGCAGTAGCCAAATTTGAAGACCACGACTTCGAGGA
Organism: Bryobacterales bacterium; assembly: GCA_003132865.1. The sequence goes on from PKYZ01000196.1 coordinate 48,094, forward strand.
GGGGCCGGCAGGAATGGTGCTCTATGGGACCGGCCGCGCCATTTTCCGGGACCTGCTGGTCGAAGAAGCCTGCGCTCCCGGCCAACCTCGCCATTCCGCCCCGAGCCCAGCCACTGAGCCAGACCCGCCACGGCCGATCAGCCCGCGGGTTCGCGTACCACGAGCACCTGATCGGCTTTGACGTTTTCGATTCGCTGCACCGTGCCGCCCGGCCATGCGATCTCCAAAAGCCGGGCCGAACGGTCCGCCCCCAGGCCGAAGTGCACGCGCTTGTCGCTGGCCGAGAGATAGCTCCCGGCGGTGCTGACGAACCCATACTGCGGCTTCCAGGACTCGCCGATCAGTTTGAGCCGTGCGCCGATACCGTCCCGGTTGCTCTTTGTCCCAACAGTGTTGACGATCAGCCAGTGATTGCCATTTCCCCCCTGGTTCATCAGGATCAGGGGCGGTCCGTCGTTGCAGTTCAGGGCGAGATCCGGAAAGCCATCGTTATTCAAGTCGCCGAAAGCCGCGCCCCGCACCGTCGTGGCAGCGCGAAACGGCTCCCCCGAAGAGGCGGATACGTCGACGAAGCGGGTGCCGGTATTGTGCATGAGCAGAGGCGGCTCTTTATATCGCATGGATGGCTGCGTCAGTTCGATGTTGTCCATTACGTGGCCTTGAGCCACAAAGAGGTCTTTCCAGCCGTCGTTGTCATAATCGAAGAATCGCGCGCCCCATCCGGAGTGCATCTGACTGATCCCGGCCACCCCGCTCGGCCCGGAGACATAGTCGAAGGATTTACCCTGCTCGTTCCGGTAAAGCGCGTACCGCTGGTTGGCCAGCGCGTTCATGAAGATGTCCGGCCAGCCGTCGTTGTCGTAGTCCGCGAAGTCCACGCCCATTCCGGCGAACGTTTTGCCATCGTCGTCGTAAGCCAGCCCAAGCTGTAGCGCAAGCTCCGTGAAGGTCCCATCCCGGTTGTTCCGGAATAACTGCTGCGGGAAGGAGTCGTTGGCCACAATGATGTCGGGCCATCCATCCTGATCGTAGTCGTTGATCGCTACTCCCAGGCCCTTGCCCGGCGATCGGCCGATGCCCGATTTCGCCGAAACATCCGTGAACGTGCCGTCCCCGTTGTTGTGGTAGAGAAGGTGAGTGACCGGTGGAAAGAGATCCGGGTGGCAGTAAGCGCGATATCCGGGCTTGTTCTCGCCGCAGGCAGGGCTGTTGCTGAAATCCCAATCCACATAGCGGGTGACCATCAGGTCGAGCCGGCCGTCACGATCGTAATCCACGAAACACGCGCCGACCGGCCAGCCGCCGGCAGCCACGCCGGCATGGCTGGTGACATCCGTGAACGTGCCATCCCCATTGTTGTGGTACAGAATACTACCGCCCACATTGGTGACGTAGAGGTCCGGGAAGCCGTCATTGTCATAGTCTCCGGTGGCAACGCCCATGCCGTAGGAATGGCCTTGAACGCCTGCGCGTTCAGTCACGTCGGTAAAGGTGCCATCGCCATTGTTTCGATACAGCCTGTTCCAAAACTTGGGATCTCTCTTATCCGGGCGCGCACCGGCTGGCATCGGATCGCGCAGAGCGGCTCCATTCACGAAGAAGAGGTCCAGCCGGCCGTCGTTGTTGTAGTCCAGCATGGCGACACCACCGGACATCGATTCCGGCAAATACTTCTGTGAAGTGCGGCTGGAGTGATGCCGGAACGCAATTTGGCTGCGCGCAGTCGCGTCCGTGAAGACAGGTAGGATGGGCGCAGACTTGCCGCTCAGCCAATGTGCCACAAATGAGCCGGAAATGGCGCGGAGAAGCGAACGGCGGTCCAAATTGCCCCCTCTGAGCAAGATTATACCGGATGCCGGGTGCCCCGCTCACCAAGTGAACGGTGGAGATATTGGCGGCGAACATCTCCAATCCGATCACCGGCCAGGTCAACGTGTTGCCGGCCAGGAAGTAATGCGAGCCTTCGCCGCCACCCCGCCGGCGCACGAATCCGGCGTAGCAGCCGAGTGCGACCACGCCGGCCATATAGGCCGCAATGATCGCCATATCCCACGAGCCGACGGCCAGCTTCATGGCCGCTTCGGTTCGCCTTGGACGTCGAGCGCAACGACATTCGCCAGTTGGCCGGGGGCCTTCGCGGGCAGAGCGATGGCGACCACCGTGCCTTCCTGTTTGATCTTCAGCCTCCGCTGCGGGTCGGCCAGCAGGCGCGCCCGCGTCACCTTCGCGTTGACGCCTTCCAAACGGAATTCTCCGTTGGGCCACTCGAACAGGTGAATGTACAGCTTGCCGGGCTTGGTGGTGCACCGCCAGCCGGTAGGCTTACGGTAGACGAAGTGGTCGTCGCTGATAGCCGACGATTTCAGCTCCGCACCGAAGGGCGTGCGGCCCGCGCCGTAGACGGCCTCGCCGTTCACCTGAAGCCATGCGCCGACTTCCTTGAGCACCTTTACGCTCGGTTCCGGGATGACGCCCTCGGCAGTAGGGCCGACGTTGAGCAGGTAATTGCCGCCCTTGCTCACAATGTCGACGAGTTTGAAAACGAGGGTATCGGCCGGCTTCCAATTATTGTCGTTCTTCTTGTAGGCCCAGGTGTCGTTGATCGTGGCAGGCGTTTCCCAGGCGCTCTGGTCGCCCTTCTCCGGCGACTGGTTGTCGCCCATCGAGATGTAGTCGAACCCGCGGCGGTTCATCTGCAGGCGTCCGTTGATGAGACAATCGGGCTGCGTTTCGCGCACCAGGCTCACGAAGCGCTGCGCGCGTTCGAGCGTCATGTGCATAGGGGTGTCGAACCAGATCAGCGCGATGGGACCGTAACCGGTGAGGAGTTCACGGATCTGGGGGATGGCGATCTTGTTCAGGTAATCGTCGAAGTCGCCCTTCTGCGCCGGATCCCACGAGCCGCGCGCCACTGCCCCGCCGGGGTGGTGCCAATCCTGCGCCTGCGAGTAGTAGACGCCCATGCGAAGGCCGTGCTTACGGCAAGCCTCGGCGAGTTCCTTCATCGGGTCGCGCTTGAACGGCGTGGCATCGACGATGTTGAAGGTGCTCGCTTTGCTCGCGAACATGGCGAAGCCGTCGTGGTGTTTGGGCATCGGCACGACATACTTCATCCCGGCCTGCCTGGCCAGCCCGGCCCACTCGTCGGCGTTGAACTTGACGGGGTTGAATTGCGCCGCGAGCCGCGCGTATTCCTCCACCGGGATGTGCGCCCAATTCTGGATCCATTCGCCGATGCCCGGATACTCCGTACCTTTCCACTCACCCGCGGGAATGGAGTAGAGCCCCCAGGTGATCAGCATCCCGAACTTGGCGTCGCGGAACCACTGGGTTCTGCGAGCGATTTCGGGATCGGTCTGCGTGTGCGACAGACCCGCCGTCAGCATCGCACTCATCAGTACAAATGACAGCCGCTTTCTCATACTCCTTCTCCTTCCAAGCGCAGCACATATGCGTGATCGCATGGTCTGGATGCCGGCAGATTCACCACCAGCCCCCGACTTTCACGCGTGAACTTCAACGGATCCGATACGCCCAGCATGCGAACCGACGTGATCGAGCGGCCCGCCAGCGAGCGAATCGTGAGTTTGCCGGACTCCGGCCAAGCTAGGGCGATGGCGTAGAGTGTGCCGCGCCTGGCCGTGAACCGGATGTCTTCCGCCGTGTAAGTCAGCTTGCCTTCATTGAAGTTGCCGCTACTCACTTGAGTCGGCCCTTCGCCGTACACCTTCCAGGGACGCGTGCCGAAGATCGCCTCGCCGTTCAAACGGACCCATACCGCCATCTCGGCCACGATCTTCTCCTGGGGCGCATCCAGCGTGCCATCCGACCGCAGCGGGAAGTTCAACAGCAGGTTGCCGTTCTTGCTCACGATATCCGCCAGCATCTGGATCACGGTGGTGGTGGTCTTGTATTGGATATCGCGCTTGTAATACCAGTCGCCGACACAGGTGTCGGTCTGCCAAGGCTCGGCTTTAATGCCGTTCTCGACGCAGCGCTCGAGATCCTGCACGCAGGAACCTTCTGCGTATTCTCCGCCGTCTTTGCCGTTGAACTTGCAATTGTAGACGGCTTCCAGCCTGCCGCCGTGCCACCGTGTGTTGGCGTTATAGAAATGAGCCACCAGGCTGCGGCCGTACTCGCCGAAGGGCACGCTCCCGTCGCTGTACAGTAAGTCGGGCTGGTAGTTATCGACCAGATCCTTCAACCGCCGGAAGTATTCCTGCTTGAACGATTCCGGCGTGTTTTGCGCATACCACCCTTCGGGGAACGGCGCCACGTTCTCGTTGCCTGAGTGGTAAAGTTCGGTATACTTCGGGTCGACTCCGTCATAGGGCACGCCCGCCATGGGCCCCTGTTTGTCGGATTTTTTCGAGACCGAGTACCACCCCCAACTCGCTCCCAGGTGCTCTGTCACTCCAAAGCGCAATCCCCGCTTCAGGGCGGCTTTCCGCCACTCTCCGGCCAGGTCCTTCTTCGGTCCCATGTTCACCGAATTCCAGCGATGAAACTTCGAGTTCCAACAGTCGATGTTGTCGTGGTGCTGGGCGATGACGCAAAAATACTTTGCCCCGGCCTTTTCATATAGTGACATCAGCCGCTCGGGGTCCCAGTTCTCACCCTTCCAAAGCGGGACAATGTCCTTGTACCCAACCGTGGAAGGATGCCCGTAGGTTTCCAGATGATGCTTGTACTGTGGATGTCCTTCGATATATAGGTTGCGGGCATACCAGTCGCCTTGTTCGGGAACGCACTCCGGTCCCCACACGGACCATATGCCGAGTTTGGCATCCCGGAACCAGTCCGGGCATCGATACTGCTTCAGTGAGTCCCAGTCAGGGGTGAATTTTCCGGTCTGAATCTTCGGAACAGCGGCCGGAAGCGCCGCGCGCAAGGCTGCGGCGCCGGCCGCCAGCCCGAATAGCGATCTGCGCGTGTGTTTCATTTGTCAGTCAGAACCGCCCGTACTTGTCATATGCGTCGAGTGGCAGCATCCCTTCAAGAATCGCCTTGCGCACGAGGTTTTCCGCATGAACTACTTCCTCGGCCTTCGTGATCGCCTCCTCGGCGATCTCTTGGGGTACGATTAGCACCCCATCCCGGTCACCGAGCACGAGGTCCCTCGGCCGGATGACCACACCGCCCACCGTGATCGGCACGTTGTATTCGGCCAGCCTCCAGCGCCCCCGGATGTCGCGCATGGTCCGGTAGCGCGAAAACACGGGGAATCCGAGCCGGAACATGTACTCCGTGTCCCGCGCCCCGCCGTCGATCACCGCTCCACGCGCCCCGCGGAACTTCGCCGTTTCGCTCGACAGTTCGCCCAGATGGGCCGCCAGTTCGTCATTCGCCTGATACACCAGCACGTCCCCGGGCCGGATGCCGCCGAGCATTTTCAGAAACGGCACAAAGATGACCTCGGGATCCTCCGAACTCGTCGGCTCCCCGCGCAGCGTCAGCGCCCGGCCGGCGAGTGTCTGGCCCGGCACGAGCGACTGGATCGCCGTCGGCAGCGACTGGTTGTGCCAGCCCATCTCGTCCAGGATGTCGCTGATGGCGCCGGTGTAGGGGATGGCAGCCAGCCGGTCGATTAGTTCGATTTCATTGGATGTGTTCATCGGTACCTCAGACGTTCGCGCACAACTCCTGGACTTTATATGGAACGAAGTATTCGCGGTGGCCTAGAGCTTCCGACTTGCTGGGCTTACCGACGGCCACATCAACGATGCAGTCGAAAATCTCGCGGCCGACTTCCGCGATGCTGGCTTCGCTCGTCATGATGCGGCCCGCGTTGATGTCCATGTCGCCGCTCATGCGTGCGTAGGTCTTCGGATTGCCGCACACCTTCACCACCGGCGAGATCACACTGCCGATGACGCTGCCGCGCCCGGTTGTGAACACCACTACGTGCGCGCCACACGAGATCAGGTCCAGGATGCCTTCCGAGTCGTTGGGATTGCTGTAGCCGAACAGGAAAGGGTGGGGATCGGGCACCGAGTCGAGCACATACAGTCCCTTGCCCGCGGGCTTCTGCGCCACTTTGATCACGCCTTGGATGGGCCGCGTTCCGCACTTAGCGAAGGCGCCCATCGATTTCTCCTCGATCGTCGTTAGGCCGCCCGCATGATTCCCGGGTGCGATGGAGAACTGATCGATCTGGAGCGAGAAGCGCTCGGCCTTATCGACCGCTGCGCGAAGCTCGCGGGTCACCCGCTCATCGGCGCCGCGCCGCGCCACAATCTCCGCGCAGCCGACCATCTCCAGCGTTTCTTCGATGATCGCCGTACCGCCCGCATCCACCAGCAGGTCGAAGGCGTGCCCCACTGCGGGATTTGCCGCGATGCCCGAGGTCGCATCGGAACCCCCGCACTCGGTCCCCACCACCAGATCCGCCAACGCCAGTGGCACGCGCGGTGTTCGATCCAATTCGGCCAGCATCCGCGCAACCATGGAGCGGCCTCGCTCGATGGTGGGCTGCGTGCCACCCGTTTCCTGAATGCGCAGCACTTCCACCGGCCGGCCCGACGCGCGGATCGGGCCCGCCATGGCCGCGGCATCGGTGCCCTCGCAACCTAGGCTCACCAGCAGCACGGCCCCCACGTTGGGGTGCGTGCCGAGGGCCGTCATGAACCGGGCGGCATACTCGTTGCGATAGCAACCCGGAAAACCCAGCGCATGGATGCGCGGGTCGAGGGCCGCAATCTGTTGCGAAACGAACGACGAACATTCCACCGTGTGGATGCTGGCAACGACGTTCCGAATGCCGGGCGGGCCAGACTGTCTTTGATACCCGAGAATCTCTTTCATGGGCCTTGCGCCTCTTTCTTCGCGACGAAGTACGACTTGGCGTTGTGTTCGTGGACCCAAGCCCCCGCGGGGATGTCACGGGTGGCGAATGCGATGGGGACGCCGTACTTCAGAACCGCCTCACCCGAGGGAATCCGGCGAACCGCGATCTTGTGCGCGAAGGGAATGGGCTCGCCCGCCTCGAGACTCGCGACACTGGAGACGATGACGGCGCTGCCGGCGGCAATTTCCGCGAGGGCTACCGCAACATTGTCACCGGGATCGATCAGAAGCGCGTTCGCGTTCAAGGCGGGTTGGTCGGCACAGCGATCTGGCATGGCGCGATGTTGTTCCAAGCATAATCGACATTTCGCCGCGGCGCAATTCCGAAGACCGGCCATCGCCTCTCTATCTCGGCTGGCATTCGCCGTGCCAGCCGACGGCGCCGCCACCCACGTTGCAAGCACGTGCACGCACGCTGGCGTAAACGCACCTGCGAAGGACGCTATAATATGTGACAACACCCAAGGCCATTAACCGGATGCACGGCAGAGCTCTTATAGAATGGCTGGCGTCAGCTTGCGTGTTGCTGTGCGCCGCAAAGGTGAACGCCGCCGCTCAAAACCTCGATACCGCCATCTTTTCGGCGGCCCCGCAAGAATTCACCATCCTGGACCAAATCGACCAGCCCAAAGAGCGCAGGGCTTTCATGGACCTCTACAAGATGAGCGCCCCCGCGCCCAGGCTGAAGGCGGCGCGAGTGTTTCTGACTGAGTACCCGGACTCCTGGCTGCTGGCGGAAGTCTGCGAAATCGCGGCCAAGGCCTCCATCGACCTGGGCGAGTTTCCCACCGCTATCTCATATGCCAAGGAATCCTTGCGCCTGTTTCCAGAAAACCCTTTATTGCTCGTTCCGCTCGCCAACGCGCAGATCGAGCAAGGGTTGCTTCACGATGGCGAAAGGAGCGCACAGGACGCGCTCGAATACCTGGACCGTTTTAACCACCCATCGTCCGTTCCGGAGTCGGAGTGGCCGGCTCTGCTGGCGCAGCTTAAAGCTTCCAGCCTGTACGCGATGGCCAAAGCCTCATTGTCCGAGGGGCTGGCCGCTGCCGGCGACCAACGCCGTGCCAAACTGCAGACCGCCGCGGCGGACCTCGCGGCCGCCGCCCGCCTGAACCCGAAAGACGCTGAGTGCCTGTACCTGCTCGGGCTGACCCAGCTCTCTCTGAACGATCCGGATTCCGCCGCGCGGGCATTTGCCGCCGCCGCCCGCCTGCCCGGGCCCAGGCAGGCCAAAGCGCTAGCGAGGTTGCAGGAATTGCACCGGGCCGGAGACGCCTTTCCGCCGCTTGAGACCTCGCCTGTGGCGGACCCGCCGGCCCCGGTGCCGCCCCAGGAGTATGCCGGTTCCGCCGCCTGCCGGTCTTGTCATCCCACCCAGCACGCGGCATGGCAACGGACTGGCATGGCGCGCATGCTGCGCCCCTATCGGGCGGAAAACGTCTTCGGAGATTTTACAAAGCAGAAGCAGTTCGAGGATAACTCGGGTCGGATCGTCGCGCGAATGTGGATCGAGAAAGATCGGCATTATTTCTCGACCCGCGGCACGGGCGGGGCATGGGAGAGCTATCCCGTTGACTATACGATCGGGTCGAAGTGGCAGCAGGCCTATGCCACGCAACTGCCGGACGGGCAGATCCACGTATTCCCGATCCAATACAACAAGCGGGAGGGTTCCTGGGTCAACTACTGGAGGATCATCGATCCGCCTCGATCCGAGCGCACTAACCCAGACCTGTTTCATACCATGAGCATTCGCACGAACTATCAGACCAATTGCGCTCCATGCCACACCAGCCAGTTGCATGCCCCCAATGCGCGCGCGGCGGATACGCGGGTGCTCGTCTTCCGGGAACCGGGCGTCAATTGCGAAATGTGCCACGGGCCATCGGCTCGGCATGTGGCCGCCATGTCGGCGGGCGCGCGGTATTCGAAGCTTCCGACGGACCCACCCGTCGACTTTGCCAGGCTAGACAACCGCCAATTCGTGGCCGTCTGCGCGCAATGCCACATGCAATCGGCCGTCCGCGAGCAGGGGTCCCGTGGCGAGTGGAACTATTCTGAATCGGGCAGCTCTTTCCTGGTGCGATACCAAAGCCGCCCGTTTGTGGATTTCTCGCTCCAATCCCGTTACAAAGACGGCAGATTCCGCGAGACCACCTTCATCGTGGAGGCCTTCATGCGCTCAGCCTGTTACCGGAAAGGTCCGGCGCAGTGCGGCAATTGCCATAATCCCCATCCCGCCGATGCCGCTACTAACCCGGCCTCTCTGAAGTTCCGGGACCAACCCGACCAGATGTGCTTGCAGTGTCATTCGCGCTATACTGGCCGGATCGAGATTCACACTCACCACACCGCTTCATCGGAAGCCAGCCGCTGTGTAAGTTGTCACATGCCGCGCATCATGAACAGCCTCCTGTTTGTGGCCAGATCACACCAGATAGATGACATCCCCCGTGCCGATATGACTTCGCGTTTCGGGCAGCGGGAGAGCCCGAACGCATGTCTCGCGTGTCATCGGGAAAAGGACGCACAGTGGGCCGCCACTCGCTTGCAATCCTGGTAAGCCTGCTGGCGCCGTTGCCGGTGCACGCCGCCGACGAGGGCTATTTAGGATCGCAGGCCTGCGCCGGATGCCATCGACAGATCTACCAGAGCTACCAGGGAGTTGCCATGGCTCACTCCATGAGCCCGGCCAACGCGGCCACGCCTTTGGCAGGCGAGCCCATAACGGTGTCCAGCACGAAACTCAACCGTGTCTTTCAGGTCTACCGCGAGGGCTTGGATGTGTACCAAAGCGAATCCGAAATCGGCGCCGGCGGCGAAACCGTGTTCAAAGTGGCGTTCAAGCTCGAATTCGCTGTGGGCTCCGGAGTCAATGGATTTAGCTACGCCGTCCGGCGTGGCGACTACCTGTTTGAGGCGCCCCTCTCATACTATTCCCGAACCAAGAAATGGGACCTCTCGCCCCGCTATGAATTTGTGGATTCCGGATTCAACCGGCCACTGGCGGCCGCCTGCCTGGCTTGTCACAGCGGCCGGGCGCGGGCGGTGCGGGATCGCACTGGCCTGTACCTCGCCCCGCCTTTCGAAGAATTACCCATCGGGTGTGAGAATTGTCATGGTCCGGGCCGCGCGCACGTGGCCGCTCGCGGGTCGCCCAAATCGATCGTGAATCCCGCGCGCCTTGCCCCCCGCCTGGCCGAACAAATCTGCATGAACTGCCACCAGCGCGGGGATACCAGGGTCTTGCAGCCACGCAAGGAGTATTCCGATTTTCGTCCCGGCGCCTGGCTCAACCAGACGCTCGCCATTTTCAAGATCCCCTCTAAGATCGACGACGAGGATCTGCTCGAACACCATTCTGCGATGGAGTCCAGCAAGTGCTTCATCGGAAGCAATGGAAAGCTGAGCTGCTTCACCTGTCACGATCCGCACTCGCGGCCCTCTCGCGCCGAGGCGGCGGCTTGGTACCGCGATAAGTGTTTGACATGCCATTCCGAGGCGAGTTGCAAGCTGCTGCTCTCCAAGCGAGCGGAGCGCAGCAACGATTGTGCAGGCTGCCACATGCCCAAGCGCGACGTAACCGTGATCTCGCACTCGGCGCTGACGAATCACCGCATCATCGCGTACGCCGGCGAACCACTGCCGGCGAACGCGGCTCAGGCGGAAGGCGGCCTGATCCACGTCAACCGGCCTCCCGGCAGCGGCAAGTTCCCCCGTCTAACACTCTGGCAAGCCTACGGCGAGTTGATGGATAAGGATCCGGCCTTCCAGGCGCGTTACCTCGCCCTGCTCGACGAGTTAGCCAAAGACGAGCGGGACAATGGCTTGGTCCAGGCGGCTTTGGGAGCCAGAGATTTGCGGCGGGACTCAAATGCCGCCGCGATTGCACACCTTAGGAAGGCCCTCGATCTCGGCTTTAGTAGCAGCACTCTGTATGCCGACCTGGCGGAGGCGCTGGCGCGCGCCGGCCAGTTGGAAGAGGCTGTCGCCGTCTTGAAACGCGGCATCCAGATGGAGCCCTATGCGCCAAGTCTGTACAAGTCCCTCGCGCTTCGATATATCACGCTGAAGCAGTATCCCCGGGCGAAGGAAACCCTCGAGCTTCATATCGAGCTGTTTCCCGAGGACGACTTTGTGCGCGGTCTTCTGACGCAGGTGGAAAGGCACGCCACACGTTGACCTAAGCCAGACCTCCCCAGCCCCTCGTGACCTGCAAAACAGGGACGAAACAGGAAGGCGCCGGCGGCGGCGAATCCATTTGCGGCGGTGATCCGCGACTCAGCCGGCAACCTCTGGGGCGGGGCGGATGGGGCGAATCCTCAAGCGGGTGTGGTCGGCGACGGTGCGGGCAACCTGTACGGAACTACCACGGTTCGCGCCGCTGGACGGCCTTGGCATACAGTGGATCTGGCACTGCCGGTTCCGGGGCACGTTCGATTTCCAAACTTCGTGGTCGGCGACGGTGCGGGCAACCTGTACGGAACTACCACGGTTCGCGTGGCTGGAGGTCTTGCAGGAGAGGGTCGAGGTGGACGCCCTGGTTTCGCAATTCGAACTGCAAGAACATTTCTCTCGGCAACAAAATGAGATGGGCAGATGGGGGCAGATGGGAGGATTTTCGATTAAAATGGTCCCCGGTGGTCCGCCTGCGCATCCGCGGTGTCGCGGAAATCCGAACGTAACGTTTTTATCTTGGACGCGCAGCCGGCCGGGCGGACAATGATCGTCATCGCAATCTATAACGAGGCGCCGATGGATGTCGAGCACAAGATCTTCGGTGATAGGATGGTCATAAGGGATGGTGGCTATCCAGCGGTACGTCTCTGCGGCCGCTCTCGCCTGTCGTTGTGATCGCGTCGCCAAGTCTTCGGCTTTCTTGCCGATATCCAGCGCAGCATCGAGTTCGCGTTCAGTAAAGTCCGCCCCCTCGATCCGCGACGTTCCGGCAACCTCCATTTTCAGTTGGAGCTTCTGCATCTTCTCGACCCAATCGCGCTGATGCGGCGTTGCGCGGAGGGACAGAACGGCAGCCTTGGCATCGACAAAATTCTGTACAATTGCAGTTGCGTCATAATGAATCCATCGGGGGATAGCGTAAGGAATCGCTGTAGGCGGCATGGCACCGAAAGTGTAGAGGGCCGCGACACGACCGTCAATATTTCCAGTGGATTGCTGATTCTACACCACTTGAACCACAAACAGAAACTTTGGTTTCTTGATTATTTCAACCATATTTCTCCAGTTGGCATTGGGTGCGGTGCTTTCCGTTGCCGGTTCGCCGACCGTTGCCTGCTCAGAGCCGCTTTTCTTAAGGCCCGACAAAATCAAGTGCGCTTTAGACGCGAGCCGAGCATTCAGGAGCTGCATCATCCGCGGTTGCAATGTCCGGTGCAACCGTAGCGCCAAGCCGGCTGCCAATTCAACAAGCGAATAGCGTAGATTAGGGCCTGCGCGCCGAGTTGGGTCGCGGGCGGACGGTTCGCCCGGACGATAATGGCAAACAACACCGTCGTGCGCCGGCCGGAAAATAGTGGGCCACGGTTGGACGACCGTTTGAAAGCTTTTTCCGATTGGCCGACGAATTGCACTGCGCAGGAACCTAAAACGCTACGGCGTCAGCGAGGATCTATCCCCCGATTGCTGGTGCGAAGACTATCAGCAGGAACCAACTCGGTGGATCTGTGGTCCAACCACGTGGATACAACCGAACCCGCGAAGTCCAGCTCGAGAAATTGGCCGTAGATTGAGAATACAGGATTTGGCACTACCGGGTTGATTGCTGACGATCCCCATTTTATTGGACTCCACGCTTTCCCTCGCGTGAAGGCTGTCTTCCGGGTTGTTTCCGAGTCCAGGCACCGTCGATGACTGACTGTCAAGAAAACGGCACGTCGCAAGTTCTACCGTTCTACCAGCCTGTCAAGGAAAATCGCCTCGATCCGTCTGGGTACGGACGTGCGGCGCTCTAACGCGAGACCGACCAGGTGCGGGTGTAGTTGATCCAACTCTCTGCTGCAAGAGCGTGGTAGTGAATCCAATCCAGAATGCGATTCCAAAAAACTCATGGGGCATCAGATGCGTGAGACGGCTGGTCGCGAAAAAGATCCCCATGACCGGACGAGTCGTGGCGATTCCCCCAGACCGATGCCGAACATGCGGATCATCCATTCACGGTGGGCGCCTGAATCGAGGCGGCGGGCGGCGGCGTAACCCTTCGCGAGGCAGAACAGGAATAGCAAGTCAAACAGCACGGTGGCAGCCATTTCGTTCACGCCGCCGATAGCCATTTGAAAGCTCATAAGGAACGCGGAACCGCCGATTACCAGCGCGAGCGATAGCACCAAGCGTCCGATCCATCTGTGCAGTCGGGGAACGCGCGGCGAATCGTGGGAACGAATTGCAGTGGCGCCAGCAGCATGAATGGCAGTCCGGGAAGGATGTGCACCAGCGTCAGCACCGGGTGTGCCGCGAATCCGGCGTTCATCGCAGGATTGGGTCCAGCTTGTGGGGCTTTTAGCGAGGATCGCCAGGTTCAGAATGGCCGCAGCAATTCCGATGGCGGCCAGCACGAAGACGCTTACCCAAAACGTTTTGCTGGGTTTCGCGGGCATCGCGATTACTGGTCGCGCAAGGCCGCCAGAGGGTCGATTTGGGTTGCCGACCGCGCCGGGAGGTAACACGCCACCAATGCCACCAACATCAGCACCAGGCTAGCGGTACCCAGGCTCACGGGATCGGCGGAGCCGAGGCCGAACAGCGTTCTCGCCAGCGCGCGGCCAATCAGCAGACAGGCGGCTAAACCCGCCAGGATCCCGTAGCAGACGAGCGCCATCCCATCCCGCAAGACGACCCGCAGGACGGCGGCGCGCGATGCGCCCAGGGCCATCCGCAGCCCGATCTCCTTCCTGCGCCGAGTCACGGAGTAAGCCATCACGCCGTACAATCCGACACTGGCAAGCGCCAGCGCCAGCGAACCGAAGACACCCAGCAGGGCGACGCCCACACGCGGTCCAAAAAGAACCTGCTCGATTAGCTTCGCGCCGGTCCTTACATCGCTGATCCGGACGTTCGGATCCAGGTCGCCGATCTGGCGTTGCACGCTGGCCAGCACCGTCGCGGGATCTCCCTGGCTTCTGACATACAACACCATGTCGCCTGCGAAGTTCTGCCGCAACGGAAGATAGACGCAAGGTTGGGCAGCTTCGCCCAGAGTGGTGTAGTTCGCGTTTTTCACGATGCCTACCACCTGCCGGACAGTCGGGTCGCCGGCCAATTGAAGCCGAAGCCCCAAGCCGTTCCCGCCGGGCCAGTGCTCTCGCGCGAGGGCCTCGTTGATCATGGCGACGGGCAGCGATCCATCGTCGTCGGAGTCGCTGAAGGACCGCCCTCGAACCAGCGGGATGCCGATGGCTCGCAAGTAGTCTGAGTCGACGGTGAAAACCACGGAGGGGATACCACTGGACTTCCGGACCTGCTCCGCTCCCTCTATCAAGACGGAGCGCGAGGGCGTGTTCCAGAACGGCAGTCCCGAAGCCCAGGAGGCAGCGGCGACGCCCGGAAGGTTTGCCACACGGTCGCGCGCCACGCGATAGAACGCCTTCACTCGCGCGTCGCTGTAGCCTGACTGCGCCGGGTTCATCATGAACAGCGCCAGACGGTTGCTTTGGAAGCCGGGTCGATGGTGTAAGCGCGCTGAACGCTGCGGAAGAACAGCGTCGCTGTTACGAGACAGACCAGCGAGAAGGCCACTTGGCCGGCCAGCAGCACGTTCGCAAAGCTAACAGTTCGCCGGCTGTGCCCTGTGGCCCCTCCTTCTTTGAGCCCGCTGACGACATCGGTCCTCGATGCGCGCAACGCGGGGGCCAAGCCGAACAGAAATGCGGTCGCGAGCGATACGGCCAAGGCACAGAACAGCACACCGCAGTCGAGCTTCGGGGAGGTCATGTTCCCGGCGACTTCCGCGGGAACGAACGACCAGACAAAGCGGCATCCTGCATAGCCGATGCCTATTCCCGCGAGGAAGCCGAACGAGCTAAGCAGCACGCTCTCCGTGAGCAGTTGACGGATGAGCCGGCCGCGACCCGCGCCGATCGCCAGGCGCACGGCGATTTCCCGGCGCCTAGCCGCCGCGCGCGCCAGCAAAAGGTTGGCGATGTTGGCGCACGCGATTGCCAGTATCAGCGCGACGATGGCCAGCAGAACGGCGCTTCCGAATATGAATCCGCCTGTGCCGCCCGCATTCGCATAGAGTTCGTCCGTGACCGGCCGTACGCTAATGCCATGACCCCCATCGGTTGCTGGATATTCTCTTTCAAGCGCCGCCGCTATGGTCTCGAGATTGGCCTGCGCGCGCTGGGGAGTAGAGCCCGGGGCGAGCCTCCCCACTGCGTGGAACAGCGGCTTGCCGCGGTCCGACAGGGCATTGCCGAACTCGGCCGGAAAGGCACGCTCGCACATGGTGGCCGGCAGCCAAGACGTCCGGGCCGAAAATCGCGCTGACGCCCAGAAAGCCGGGCGGTGCCACTCCGACGACGGTGAAGGCGACATGGTTCAACTCCAGAGTGCTGCCGATGGCCGCCGTGGCTCCGCCGAAGCGCGCTTTCCAAGCGTTGTAACTGAGCACGGCGACCGCAGCCGAACCGGGATTGCTATCTTCGCCTGGCATGAAAAAGCGGCCGAGCGCCGGGCTGAGCCCCAGCGTATCGAAGTACTGCTTCGTGACAAACTCTCCAAATACGCGCTCGGGGCGGGTGTCCGTGCGGAGCGTCATCACCATCGGTGGAGTGAACGCCGCGAAGCCACGGAACGAGGCCTGCTGTTCCGCGTAGTCTTCGAAGTTGGCATAGGCGAGCGGCAACCGCACGCTGGCCGGCTTCGCGGTTTTGGAACCCGTGTCATATAGGGCGGCCAGCCGCGACGGATCGCCAACAGGCAGCGGATGCAGCAGCAACGTGTTGACGATGGTGAATACGGTGGTGTTTGCGCCAATGCCCAGACCCAGGGTGAGCACGGCGAAAGCGGTGAAGACCGGCGTTTTCCGCATGCCGCGCCAGCCATAGCGGAGATCGCGCAGGATGCCGGCCCAGCTTTGTCCGGAAGCCATATTGTTAATCATGACAATCATTATATACATAAATCATTTGCGAATGCAATAGTAGTAGGTATGGCCGGGAGGGCCGCCCCGGGGCGCCCTTTTGGGCCGGGTCATTGAGTGGCTTCAGCTCGCCGCGCTCAATGACGACGAGCAGGGACCAACTCGCGGTCCTGCTGCGGTGCGATCCTTTACTCCCGGTTACCGGCCCGATTTCGGCTTGGATACAGTCGGGATCGGCCGAAGAACAGGATGAGAAGGCTGGTGCCGATCAGAACCAGCATGATGCGATGGTAGAGATCGTTGCTGGCCGTGCGTGGGCCGCGACCTGCAGCGAGGGCCGCGATACCCAGTAACACACCGCCGAGCGCGACCAGGTTCGTCATCAGCGCCACTCGCCATTCGATACGCGAATGAATCAAGACCACCGCTGCGCCACACACCAGTGAAAGCCCGCAGAGCGTTTCCACGATTGCGGCGGGAATAATGCGCGGCTCGTGAAACGACCCTATAGCGAGCCCGGCGTGTTGCACAGCACCAAAAAAGAACAATGCCGCGTTTGTAATCATGACAAATTCGAGCAGCCGTCTCATGTTGTGGCCTCCGTTCCCCATGAAGCTACTCGCGCAATCGTTTTCGGCAGCGCGAGTCCGGCGGCGATTAGCCAGAGAAAGCCCGGGAATCTCACGAATGGAATGAGAAAAAGCGCCTGCGGAAAAACCAGGTTGAGCCAACTCAACTCGCCTGCGACTGCACGCCCGGCCACCTCGGCATCAGTAATCAGTTTCAGTTTGGCTTCCGGAATAGGGGTATCCAGCAGGGCCTTGGCGTTCCAAAAGCCATTGGCCATGAGATGCGTGACATAGAAGCCAGGAAAACCAGCGGCAACGCCGTCGAAACCGGCCTGGTATCGCTCCACTTCCAGCATTGCTTCCTGGCCACCTTTCGATGACCCAACGAAGTAAGAGTGCACGGCCGCCTTACCGTAATACGCTTGGATAACCTCCTTCGCGTTCAGCGCCGTAAGGTGACGGCGCGATATCCGAAGTCGGTCACTCGTTCGCGGTCGCTCAGCCATTCCAGTGACCCCTCCGGGCCGCTGCCGTCATCGGTGCCGGCTGCAGCGTAGCCCTCAAAAACTTGGCCGGCGATCACTGGTGTCCAGATGCTCCCCGCAAGACCACCATTGCCCACCTGGACGAAACGCCCATTCCATCCCGTGGCCGGCATCATGACCTCGAATTTGACGCTCGACATCGGCGTAGGCTTAATTGCTCCACCGACCTGACAGAGCGAAACGGTTACCTCCACTGGAAGACCGCCCCGCCCCGCAAACTTTTCTGGGGGGACCAGTTCGGCAGATTCAATCTGTGTGTTCGGTAATAGCAGCGACTTCAGGCTTTCGCATTCGGCGGCCATCGCCAAATGCGCAAGAGGGGTCGTTGCGACAACCCACACGGCAACGCAAATGGCAGAACCCATATTGTTAACCATGAGAATCATTATATACATAAATTATTGTATATGCAATATTAATGGTATGAAGCCACTCAACGACCCGGCCCAAAGGGCGCCCCAGGGCGGCCCTCCCGGCCGCTTTGGAGCTGCTTTCCTTCTCACCCAAGTTGGGGCGCATGCGGCGTCGAGGTTCGCCGCTCGTCTGGCGGCGCTGGAACTTGCCCCGCCGCACGCCGGGATTATGCGCATCCTGGGCGCGCAGCCGGCCATCACCCAGCAGGCGCTGGCGACCGCTCTGGGAATGCAGCCGAGCCGGCTGGTGGCGCTGGTGGACGAACTCGAAACACGCGGGCTGGTAGAGCGGCGCGCGAATCCCGACGACCGCCGCAGCCACGCCTTGCATCTGACTGAAAAGGGACGGGCGACGCTGGAGGCGATCGGACTGGTGGGCCGCGAACATCAGCAGGCGCTGCTCGCCGCGCTCAACGAGGACGAGCAGGGACAGCTCGCGGTGTTGCTGCGGCGCATTGCGGACCAACAGGGTCTGGCTCCGGGCGTGCATCCGGGCTACGCGCGATTGGGCGGTCCGGGCAAAGGGGTATGTGACACGCCTGGGAAGCCGGTCCGCTAAAGGGTTCTTTCCGCCGCCTCTGCCGCTGTGTGCAAACCCCGCACGCTGCTCTCTCAGAGGAGGAACGGCGGCAACTCGCGACTCTTCTGCAGCGGGTTGCGGACGAACAGGGGCTCGCTCGCAGTGTGCATCCCGGCTATCAGATTGGCCGAGGTGACCGCCCAGAACCCGAATAGCGCGGTGCCCGGACACAAGGCGACCTTGGTGTGAGCCCAATTTATTTAATTCGGCTTGACCTTTCCACCGCCCGATTCTCCGCGAATAAGCCTGTTTCTGGAGGAACGAGAATGCGGGTTAGTCGTCTGTAGTCGCGCAGCGTTTACCAACCTTATGGCCGCAATTCGGTGCTCCGGTCGAATTACCGGCCACTCGGAAAAAGGCCGATATTGCCTGATAAGGCCGCTCTAGGTCAACTCTTCAGCATTCAGCCTGCGCCCTTACGCTAACCGAAGCCGTCCCCCAGCGTCCAATTAAAGTTCGCTCCTGACGATTGGGGAACAACGTGAAAGCAACGCTCATACCGGATCTTCGCTTCGCGCTAAGGCAGCTTCGAAAGACCCCGGGCTTTACCGCCACTGCCATGCTCACACTCGCGCTGGGCATCGGTGCCAATGCCGCCATCTTTACCCTGGTCAATGCCGTCCTTATCAAAAACCTCCCGGTCGCCGACCCCAAGACGCTGGTGCGCATCGGCGACAACAACGATTGCTGCGTCAACAGCGGCACGCACAGCGATGGCGACTACTCCCTGTTTCCCACCGAAACCTGGCAACTGCTAAAGAAGAACGTCCCCGAATTCGAAGAGCTCGCCGCCATGCAGGCCGGCTTCGGCTACCGCCCCATTATCGCCCGCCGCGATGGCGATCCCGCTGGCGCGCGCTCCGTCATGGGCGAATTCGTCTCCGGCAATTATTTCCGCACCTTCGGTCTTCAAGCCCAGGCGGGCCGCCTGCTTAACGATCTGGATGACGTCGCGGGCGCCCCCATGACTGCGGTCATCAGCTACTCCGCCTGGCAGCACAATTATGCCGGCGAATCTTCCGTCATCGGCAGCACATTCTGGATCAATACCAAGCCCGTCACCATTGTCGGCATCGCTCCCCAAGGCTTCTATGGCGACCGCCTCGCCAGCGCGCCGCCGGATTTCTATCTGCCCATCGAAACCATGCCCGTGTTGGCGAATGTCGGCTACGTGCACGATGCCGATGTGCAGTGGCTGTACATGGTCGGCCGCGTGAAGCCTGGCGTCTCGCTTGCCGCCCTGCAGCAGAAGCTGAGCGCCATGGTGCGCAACTCGTTCGCCCAAACGGGGACTTTTTCCGCCGGGGAAGGGAAGGCGCTGCTCTCGAAAGTCCACGTCGTGCTCACGCCCGGCGGCGGAGGCATCCAGAACTTGCAGGAAAATTACTCTTCCAACCTCCGCCTGCTCATGATCATCTCCGCTCTCGTCCTCCTGATCGCCTGCGCCAATATTGCCAATCTGCTGCTGGCCCGCGGCATGGGCCGCCGCTCCGAGATCTGCTTGCGCACCGCACTGGGCGCCAAACGCAGCCGCATCATTCGTCAGTTCCTCACCGAAAGCGTGCTCCTCGCCGTGTTGAGCGGCATCGCCGGACTTGCCGTCGCCTACGCTGGCACCCGCATGCTTCTCGCCCTCGCATTTTCCGATGCGGAAAATCTCCCCATCCACGCCAGCCCCTCCGTGCCCGTGCTAGCCTTCGCCTTCGGACTCTCGCTGCTCACTGGCATCCTGTCCGGCCTTGCCCCCGCCTGGTTCGCCGCCAAAGCCGATCCGGCCGATGCTCTGCGCAGCGGCACTCGCACCACCGGCTCCGGCGCCACTCTGCTGCAGCGCGGCCTCGTCGTCCTACAGGCTGCCATGTCGCTCGTGCTTCTGGTCGGCGCCGGCCTGTTCTCGCAAAGTCTCTACAAGCTCCAACACACCGACCTGCACCTCGAAACCACCAACCGCTATATCGTCCACATCAACCCGCAAGCGGCGGGCTACTCCGCCACGCAATTGCCGGCGCTCTATCGCACCATCGAGGATCGCTTCCACGCCATCCCCGGCGTAAGAAAGGTCGGCATCAGCCTGTATACCCCCATGGAAGACAACAACTGGGGAACTGGCATCCGCGTACAGGGCGAGCCTGATCCCCACATCGGCGCCTCCATCGTCAAAGTCAGCTCCGAATATTTTGATTCCGTTGGAACGCACCTGGTCATGGGCCGCGGCATCAGCCAAAAGGACATACCCGGCGCTCCCGCCGTCGCCGTCGTCAATCAGGAGTTCGCCAAAAAGCTGTTCAAGGGCCGCAACCCGATCAGTCATTCGTTCGGCACTAGCGATACATCCTCCGGCGATTATCAGATCGTTGGCGTCGTCGAAGACACCACCTACACCAGCGTGCGCTGGAAGAATCACTGCATGTATTTTCTGTCCATCCTGCAGCGGCCCGCCAGCGCCAAAGGTCCCATCGAGCATGATGAGTCCCTGTTCGCCGGCGCCATCGTCCTCGCCACCGAACGGCCCATCAACCAGATGGCCGCCATCACACAGCGCACTCTCGCCGGAATCAATCCCAACCTAACCATCGTGAAATTCCAGACCTTCGATGAACAGATCGCCGGCCAGTTCACCGAAGAGCGCATGATCGCCCGCCTCACCGCATTATTTGGTGCGCTGGCTCTCCTGCTCGCCGTCGTCGGACTCTACGGCGTCACCGCCTTCGCCGTCGCCCGCCGCACCAGCGAAATCGGCATCCGCATGGCGCTCGGCGCCAACCGCACCGATGTCATCGCCATGGTCATGCGCGGAGTCCTGATCCATATCGGCATCGGCCTCGCCATCGGTATCGCCGCTGCGTTGCTCTCCGTCCGTTTCGTCGAATCCCAGCTTTACGAAATTAAAGGTATCGACGCCGGCGTCCTGCTCACCGCCATCTTCACCCTCATGGCCGCCGCCTGCATCGCCGGCATGATTCCCGCGCGCCGCGCCGCCTCCACCGATCCCGCCCGCGCGCTACGAACGGAGTAACTCGGCGACCCTGGCCCCTCTGCAACGTACTGGCGGCTCTCGCCGTCGACGTCTGGGGTGCTTTTTCAGGGAAGCCTTGCAACGCCGAGGACGGCCTGTGAAACCGGTGCACGACCGGAACAAGCGGGCGCGCCAAGGGAGGTGAGCGGAATGGAGAGACCCGGACGTCCGTGTGCCCTGGTTCTTGGTATCTTGGTCGAAGCAGAATAAAGGCCGATATCGCCGCACAACGTTCTTTCTGGACCATTTGGCCGAAGCGCAGCAGGCTGATGCGCCTGGCCAGGCCCATCTGTTAAGATTAGTTTCTCGGAACCTGCCGTCTGGCTGAACTCAGGGCTGCGGGGGTGCCTGGCAAGACACTGCTCCCCTACAATTAGATAGAATCAATTCCGGCAACCAACATGCAGCCGCGGCCAAAATATCAAGTGTTCATCAGTTCAACGTACGGGGACCTCCGCGACGAGCGCGAAGCAGTCACCTGGGCCATCCTGTCGGCCCGCCATATTCCAGCGGGAATGGAAAACTTCACGGCTACGGATGGATCGAGGTTGGGAAACCATAAAATCTGTGATCGACCGGTCTGACTATTATGTGCTCATTCTCGCCGGTCGGTACGGAAGCGTGTATCGACGTGGGAACCTAAAAACGGCAGTTAGA
>PKYZ01000330.1 GCA_003132865.1 Bryobacterales bacterium
CCTATCACGAGGTCAACGGCAATTGGTTCTGGTGGGGCGGCCGCAAGGGCAGCGACGGATCCGCGGCGCTGTACCGCCAACTGTTCGACCGCTTCGTGAATCGTCATCATCTCGATAACCTGGTTTGGGTGTGGAACGCCAACGCTCCCGGCTCGGGCGGCTCCGGTCCAGGTCCGTACGCAGATTACTTCCCTGGCCTGGAATACGCGGACGTGCTGTCGGTCGATGTATACGGCGAATTCAAGCAGAGTTTCTACGATGACTTACNNCCGGTGGCTCTGGGCGAAGTCGGCGGCATCCCCAGCCCTGCCACGCTGAAAGAGCAGCCCAAGTACACCTGGTTCATGACCTGGAGCGAGTTTATCGAGATGAGCAACCCGCTGGAGACCGTGCGCGCCGTCTA
Source organism: Bryobacterales bacterium (assembly GCA_003132865.1). The sequence continues at coordinate 404 of PKYZ01000330.1, forward strand.
CGATGACGCGCACGCGTTGAGCCGCGACGACCCACGCATGTCGCAAGCCCTGGCGGCGATCCGCAAAGCATCGGCCGCCCCCGATCCGCAATTGGTGACACCAGAACCGTTGCCGGCGGCCAAGGAGTTACTGGCTAAGTTGTACCGCACAGCCGGCCAGGGCATCTTGAGCGGCCAGGATACTGCGGCAGCGACGCAGCGAGTTTTCGAGGTCACGGCCAAGTATCCCGCGATATATGGCGCCGATCTGGCCGAGCCCGGCGCCCAGGCGGTCGTCGACGAGGCCACCAGCCAGTATCGGAACCACGCGATTGTCACGTTGAGCTGGCGCCCCGCGCGCCCCACCGACGAGGAATCCGGCAAGCTATCGGACTTTGAGTGGAAGGAATTGCTGACGCCCGGCAGCCGCCTCTTCGAGCGATGGAGCGCTCAGGTGGACGCTGTCGCGGGCTATCTGAAGCTGTTGCAGGACGCCGGTGTGCCGGTGCTGTGGCGGCCGTATCCGCAACCGAATAGCGCCAAGTTCTGGTGGGCCGGTCACAAGGCGGAATCGGCCGCGCTGTACCGGCAGTTGTTCGATCGCCTAGTGAAGCATCACAAACTCCGCAACTTGGTCTGGGTGTGGAACGCCGGCGCGCCCGGATTCGGCCCCGATTCGCCCGGCCAGTATGCAGATTACTTTCCCGGTCTCGAATATGCCGATGCGCTGGCGGTGGATCTCGGCAATACGCCGTTTTCGTGGCGCCGCGACGCGGAGCTGGCCCGATTCGCGGTCGGCAAAGTGATTGGCCTGGGCCTGGACGGCTGGGTGCCGACTAACGCTATGCTGGACCAGCCCACGCGCTGGGCTTGGTTTCTGGCATCTGGCATCGACCAGCCGGACTCCTTGCGCGCGTTGTACGCGAACCCGCGCGTGGTATCGCGCTGAGTTCTGTACTGAAGAATTGTGGGGCAGACCTCCAGGTCTGCGTGGGTCCTCCAGGACCCGCTCTGAAGGAGGCAACTATGATAAGAGTTCGATCATACGCGGCAGTCAGCCTGTTCCTAGTAACAACCGCAGCAACCTACGCCCCACAAAACATCCTACAGACTCAAGTGCTGGCCAAAGAGCGCCAGGAATTGGACTGCCTGAAGAACGGCAACTACGCGGAGTTCGCCAGCCTGCTGGCCGACGACGCGGTGTTCGTCGATACGCACGGCCCCGCGGGCAAACCGGAGATCGTTAATGATACCGCGGAGTTCCGGCTCAACGACTACACCATGGACGACGTGAAGTTCGTGCAGCTCTATACAGCCAGGAGACTTCAACACGATAACTTGGAGGTAATATGATGCGTACTCACTATATCGTCACAGCGTTGGCCTGTCTCGCGTTCCCGGTCTATGCCGCGCCCGCCGCGGCGCCGCTCGGAGTCTTCGAAGATCATACCGACGTCGGCACTGTCCTGCATGCCGGCTCCGCCGAGTACGACGCGTCTAAGCGGACCTACACTATCGCCGGCAGCGGCGAGAACATGTGGTTCGCCGCGGACGCGTTCCAGTTCGTGTGGAAGAAAGTCTCCGGCGACATCACGCTGACGGCGGACATTTCGTTCATCGGCTCCGGCGGCGAGGCGCACCGCAAGGCCGTACTGATGATCCGTCAGAGCCTGGACGCGGATTCTCCGTACGCCGACGTGGCGCGCCATGGCGACGGGCTGACCTCCTTGCAGGCCCGCGACGAAAAGGGCGCCAACACGAGTGAAATCCAGTCCGCCATGAAGGCGCCTGCGCGGGTGCGCATCGCCAAGCGTGGCGATTACGTCTACATATGGGTGGCGGCCGAGGGTGAACAACTCCAGTTCTCCGGAGGATCGATGCGAATCCCGATGCACGATCCGTTCTACGTGGGCATCGGTGTCTGCTCCCACAATAAAGATACGGTGGAGAAGGCCGTATTCTCCAATGTCGATATGACAATCGGCGCGCCAACCAAAGCCACGCCGCCAAAATTGTACAGCACCCTGGAGACTGTTCCGGTTTCAGGCGACCGGCGCGTGACTTATGTCACTCCGGGCCGCCTGTCGGCGCCTGTCTGGACCGCCGACGGCGCTGCGCTGGTCTTCCATCGCAACGGCCACATGGAAAAGATATCGGCGGCCGGGGGCAAGCCGGAAATCGTAGAGGCAGCTAACAACAACGCCAGTGAGGAACAGTCGCTCGACGGAAAGTTGCCGTCCGACGGCTTCCGGAATTGCTTCCCTCACATCTCGCCGGATGGGCGGCAAATCGCATTTCTGTCTTTCGCGGGAGACATAGCTGGCATCCCCGAAGACAAAGACGTAATGCTGCGCCTCCTGTCGCTCAAAGACGGCAAGGTGCGAGTGCTGGCGAAGTTCGTCGGAGGGCGAGGCAGCATGGATGCGCCCTCCTGGTCGCCGGACAGCCGCCGTTTGGCCTTCGTCAGTTATCAGTGGATTCCGTAGCTGCCCACTTATTGGACCGCCAGTGTGATGTTGGATTGGCTGCTGGCCCCGTTCATCGTGATGACCAGCGGCTGCGCTCCGGATGCCCCTTGCGGAATCTGAACATTCACCTGCATCACACCGTTGACCAGCCCCGGCGAAGTGCCGGCATACTGCACGGTGGCTGCGACGCCTCCCACCGTAGCCGTGGGAGTCACTGCCTGATGTTGAATGCCGGTGGCCAGTGCTCCGTCCGCGCCGCCGGGATTGGTCACCCCGCCGCCAGTTGCAAACACTTGTACGACGCTTCCCACAGCAGCCGGATTGGACGCGGAGTTGAGGCTGTTATCCTGGTTCAGAATCGCGCCCGGTCCAGAGCCTGTGGAGTTCTGCGCGAAGATCGCGGGGGCAGTCTGCGCCACCAGTAAAGTCTGCGGACTCGACATCACGCCGTTGTAACTGTATTGAATGGTCGTGGTGTTATGACCCGCCACGCCGAACGGCACGATCACGCTGCTCTGGTTGACAAGCGCGTAGACGATCGGCGCGGCCACACCATCGAAGAATACCTGCACGCCGCCGATCGAGTTCTTCAGGATTCCGCCTGAGATCTCGAGCGGAGTCAGGGAAACCGGCCCGGCATTCGCGCCGAAGATCGTGACGATTTCGCCGGGGGCCACAACGCCGCCTTGGTAGCCGGCCGCGTTGGCGATGCCACTCCCCGAAAACGAGGGCGGCGTGCCTGTCAACGCCTGCTGGATAGACGCGTAGGCCGGTTTAGACTGGTAGTTCGCATCGAAGGGCAGCGCCGCGCCGTAACCAGGAAAGGCGCCGGGTATCCACGAATACTTGTCCGTGAAGCCCCACGTCTGGACCGCGCTACAGCCGGGATGTTTGATACAGACCGAAACGATATCTTGGTAGCGCTGCGCCTGCGCCGCCAGGTCGTTGGCGGAGGCGTTACCATTCGCATCCACCGGAATGCGCACGTCCAGTTCGGTGAAGTGCACCTGCAGGCCGAGCGCGATCAGGCGCACAACGTTGGCCTCCAGTCCGGCCGGCGAGACATAGCTGGGATCGGTGGTGATGTGTAGCTGCAGACCTACACCGTTAATCGGCACACCGCGCGCGAGCATGCCCTGCACCAGGCTGTACATGGCGTCTGACTTGGGGTTGTTATTGGCGTCCTCCACGCTGTAGTCGTTGTAGAAGAGCAGCGCGTTCGGATCGGCGGCGTGCGCCCAGCGGAAAGCCTGATCGATGTATCCCGGACCGGAGAGCCCGATTCCCGGCTGGTTGTACCAGATCGAGTCGCGCAGTCCGCTGCCATCGTCGGCCAGCGCTTCGTTCACCACATCCCACGCGAACACCTGACCCTTGAAGTATCCGACTACCTGCGTGATGTAAGTCTGCAGCAGCGTGTAAAGCTGGCTGGGCGTGAAGTTACCGTTGGCCAGCCAATCCGGATTGTAGGCGTACCAGCACAGATTGTGGCCGCGAAGTTCCATGCCTGTGGTCTGCGCGAAGCTGACCAGAGTATCGCCCGGCGTGAAGTTGAAGACGCCCTGGGTAGGCTCGATCGCCGCCCACTTCATTTCGTTCTCGGCCTCGATCATGCTGTACTGCTGCGCCAGGGTGGCGGCGTAGGCTGCATCGCTGGCGATGTATGCCGTATCGACGGCCGCTCCCATAAACACACCGCGCTGGTAGCCAGAGTCGCGCAAGGTCTGCGCCAGTGCGCTCGCAAGCGAGAGCAATAGGAGAGCGAGTAAGATCCTCATCGATCGGTAATGTATCACTTGGCATCCACCTTCGCCTGCATCCGCCGCATGCCGCGCAGCCAGCGATCGTAATCGTTCGCCTTGCGGCGCAGATATTCGCCGACCTCCGGGTGCGGCAGGATCAGGAAGCGCTCTTCGGCCAAGCCCGCCACCACTGCTTCGGCGACCTGCTCGGGTTCCAGCGCTCCTTCCAGCAGGAAGCGGCCCGGCCCCTGTTCGGCCTCCGCGAGCATGTTGGTGCGCACGCCCTGCGGGCACAAGCAGGACACCCGGATGCCCCGGTCGCCGTAAGTCACCGACAGCCATTCGGCCAGCGACACCGCCGCGTGCTTGGTCACGGCGTACGGAGCCGAGCCGACCTGTGTGAGCAGACCGGCCGCCGAGGCGGTCTGCAACAGGTAGCCTTCGCCGCGCGCCAGCATGCCCGGCAGTACCGCGCGCGCGGCATACACGTGCGCCATGAAATTGATGCCCCAGATGCGCTGCCAGCCGCTGTCGGATGTCTCGACGCCGCCCTCCATGGCGATGCCCGCATTGGAGCAGAACAGATCGATCGCGCCGAACGCCGCTGTGGCGCGCTCCACCAGTTGGATGATTTCGGCTTCGCGGCTCACGTCCGTGCGAACAGCTAGCCCGCCAATTTCGCGCGCCACCTGTTCGGCGCCGGTGCTATCCACATCGGCTACGACCACGCCACGCGCACCCTCCGCGGCGAACCGCCTGCACAGTGCGCGGCCGATGCCGCTCGCGCCGCCCGTCACCACCGCGATCTTATTCGTCAGATTCATGCCGTGCCCACATCGTATTTTCGTAACTCCATCTTGGCGACGGCCTCGCGATGCACTTCGTCCGGGCCGTCCGCCAGGCGCAGTGTGCGCGCGCCCGCCCAGGCATGCGCCAGGAAGAAATCGTCCGCCACACCCGCGCCGCCGTGGGCCTGTATCGCGCGATCAAGCACCCGCAAAGCCATATTGGGCGCGACCACTTTGATCATGGCGATCTCTGCTTTGGCGGCTTTGTTGCCCGCCACATCCATCATGTAAGCGGCCTTCAAGGTGAGCAGCCGCGCCTGCTCGATCTCCATGCGGGAATCGGCGATTTCGGCGCGCAGCGTGCCGAATTCCGACAGCTTCCGTCCGAACGCCACGCGCGATTGCGCCCGCCGGCACATCGCTTCCAGGGCCCGCTCCGCCAGGCCGATCAGCCGCATGCAATGGTGGATGCGTCCCGGTCCCAGGCGGCCCTGCGCGATTTCGAAGCCGCGCCCTTCGCCGAGCAGCATGTTGGAGGCGGGCACGCGCACGTTGTCGAAGACCACTTCGCCGTGGCCGTGCGGGGCATCGTCGTAACCGAACACGGGCAACATGCGCTCGATGGTGATACCAGGCGCGTCCATCGGCGCCAGGATCATGGCTTGCTGCTTGTGCCGCGGCGCCTGCGGGTCCGTCTTGCCCATGAAGATGGCGATCTTGCAGCGCGGGTCGCCCGCGCCGGAAGACCACCACTTGCGCCCATTCAGCACATACTCGTCGCCGTCGCGCACGATGCTGGCGCAAATGTTCGTGGCATCCGACGAGGCCACCGCCGGCTCCGTCATGCAGTAGCACGAGCGGATACGGCCCTCCAGCAACGGTACCAGCCACTGCTGTTTCTGCTCCGGGGTGCCGTAGCGCGCCAGCACTTCCATATTGCCGGTGTCTGGCGCCGAGCAGTTGCACACCTCGCCCGCCATCGCCACGCGCCCCATAATCTCGCAGAGCGGTGCGTACTCCAGGTTGGTCAGGCCGGCGCCCCATTCGTGGTCCGGCAGGAACAGGTTCCACAACCCGGCGGCGCGGGCTTTGGGCTTCAGTTCCTCGATAATGGGGACCGGCTGCCAGCGGTCTCCTTCGGCGATCTGCCGGTAGTAGAGCGGCTCGTTCGGGTAGATGTGCTGGTCCATGAAGGCGATGAGCTTCTGCTGCAGTTCCTGGACCTTTGGGGAATACGCGAAGTGCATTCCCGGATTGTCACGCAAAGCGGGGCCGGATGCAAAGGGCCACGCCGGGACCAGTTTGCTGTGGTCTATGATCTATAGAGGATCGTCAGGCGATCCCGGCGCAAGAGGAGTTTTCCGATGGAGTTCAAATTGTTCGGCCCTGGTGGTTCTCCGAGCAGCCACTTTCAGCGTGGGAGGTGCTTGCGAATTGGTTTCTAACAACCAACGATTTTGACAGCGAGCAGGCCTCACCGGCCGTGGCGGCCAGTACGCTCTTGCCCGAGCAGTTCACTGAGAGCGCCGATGTTCTTAAGTACATTCTCGAATCCTGGTACATGTATGGCTGCAGTTGCCGGAGATCCAACGCGACCTCCTGCTTCTGAATTGCCCTCGGGAACGCATCGAACGGCTCGGATCCCTATTGGAACGTCTGCGCCCAGCGCGCGACCGTGTCTACCGCGACTACATGCGCTTCGACCACGAGAATGCGGTACTTCCGACCCTGGAGGACATAAATGTGGTTTGCGACTTGCACCCTGTTTTCGAAGACACAGTGTATCCCATACCGGAGGCGCTCCCGGTGCGGCACACCAAGCTTCTGGGGTACAGTTACATGGTGCTAATGGTCTTCACCGAGGATTTTGGCGGAAGAAAGCAGCGGCTCGGCTTTCAGATGAACGAAGCGCAACTAGCGGATTTTCAGGCGGCGATCCAGCGAGCCAGAGAACAACTCGATATACTAAAGGCGAGCACTAATGCAATATCCACTCAAGAGCACTAAAGGAATGGCGCCGTCCAAAGGCCCGCCGGCGAAACGGGCTGGCATCCGCGAACGAATCTCGTCGAAATGGAGCCGCCCAGCTCAGAGACGTTAGGCGAGACGAGCGCCGCGGTGCCCGTTCGCACGCGCGGCACTCGGCCTTCGTGGGCGGCCGTAATAGCATCAGCGCGTCGGGTGTTTATAGCCCAGGGATGGGCCACGATGCACAGGCGATTGTTGACCAGGTGAGAGCGCTGGACTCCGATCAGCTCCTTGACCGCTATCATGAATTGGTCGACAAACGCCTTCAAGGGACGCTGGATTTCACCGAATTGTTGGAACTGGAACGAATCGAGGCTCGCCTCGATACCGAAGACCAGGACGACGCCGCCCGCCTGACTATCCTCCAAGACGATTGGCGTCGCGAACGCAACGAACTGGTGGCGTCGATCGAGCACTTGCTGGCTCGCTTCAAGGCTGCGAGCTGACCGGTCGTGTCCCGATTTGTCCGGCAGGAAAACCCGCCGTAATTCGACGATTGCACGAAGTATCTGCCATTTGTGCGTCGAGACTTCCGTCAGCGTTGCGCCTACTGCGAACGTACTGAAGCCGTGCTCGGCGGAGAGGAGTTCTTTGAGATCGATCACTTTCGTCCGGTCTCGAAATTCCGCGAGGAAGCGACGCACTACCCGAACCTTTATTACTCTTGCGGCAAATGCAACCGGCACAAGGCGAATACATGGCCTTCGGATGACTTGATTGCAAAGGGGTTCCGCTTTGCCGACCCTTGCCAGGAAGACATGTATGTCGACCATTTGCAGGAGATGCCCGACGGCAGGTTGCAACCTCTGACTACTTGCGGTCGCTACACTCGCGATCACATCCGCCTCGACCGCCGCGACCTGCTTAATTGGCGTCAGCTTAGGCGCCAGAGGGCGCAGGAATTGGAGACGTTCGCGCGGACGGCAACTCGTCTCGAAGCTCTGTTATCGGGCGAGCCTGACCCCGTCAAACAGAGTCAAATCCGGGAAGAGATCGAGGCCTTGACCGCTCGGATCGCAGTCGACCAGCGTCTCTTCTTGCAGAACAACCTGAACGTACCCTTTCCATTCCCAGGCCCTCGGCGAGGGGGCGCTGTCTCCACGCGCGTGCGATTGCTGTAGATTGCCGAAATCTGGGACTTGGCCAGCGCGTGGCGAATCGGAGTACCCTGCTCGCCACCCGTCCGTTGCCGCGTGCGCTACACCCCCGCTAGTTTGCGCCCCTGCGACCAAAGCGCGGTGGCTTCCTCCACGACCTTGCGGCTCTCGTTGTAAATGATCCTCAGGCGGTCTACGATGTCTTTGGTCGCCGCCGCAAGATAGCCTGTTCGATCCGCAACCCGCTGGGTAACCTGCTTCGCCGCGTACCAGCGATCCCGCTTCCGCCGGGTCAGTCTCAACCCATTCTATCGGGAGCTCTGGAAATTCCCGCGAAGAGTGGAACCGGGAGCGTGACACGCGACACAGACAAACCACAGCCTCAGTGCGCACACGCACAAGGCCCGTCTTGGAGTGCGAGATCCCTTACGCTTCCTTCTTCTTCAACAAGTGATCGTTGTCCTTGATGAAAGTCTTGATTTGTTCCGCCGCGGCCAGCAGTCTTTCCCACTGCTCTTTGTAAAGCGTGACCGGGAAGCGACCCAGTCCGTAGACGGACACCCCGCCTTTCTCGCTCACGCGGACGGAAATCTGGCCCCGTCCCGGCTTCTTCAGCGCCTCATTCTCGGCGCGCAAACGTTCCAGTTCAGCTTTCAGATCTTCATCGGCCATACATGACAGCATATCGCTTATCGGCAGGCGTAGGAATAAGCGGAATTCAGGTAGCCCCGCAGCTCCCCCGTCCGGGCTGGATCTGCCTGGGCGCTCGCAATCGTCGCGTTCAAAATGGGAACCAGGAAGCGCCTGTACTTGTCGAGCGCCGGTTGATCGTGCATTCGAAACGCCTGCTCGATGGCCCTCTCGGTCGCCGGCGTGACCAGTTCCAGGCGCCCCACAAACACCCGCACCGTGTTCGCTGGCGCCGGGCTAATCGCCAGAGGCAAAATGGCGCTCACCGCTGGGGCAGGCAGTATGTACAGAAGCCGGCTGCCTTCTTCGAACCAGGAATTCCGCCAGGTCGCAATCATGGCGCGCGCTTCATCCACGTACAGACCGCGTGCGACGAGGATGTCCTCCAAGTCCTTGAACATGGAGTCCGCGGTCGCCGTCAGCGGCGGCGGGTCCACCAGCGCTTGATCGCGCAACCCGCCAGAGACGCGGTAACCCAGCTTCCCGCCGCGGCTCTCGATCAACATGACGCCGGGAATCTCTTCCGTCCCGAGATTCCGCACCAACACCTTACCTTCCGGAGTCAGGCGGGCCGCGATTGGCAGCGCTGCTGAAGACACGCCGCGATAGAACAGGAATTTCTCATCTTGGTCGCCGCCCGGCGCCTTCACTCGCAACGGTGTGGCCCCCGTGCTCCGTGCGGCGTAATAGTGGTTATCGCCGTTGCCCGACGGGAACGCCGCCCGAGAGCCTGGCAGCAGGCGCACTTCATTCCACCGAATGCTGCCATCGGTGTCGGTTCGCTCCACGGCGCTCGCGTGCGGATACCACTCGGTGATTATTCCCTTCGCGAACGACACGTTCACCGAAACAGTTGTTTCGCGCGGACTGTAGAAATACAGCACCGGCGTCTCCATGCGCACCGTCTCGCTCAGGCCGCATTTGAAGTTTTCATCGCGGAAGTGCTCGACGAACGCCGGCAAATCCGTCGATCCCCTAAGCGGCACCCACGCGACGGCCTGCCCGTCAGGACCTGCGACGGAAGTGAAGGTGCCCCATTCATGTACGGTGAGTTCGCCCGCCGCGCCGCCGTGCTCCACGACCGGCGAACTGCCCACGGAAGAAATCGCCAGGCAGGCGGCCATGGCCCCCGCGGCCAAGAGTCGCAATGCTTTTCCCGACATCCGGACCCTCCTGATGTTGCTCTATTATAGCGCTCACCGCGCCGAAGTTTCCCAAAACTTTACAAATTGGTCACACTCCGGCGCGCCCGTCTGTCTTATTGTGAAAGCATGCCGGTCACGGACCAAAGCGGCGCGCAAACCGAGGTCACGCGCAGGAAGTTTTACATCGCCATGATCTACGGCCTGTGGAGCCTGATTGCCGCGGCGCTGTCAATCCCGGCTGCGATCTATCTCCTCATTCCGCCCAAGCTCCGCAAGATGCCGGAGTGGGCCGAGGCAGGCGACGTGTCCAACCTCGAGCCGCGCGTGCCGGTCGAGATGGTCTTCCGCCAGAACCGCGTGGATGGATGGAAAATCCAGAGCGAAAAAACCACGGCCTGGGTGGTGAAGCTTTCCGCGGCCCAGGTGGTGGCCTACGGGCCGCAATGCACGCACCTAGGCTGCGCCTATCATTGGGACGACAACCGCAACCACTTTCTGTGCCCCTGTCACACGTCCATCTTCGGCGTCGATGGCGCGCGCAAACGCCGGGCCATCGTCCGAAAGCAGGCGAAGGCGATGCCACTCACGGTGCGCGCCCCAAGCTTGTAACGTATCGACCGGCGCGCGTGACGCGATGACGAAGTTCGCGCGCTGCGTTATGTGCGGCGCAATACCGTTGAATCCGTCGAGCCAGAGCGAGCACATCGGACAGAAGCTATCATCGCCTGCCCAGTACATCAGGTGATAGAGAATCAAGTATGGCTTGTTCTCTGCGAACAGCTCGGATAAACGAACGCGATTGCTGCCTTCGATGAACTCGTAGTCGGGGACGACCGGACCCGGCGGCAGGTTGCGCCGCATCGCCGCGACCTCTTCGATGCGGTCGCGCAGTTCGATCTCCGCGCCGCGCAGACGATCGCGCGATCGACGATACGCCTCGTCGGCGCCGGGCATTAAAAGGCTTGAATCCGCCATGTCATTTCCTTTCGATCGTACGGTCGTCCGAATATAGTGACCTAAAGGTCAGGTGTCAAGCGCAGTAATGTCACTGAGCGCAACCATTGTCACCCTGAGCGCAGCTATTGTCACCCTGAGCGCAGTCGAACGGCGACAATGGGGATGGCCTTACCCCAGCGGGGGCGGATGGATCTGGCATCTCGACGGCCATCCGTTCACAGCATTTTTCAA
>PKYZ01000578.1 GCA_003132865.1 Bryobacterales bacterium
GCATGACGTGGCGTTGGAGGTAATCGTCAGCCGACCTTAGGGCTTCGCGCGAGGCCTATGCCCCATTGTGGGTGAAATTGACATACTTTTACTCTGCACGATCCCCCGTCCCGGCGCGTCATCTACAACGAAGGAGCCTCCATGCGCATCCTAATCGCCGCCTTCGCCACTTCTCTCGCCTTTGGACAAACCACCAAGGTGTTCCAACTGACGCAAAACCAATCCCACCAGGACGTGCAGGAGATCGCCACAGTTGTGCACGGCATAGCCGGAATCGACCAACTATCGGTCGACAAGGATGCCCGTATTCTGACCGCCAACGCGCCCGAAGCCAACATCAGCATGGCCATCTGGCTCGTCCAGCAGCTTGATACCCCCGTCAAGGGCCAATACTCGGGCGTGCACGAATACCGTTCGCCCGCCGACCCGGATAGTATTGCTCGCCTTTTCTACCTCCGCAACACTCCGGGGCCGCGCGAACTGCAGGAAATCGTAACCGCCATGCGGTCGAACTTCGACATGCAACGCATCTTCGTTTACAATCCTCTGCATGTGATCGCCGTCCGCGGACACCAGGGCCAGATCACCCTGGGCGCGTGGCTGGTCGATCAACTCGATCAACCCGAAGGCACTCCCGCGCCCGAGCCGCACGAGTTGCAAGTCTCAGGCGATAAGTTGGTGGCGCACGTCTTCGAGTTGACTAATGCACAAACGCCGGTACAACTTCAGGAGATCACCACGCTCATCCGCTCGACGGCTGACGTGATGCGCATGTTCGTCATCAGTAATCGCCGAGCCGTCGCCATGCGCGCGGAGCCCGAACGCGTGGCCCTGGCCGCCTGGCTTATCAAGCAGCTCGATCTGCCGGCGCCTCCGGCCGACTCCACGCCGCGCGCCTACACTTTTGCAGGCGATGAACATGTAGACGATGTACAAGATCAGGTGCGGGTCTTCTATCTGCCGCAAGCACAGTCCGATGAGGACCGCGCGAAGATCGCCGCCGCGGTGCGCTCCAACACCCGGATCCGCCGTCTCTTCGTCTACAACTCAATAGGCGCCCTAGCCCTGCGCGGCGATGCGGAGGATGTCGCCACAGCGGAGAAGTTGATCAAACAAAGCCAGGAGGCGATGGCCAAAGCGCAACAAGCGCCCCGCTAGTGTGCCGTCGCGTGCGGCTCGGAAGCTTTGAGGCGGCAGCCAAAGGCATGGAGAACGACGGCGCTTGCTTGAGAGCATCCATGGCCACCAAACGCCGCCACATCCCTGTTCCAAATCAGCGAACCTCCTGGCGCTTCCTGGAATTCTTCACGGTCAACATTCGGAACAAGAACACGCGGGCGGCGTATGCGCGAGCTGCCGGCGCTTTTCTGCGCTGGNNTATATCGAGGCGCTGCAGGCGGAGCGGTCGGCGCCGACGGTCAAACAACATCTCGCGGCGATCCGGATGCTTTTCGATTGGCTGGTAACCGGCCAGGTGATGCCATCGAATCCGGCGCATGCCGTTCGCGGGCCGCGTTATTCGGTGAGCAAGGGGTCAGACGCGCTGCTGGTGGTGGACGACTTCGCCCCCACGGGAGGATCGGGCGATGGGCCGTTAGAGAGCCTGGCGGAGCCGGCTATTCCGCGCGGTGGGATCGCTCAGGGACGCCATCGGCTGGGTGGGGACGGGCGGTTGCGGGCGCCGCAAGCACCGCGCGCGCTGGTAGACGGCCGGCTTATGGGTCGGTCTTCCCACTGGCCACGTCAGCAACTCCGCGATATTCCCGCTCCAAGCTGTCGTTGGCCAGATGCGGATGGCGTACTTTCACACCCCATTCCTCCAGCGACTCGTAGATCACCCGCTCCCGGCTCTGCGTCAAGCCGGTTTGGTTTCCGCCGTGGGATACGACACCTACATGCATCGCATGATGGCCCGGTCGCGCAGCCCCACCACCGTTGACACGTCCATATTCCCAAGCAGCGCGGTTGCTTCTTCCGAGGACAGCAGGCGAACAGCGGCCTTAATTGCCAATATCGCTAGGCAAATGTCGCGGGGGCCAGGCCAAGCCACGCAGCGCCAGCTCCAAGTCGCGGCAAGCAGCGACCAGCTCGATTGATCTCTAGCGAGAGTAGAATAAGGACAGGAGTCATCCCCATGCGAGGTTGGTTTGTGTGGATCGCCCGCCTCTCCACGGCTTGTTCGCTGGTATGGCCGGTGTTGGGCCAGCCCGCCCCGACTGCTCAATCACCGCCGCAGATTCACAAGGAGTGGACGCTTGGGAAAGAGATGGCGCAGGAGCTGGATAACCGGGACGGCCGTATCCACGATCCTGCCTTGACGCAATATCTTCAGCGTGTCGAAAACCGGTTGGCTGTGGCGGCCGGGCAGACCGCGCTCGAAGTCCGGCTGACACGCAGCTCCGAACCCTACGCCATGGTGTTGGCGAATGGCGTGCAGTACCTCTCCGCCGGGCTCGTCCAAAGGCTGGAGAATGAAATGGAGCTCGCCGGTCTGCTGGCTCATCAACTCGCACATCGGCAGGTTGGCGGAGCCACAACTGCCCAAGGCGCCAGCATTCCGCTGTACGTTCCGCTCTGTGTGCTTTCGCCATTTGGCATTCCGGGTGGAAACGGAACGAGGCGCAATCAAGAACAGCGGGCGAACGCTCAGGCGTTGGGCTACCTGAAAGCAGCCGGCTACGATCCGGAGGGGCTTCTGGACCTATTCTCGAAGCTCTCCTACGAACATCCCGTTTGGGCGCAGGCGATCGTCTCGGAAGATTTGCTGAACCAGCGAAGCGTGATCGAAGGCGAAGAACCGCCGCCCGGTGGGTATCGAGTGAACACGAGCGAGTTTTCCGAACAGCACGACAAGTTGCTGGTGGTTCTCGGTCAGGCGCCCCGCAAACGTCAGGCTCCCCGCAGCCGCCCCAGCCTTGTCCGAGCCAATCCTGCTCCGACGTAGCCGGTGTGCGAAATAGGTTACGGCGTGCTAATCCCCTAAAGGCATTGCCCCATTTTTGGGGCACGTTGTGGAGGCATATCGGACACCACGAATTCGAAGGGCTCTTCCTCGGCCGGGATAAAGCGGTCTTCGAGCCGCTTCAAACGCCGCGCGAGGCTCGCGACGTGCCATAATCGCCGGCGCCGGAGTCAAGGCGTCACTTCGCAGCGCTATCCAGGTCTTTCCTCAGGCGTTCGATAGCAGCCGTATCGGCTGCAAACGGATAGCTTCCGCTTCTTCGGCCGTTGGCGTCCACCAGAAAGTTGACGGGCAGGCCACTATAGGGCAGCAACTTGTCCGCCAGATCCCGCGCGTTGATTACCGGGAAGCTGTATCCCTTCTCGCGAATATATCCACGCACGGCGGCAAGATCCTCGTCCACGCTAATGGTCAGTAATTGCGCTTTCGCCTGACCGCGCAACGACTCGAAAAGCTTTTCAATCGCTGGATGTTCCGCGCGGCAGGGCGTGCACCACGTCGCCCAGAAGTTGACTAAAGTGGCTTTGCCCTGCAGGTCGCGCAGGGTCCATGTCCGTCCGGCCAAGTCCGTCGCGGAGAAGTCCGGCAGCACTGTGACAAAGCGCAGCGCTCCCGCGACGGTTTGTTCTTCCTGCTCTTCGGGCGTCCTGGCGGTCGCCCAGGACGCCCACTGCCGCTCGGTGCCACCATGCTCCAGGTAATAATGCTTGATCTCAGCGGTTGGACCAGCGGCGGACTCGCGGTCGAGCCACTCCTTGCGCGTGCCCGCGAGCGATTCCTGGTAAATCTCCAGCGCGTCTTCGACGCGGCCCCCGTATACTCCCAGATCGAAAAATCCTGGTGAATTTGATAGACGGTACCGATCCCGGCGAAGGTCCAGACTGTATTGGGGTTGTCATCCAGCATCACCCAGCCTGGGCAGGAGTTTCCGTTGCATACCGGGCCGGTGTATTGCCAGATCGTATTATTCTTGTGCTGCTGGTACAGATGGTCCCCGGCGCAAATTCGCATGGTGTTCGGGTTATCGTCGAGCCTGATCCAGCCGGGACAGGCGCCCCCGCTGCAAGCCGGCCCGATATACTCCCAGATCGAGCCATCGTAGTGCTGCTGGTACAGCGCCTTTGGCCCAGCCGCAAAGGCTGGAAAGATATTCGGGTTGTCGTCGATTTCCAACCAGCCGGTACAACCATTGACATTGCAGGGTGGCCCCGTATACTGCCAGAGCGTGCCGTCGAAGTGCAGCTCATAAAAGTAAGGGCCGCCGGTTCCCACATTCTCCATGCTGGGGTTTTGATCGAGTCTCACCCAACCAGGACAAGAGTTGCCGTTGCAGGGTGTCCCCGTGTATTCCCAGACGGACTGGTCGCTGTGTATCTGATAGAGACCGTGTGTCCCAACGAAGATGCCGGTACCGAGTGGATTGTCATCGAGCTTGATCCAACCCGGACAAGAACCCCCACTGCAGGCTGGCCCGACCCAAGGCGACGGAGTTGTGCTGGATGCACGCGTTGGCCTGGCTCATAGCGCCCCGGCGGACCTGCAAATACTCAGTTTGGAATTCTGGCAACTGCATCCAGCGTTTGAGCGTGCTGGGGCGACGCGGGCGGCATCCGCCTGGCTTCCAGCCTGCTCTCCGCCGCACCCAGGATACCTGCGATCACCTGGGAAGAAACCTCGAACGCCTCTGCTATTTCCAAAGCCGAATGGGGTCGTTGGCAGCCCAGCCCGAAGTACAGGCGGATCACTTTTTCTTGCCGTGGCGGCAGCATCCGTAGGATCTCGGAGATGCGATTCAGATCTATCGGGGTCACCTCCTTTCAGAATACCTGGTGGATAGCCTCCGCCACTTCGATCCGTTCTGGAGCTCCAAAACGCTTGGTTCACCACTCACCCACCTCGACACGACCGGCGGACGGCAAGGCTGGCACGACGCTGAGCTTGCACTGTTATGCAGTGAAGAAAGGCGCGCTTGGTCGAAATGGCGCGCCAACCATTATCAGCCGCCGCCCGATGGAGCTACAGAGGCGCAGGGCAGTCTATTGATACCGATCATGGTTGCCGCAGCGCCTCGTAGACGCGCGGCGCCACCATTGCTGGGTCCAGGTCCCAGCAGAAGGCGCGCCGGCGGGCGCAAGGGGGAGAGCGGCTCGGGGGGCACCAAAACAGTGTATCAATGCTCGCGGACGTACTTCGTAGGGGCTCGCCGTCTCCAGCTCGACCTTCCGGCTTCACCTTCTCAAAGAAGGCGAGCCTTAGATGCCTCGGGTCGACGGCAGTACCGACGCAGGCGCGCTTGCGAGGGCCCATTTGCCATCGAATCGGAAGATAGACCTCATTTCTCAGTCAGTTTAATCTGAAATACTACTTCTCCATCGGATCTTTCCTCATCCGTTAAGGTAATCAGACCAACATTCTCCCAGCCAAGGAGCTCATAGTCAGAATGATATGTTTTAGGGTCAAGAATAATAGAATGACCGTCGTTGCGTGCGAGAATTGCATATTCCTTGTATTCAGATGTCATGGTTCTTCCCTTATTGCCGTGTGGACGCCTCTTCACATCCTTGATCGCCTCATCCATGTCCTGACCCGTTATCAGTCCT
Organism: Bryobacterales bacterium; assembly: GCA_003132865.1. The sequence continues at coordinate 5,563 of PKYZ01000578.1, forward strand.
TCCGGGGTTTGCCTCCCGGTGTAGCGCACCGTCCGATCGCTTTGTTGCCGATTCCGCTTCGTGCAGATTTGGATTGCACGACGGACAACACGCGCCTGGAGTCTCTGAGCGACCCGCGCAAGTGAATAACAGGCCTCGGCTGTAGTCTTACCGTCGAGACAAAGCTGACGGGAGTTGCCGTGCAAATTCTCAAAGCATTTCTTGAGGTGGCTAATCGTCACGGTTGAGAGACCTGTCAAATCGGCAATTTTTGCCTGAGTCAGCCCACCTGCCGCCAACTTAACAATCGCTTCGCCACGGTCAACGCAAGGAGACTCTTTGTCCTTGATGAGCGCCAATCGTTCGCTGTCGGTAAGCATTTGTATTATTCCTCTGCCCGACGGGTGATCGGGGTAGGGCGCTGCCGGGAGCCTGCTCGCAATTGTATGCTGGATTCCATATGTTATGATTACAGTTCTTGAGCAGCCTGTCAAGCCCTGCTTATTAGGACCCCGTGCCGCCCGGCGGCGACAGCCCATAACCTGCGCCGCTTCAAGGGCAGGCAGTCGGGCGCGACGTCGTCAGCCGTTTGTTTGCGCATCGTTAAAGTTTTATTGTAAAGTGCTAAAGGAGGGGCTATGAGAACATCCAAGCCACTTTGGGCCGCGGCCATACTGATGGCGGCGCCGGCTGGTTTGCGGGCTCAGTTCGGGCCTAGCCAGGGCGGGTTGCCGCGCACGGCGAGCCCGGCGGCGCAAGTGCTCTCGGCGGCGAGCGGTACGGCGCCGGTTTCGGCGGGTTCGATTGTGTCTATCTATGGCGGCAACTTCGCTACGGGTGCTACATCCGCGACGATGTTGCCGCTTCCGAGCGAACTGGGCGGTGTCAGCGCGCAGTTCACCGTTGTGAACATTTTGAATCAGCCTCTGTTTTCGGGAGCGATGCCGTTGTTCTACGTCAGCCCGACGCAGATTAACGCGCAGGTTCCAGCGGGTGCGGTTTTCCCGCCGTGCAATGGAGGATCGGGCAGCGTCTATTCCGCGAGCATCCAGATCACGACGCCGTCCGGCGGGCAGACGGCTATGGTTAACGCGACTCCGGCTCCCGCACCTGGACTGTTTACCGCCAACGAAACCGGCACAGGCGTGGCGGCGGCGCAGTTCGTGACCAACCTGCCGAATGGCACGCAGACGATTATGGAATTGGCGGAGTGTCCGATAGGGTCTGGGACTTGCGTTCCGGTTCCGCTGAACGTCACCTCGGGAACTTCCGCGCTGGTGCTGTGGGGGACTGGTATTTCCGAATACTCGACCTTCCCGCAGGGATTGACGGTGACGGCCGGCCGTCAGCCGCTACAGGTGTTCTATGCCGGACCTTCGGCGCAGTATGCGGGGCTGGATCAGATCAATGCATGGCTGCCGTCAAGCTTGGCGGGCAGCGGGATTTTGAACCTGAGCGTAAGCCTGACGGGGACCACCCTCGGCGTGGCCTCAACGTGTTCCTTTGATGTGACATCCAATATCGTGACGATCGACATCGAATAGCATGTGGGTTCGTCATTCCTAAATATCTACAGTGGTTGAAAAGGGCTGCAAATCATTGAAAAATATGGAAAAAATATGGTGGGCCCGTGGCGACTCGANNCCTCTACCGTGTCAAGGTAGCGTTCTTGATCGGGCGTACGTCAGCAGAATGCGGCTTTCGGCGGATGCCTTTATTACCGTCACGGTCACTCCTGTCCTCCCGCCGACTCTGGCCGGCTTGACGACGCAGGCGTCTACGATTGCCGTGTCGCTCACGGTCTCCTCCGTGCCGCTGTTGAGCTTCTCAACGGCTGGCTTCCCTGGCATTCCACTTGGCAGCGGGCCTTCGAGCACACCCCTCACTGTCACTATCCGAATACGGCCGGGGGCGCGCCAATACAATTCGAATACTACGACTACTACCGAAATAACTATGGCGAACTCGGAAATAATGCGTTCGACAACGGAGTGTGGAATGCGGCAGGCGCTGGCGTTTATCTGAATAGTTACAATAGCATCATGGCGGGAGAGCTATACAACATCTACCCTGCGATCAGCAACGCGTACAGTAATGCTTTCGCCGCTTATACGGAGTACATAAATGACCAAGGCGGCCCAGCCGGCTGCACAGTTCCAGTCCATGGTCCAAATACGGTACCGTGGCCCTAAAGCACACGGATCATGGTGAGGAGCCTCGCGATGAAAAGCGTCTTGCTGTTTCTGCTAGCGTCGAGAGTGATAGCCGCCACCTTCACAAAGCCTGCTCAGTTTGTTGACCGGCGAGACTATGGCCCCGGTGCGACCAAAGTGCGCGTAGTCGATGTCAACCGAGACAAGATCCCGGACCTCCTTGAGATAAATGAGTTTTCGAACGGGGCGGTCACGACTCTACTGGGAAACGGGAACGGATTGTTCCACGCAGGTCCGATATCACAAATCGGGCTTCAGGGTCTGGCCGGGTTGGCCGCCCTCGACCTCAATGGTGACGGCAAAGTCGATCTGGTCGTTTCCGCGTTTGTAAGCGCCAACCTCACTGGACCGGCTGGACTTGGCGTCTCATTCGGTAACGGCGACGGCACCTTCCAACCGGCCGTGTTCTACCAAATTAACGATCCTTACGTCGGCGACCTCTTGATGGGAGACTTCAACGGCGATGGGATCCCTGACGCCGTAATTAGAGGCTACAATGGCCTGTGGCTCTTCACCGGCCAGGGTGGTGGCGTTTTCAACCCGGGCGTGATGATTCCAGCACCGGGCGGGGTCCTGGGACACATCGCGGCAGCCGACTTCAATGGCGATGGGCACCTTGACCTGGTGGCCACCTTTGATTCGAACACCAGCGGTTTTGTGTTACTGCTGGGCAATGGCAACGGCACGTTTCAGGCGCCGGTAACTTTTAACATTCCTCCTGGCGGAGAAAACCACATCGCGGTTGGTGATCTGAACCACGATGGCCACCCGGATATTGTCCTTTCCCCGTCTGGTGCTAACGTCAACTACGTCAACGTACTCTTGAATAATGGCGCCGGAGGGTTCCTGAAACCCATCCAGGCGAATATGAATGGCGCCGTGCCGATCACTATTGGCGACGTGAACCGGGACGGCATCCCGGACTTGGTAAACTCCCTTGGCACTGTCGCCCTGGGCGAAGGGGATGGCACGGGATGGCAAGTTTAGGCCGCCTGTAAACTACCCTGTGGAAAACAGCCTGAGCTCCTATGATGTCGTGCTCGCCGAGTTGCATCGGAAGGGTGTGCTGGATATTGTTGCGGCACAGTCTCAGGCGGTGTCCGTGTTGCTCAACTATGGCAATGGCAAGTTCGAAGAGAGTGAGTGGCTTTCGGTGCCCGGCAGCCGTAGTTGCGCCGCGGCGGCGGATTTCAACGGTGATGGAAGGCCGGACTTGGCGGTGCCTACCTCGACCGGGATCGTCATCCTACTGGGCACCGGAAAGCCTGGCACGCCGTACACCACGGGCGCAACCATCCCGCTGTCCGGTCCGGGCTGTCCTATCGTGGGGGATCTGAACGGAGACGGCATCCCGGATATTCTCGAAGGTGCCAATAGCCTGGGAGGGGTGGGCACCTATCTCGGCAACGGCGACGGCACGTTCACGCTGAAAAGCATCACGCCTGTGGGTCCAGGCCTCATTGTGTTCGGCGATTTCAACCACGATGGGAAGCTGGACTTCGCCGATTCGACGAATCAGCTAGCTCTGGGAAACGGGATGGGACATTTCAGGCGCCCGTCAACATTGTCGCGAATCCGATACCTACTGGGTATTCCTGGATTGCGGCTGGTGACATCAACAATGATGGGTGGACCGACATTTTGCTCACGTCGCCAGAATATGCTGACCCGTACCTCGTGGTTTTGGTGAACAATCAGCAAGGTGGATTCACGCAGACTCTCATCACGAACCCAGCCGGGCCGCAGGGCGTCATATTGGCGGATCTGAACTTGGATGGAAACCTGGACGCGATAGTTTGGCCGTGTTGCGGTCCGAGCGTCGCCTATGTGTATATAGGCGCCCCGGTCGCGGGAAGCCCTCCTGGCAGCAGCAGGCGAGCAGGAGGA
>PKYZ01000759.1 GCA_003132865.1 Bryobacterales bacterium
TTCGCTCGCTCGCCATGGAGCGCACCACTTTCCGCATCGAGATCGCCCCGGCCCCCTGGTCGGCGGCCGGAGCCGACCGCGTCGAGTTTCTGGTCTCGCCGAACCTGGGCGAAGAGCCCAAGCCCCTGGAGAAGGTGGCGTCGGGCGGCGAAATCTCGCGCATCGCGCTGGCGCTGAAGACCTGCCTGTCCGATGATGTTGCGTCCCGGCGCACGCTGGTCTTCGACGAAGTGGACGCCGGCATCGGCGGCAGCGCCGCGGAAGGCGTTGGACGGCGTCTGAAGAAGCTGGCCACAGCCAATCAGGTGTTGTGCGTGACGCACCTCGCGCAGATCGCGGCCTTCGCGGATCATCATTATTGCGTCGAGAAGCGCGAGAGCCAGGGCCGCACCGTGGCCGCCATCGAAGAACTCGACCGCCAAGGCCGCACGCGCGAAGTCGGCCGCATGCTATCGGGGCAGGAGCTCACACCGGAAGCGCTCAAGCACGCCGAGCGGCTGATAAAAAGCGCCAATTGACAAGCCAGCTTCATTTGTGCGCCCTTCCGGCGTGGGCGCAGCCTCTGTGGCCCTACTGTTACTACCGAATGTCCATGCCCTGTTCGAACTCGTCGATGAACCTTTGATTCCTCGCGATGAACGCAGTATTATCCGTTTTGTGCCTGTTCTAGGATGAAATGGCAGTGCTCTGGCTTCACTGGGCAGTCTATCTTGGCCGAAGTCATAAAAAGCATCACCGGATGGGGTGTCGCATACATGAATCGCTTGAAGATTTTGTTCCGAGGTGAGCCAACGTGAGGGCTAACTAAGGCAATTAAACGCTTTCGTATTGCTTTCCAATTGGAGCCCAGAGAGCGCCCCAAGCAGCAGCGCTGGACCGGGCCACTTCGCTGGGCTATAGCGATCATCGAGAAGACTGGCAATCGCTTCTCGGTCTCTCGGGGCAATGATTTAGGTGGGACGGTTGCGTTCGGCGAATCCGCAGATGCGGTCACGCATCTCGCGCTCCGCCCGTTACACTGAAAACCGCCAGTGGCGAACTGGTTTCGATCCGCAAGTCATCATGCCGGTTTATCCCGGCNNCCGGCGCACAACGAACCCAATTGGCGGACCTGCATCCCGCCAGCCGACCGTCCAATATGGTATGCTGTCTCTGTGGTACCCCAGCCTCAACTGGACGCCTCCTCCGCCCTCCCTATCTACAAGCAGCTCTATTCGCACTTCAGCGGCCTCATCCAATCCGGACAACTGGCAAAAGGCGAGCGCCTCCCGGCCACTCGCGAATTGGCTGGTTCACTTGGACTGAACCGTACCACAGTCGCAGCCGCCTACGAACTCCTGGAGTCCGAAGGCTTCATCACCGGCCAGGTCGGCCGCGGCAGCTTCGTCACCGTCCAGCATCCACCAATCGGCAGCCACCCGCTCGACTGGCCCCACCTCCTGGAGCGCTCCACCCTCAGCCCACAACCCCCAGCCCCCGGCCCCCTATCGCGCGAAGGCGTCAGCTTCGCCACCTCCCGTCCCTCCGAGCAACTCTTCCCGCTGGACGCCCTCCGCGCGAGCTGCGAAGAGGTCATGTNNCAACTCGGCTCCCCCAGCGGATACGAACCGCTCCGCCGCTACCTTCTCGACGCCGCCCGCGCCGAAAACCTGGCCGCCCCGGACGACGACCTCATCGTCACCAACGGCTGCCAGCAGTCGCTCGACCTGCTCGGCCGCGTCCTCCTCCGCCCGGGCGATAAGGTGGTGGTCGAAGATCCCGTCTACCCAGGACTCAAAAGCCTCTTCCTGGAGGCCGGCGCGCAGCTCATCGGAGTTCCCGTCGGCGCGGACGGCGTCGAGATCGAACACCTCCAGGCCGTCCTCGATCGCGAACGGCCGCGCTTGATCGTAGTCACCTCCAACTTCCAGAATCCGACCGGCGCGACACTCCCCGTCGCCGCGCGCGCCGCCCTCCTGCGCGCCGCCCAAACCGCAGGCGTGCCGCTGGTTGAGAACGATATCTACGGCGACCTGCGCTACAGCGGAGAAGATCTGCCGCCCATCAAGCAATCCGGCGATGCCGGCCACGTCATCCTGTTGCGCAGTTTTTCGAAGATCACCTTCCCCGGCCTGCGCGTCGGTTGGGTGCTCGGCCCGCGCGCCCTGATCGCGCGCCTGGCGCAATCCAAGCAACTCGCCGACCTGCATACCGATCAGCTTTCCCAGGCCGTGCTGCTGCGCTTCGCCGAATCCGGACGCATGGCCGCCCATCGCGCGCACATGCTGCAGGCCGGCGCCGAACGTTTAGCCGCGGTCCTGGCCGCGTGCGAACGCTACCTGCCCGCCGGATCGCGCTTCACCCGTCCGCGCGGCGGCATGAATTTGTGGGTGCGTCTGCCCGAGCCGCTGGATGCCGGCGAATTGCTGGCCCGCGCGCATCGCGAGAACGTCTCGTACCTGCCCGGCAAGTATTTCGCGGTCTCGCGCTTCGATCCCGGCTCTCTGCGTCTGAGCTTCGCCGGCCTCAGGCCGGACGAGATCCGCAAAGGCCTGGCCACGCTGGGTGCGATTTTTTCAAACGAAGTGGAGCGAACGCGGTCCAATGCCGCAATGGAACCGGCCACCGCAATGGTTTAAGTAGGGCAGGCCCTCGGCCTGCGGCGG
>PKYZ01000176.1 GCA_003132865.1 Bryobacterales bacterium
GCACGTCCGGTTCGACGAGGGGACGGTGAGCTGCGGATTCCTCCGTGGCTCTCCGTCCTACTCTACCGGCCATCACTGCTGAAGCTTGCCGCACTCCGGGCAGAACTTGGCCGATCTCGGGATCGCGTGTCCGCATTCGACGCAGAACTTCGTGTCGGCTGATGCGCCGCCCGAAGGCGCGGCCGGCTTCATCGCGTTCATCATCGTCTGGGCCATGGTGATGCCGGCCCCCAGCCCCACACCCACACCAGCCGCGCCACCTTCGTTGGCCGCCGCAATCGGGATGGCTTGCGCCGCCTCGAATTGCGCGTAACGCCCAAGGTCGCCCACCATGGTCATGCCGATGCGCTGATCCAGCACCTTCTGTAGTTCGTCCGGCAGCGAAAGATTCTCGACGATCAACTGGTTCAGTTCCAGCCCCAGCGCTTTGAACGACGGGCTCGCGTGGTCGGCGATCTTCTGCGCCAGCGTCGCCTGGTGCGCCGCCATATCGAGGAACGGCACGTCGCTGTTGGCGAACGTATCGGTCATCCGCGCGACGATCGTCTCGCGCAGTTGCCCCTCCAGGTCCGCCACACGGTAGATGTCCCGCGTGCCGCTCACGTTGGTGTAGAAAGCCCGCGGATCGGCCACGCGGTAGGAGTAGATGCCGTAACCGCGCAGCCGCACCGCACCATACTCCTTGTCGCGAATCGTGATGGGCGTCGCCGTGCCCCAGCGCTGATCAATCTGGAGCCGCGTCGAGAAGAAATACACGTCCGATTTGAAGGGCGATTCGAACGCTTTGTCCCAGTTCATCAGGTCGGTGAGCAGCGGCAGATTGCGGGTGTTCAGAGTGTGCAGGCCCGGCGGGAACACATCGGCAATGCGGCCCTCGTTGACGAAGGCGGCCATCTGCGACTCGCGCACGGTGAGTTGGCCGCCCGTCTGAATCTCCATGTCTTGCATCGGATACCGGTAGGCGAGCACGCCATCTTCGTCCTCGTTCCATTGGATGACGTCGATAAACTGCTTGCCGAGAAAACTACGCAGACTCATTTGCACCTCAGTATACTAAATTGTACCTGTCCGCGATCTTATGGCTGGTGTGGAATGGATCGTCGAAGCGCACGGATGCTCGCCCGACGGGCTGCGGGACCTGGCCGTATTGCGCGCGCTGTTCCTGGCGCTCATCGACGACCTGGGCCTGCATACGGTGGGGGAGATTCTGTGGCATCAATTCCCGAACACGGACGGAATTACCGGCTTGGCGTTGCTATCGGAATCGCACCTGACGTGCCACACTTTCCCGGAACATCGCTCGATTTGCCTGAACCTGTTTAGCTGCCTCCCGCGTCCGCGGTGGGATTTCGAAACGCGACTGCGGGAATTTCTGGGGGCCGACGAGGTCATCGTGCGCGCCGTGACGCGAGACTACATCCCGGCGAGGAGTGCCGTATGACGCAGCCTGCCGCGCTTTGCCCAAGCTGTGGCGCCCCGATTCTGTTCCACTGGTCGAGCAGCGTGCAGACCACCTGCGCGCACTGCAAATCCATCCTCATTCGCACGGACGTGAACCTGGAACGCGTGGGCGTGGTCTCGGATTTGCCGCCGGATAGCTCGCCGGTCCAGATCGGCACTTCGGGCGTCTACGAGAATCGCGCGTTCACAGTCGCCGGGCGCATCATATACGACTATGACGAGGGTTCCTGGAACGAGTGGCACATCGTGTTGAACACGGCTAGCAGCGCAGTCGGCAGCGCCTGGCTGTCGGACGCGCAAAGCCAATACGTGGTGACGCTCGCCTTCCGGGCCGAACCCCTGCCGGCGCTCGCTGCGGTCCACCTGGGCGACAGATTTACATGGAACAAGACGGAGTTTGTAGTGACCGTGATCACGCATGCGCGCTATCGCGGCGTCGAAGGCGAGCTTCCATTTCAGTATTGGGATAAACAGGGGGCCGCTTTCGTCGACCTGCGCTCGACGGGCGGCGACTTTGCTACGCTCGATTACAGCGATGCAGAACCGGTGCTCTACGTGGGGAAAATGGTCGAGTTCGAGGCTCTACGGCTGAAGAATTTGCGCGCATTCGAGGGATGGTCATGAGTCCAAACCCGCCGCCTGAGGTTCAATCGTTGGCCTGTCCAAACTGCGGCGCCCCGCTGACCGTGCGGTCCATGGGGCGCGCCGTCACCATCGTGTGCGATCGCTGCCATTCCATTCTGGATGCCAAGGACCCCCAACTCAGAATCCTGCAGCGCTTCGAAGCCGCCACGGGCGACGAGGTTCCGCTGATCCCGCTGGGCAGCCGCGGAAAATGGCGCGGCGCGGTTTATGAGGCGATCGGCTTCCAGGTACGCACGATGGAAGTGGATGGCCTCACTTATAGCTGGCGGGAATATCTGCTCTTCAGTCCTTACAAAGGATTCCGCTACTTTACCGAGTACAACGGCCATTGGAATGACGCGAGCGTAGGCAGCGCGTTGCCCGAGGTGCAGTGGAATTCGGCCAAGTACCTCGGGAAGAAGTACAAGCACTTCCAGACATGCTTCGCAAGAACTACTTTCGTGCTTGGCGAATTCCCCTGGCAGGTAGCGGTTAACGACGACGCCGTCACAGTGACAGACTACATCGCTCCGCCGTATGTCCTTTCGTCGGAAACGGCGGGCAACGAGACCACCTGGACCCTGGGCGAATACGTGCACGGCGCGGATATCTGGAAGGCATTCGGGCTGGCGGGTGTAGCGCCCACGCCGGTGGGAATATACGAGAATCAACCTTCCGAGTTGCGGGCCTCCGCCGGCCAGATTTGGTTCGCGCTCGCGGGCCTCGCCACGGCGATCTTCGTGATTTTCACGTTGTACCAGCTCTTTTCGCAGCGGGAACAGGTTTTTCAGGAGGCCTACCGTTTTTCGCCATCGAGCACCGAGGCGTCTTTTGTCACGCCTGAATTTGAACTCAAAGGGCGCACTTCGTCCGTCGAAGTCCGAACGGACGCCGATGTATCCAATCAATGGATTTATCTGAACTATGCATTGATCGACGAAGACACCGGCCAAGCCTACGACTTCGGGCGGGAAGTGACATATTATAGCGGAGTCGACTCGGACGGCCACTGGCAAGAAGGCAGCCAGCACGATCGGGCCGTGCTGCCGTCCATTCCGCCGGGTCGCTATTACCTGCGCGTCGAGCCGGAATCGGACGCCAGCCTTGGACTGATTGGCTACACCGTGACGGTAACTCGCGATGTGCCTGTACTGGGAGTTTATCTGGTGGCGCTGGCCGCTCTACTGTTGCCCGCCTTGCTGATCTCCTGGCGGACTTACAATTTCGAGCAAATGCGCTGGGCGGAGAGCGACCATCCCATGAAGTCTATCGGGGGCGACGAATGATCTGGAACCGGCTTTATCTGATTTACGGAATCGTGGTGGTACTGCTTGTCGGAGCCAGCGCCGTCCGCGGCTGGAGCTTCACATCGGTCAACGAAGTCAAGAACGTGCCGAGGTCCATTCGGGACAATCCCGGCTCATATCGTGCCATCTACGCTAGCTATCATCATTACACAGGAGGAAAATGAAATGCCTATCGTGACGTTCCCCAACATTGTCAACGCGCTGGTGTTTGCCCTTGTCGGCATTCTGATCTTCGTAGCCGCCTTTTTCATTTTGGACAAGCTGACTCCCTATCATCTCTGGACGGAAATCGTTCACGAGCACAACATGGCCCTGGCGATTTTGGTCGGCGCGCTCTCCCTGGGTCTCTGCCTGATTATCGCCGCGGCCATCCACTAAGGAGGGCGGGCAATCTTGCCNNCCAAGATTGGCCGCCCCACAAAAGCACTAACACTCGTGTCATTAGTCCTCTTCATATCCGTCTTCCTGATCTCCGCCTGCGGACTGATTTACGAGCTCGTAGCGGGGACGCTGGCCAGTTACCTGGTCGGCGACAGCGTCTTCCAGTTTTCCACGATTATCGGGTGTTACCTCTTCTCCATGGGCATCGGCAGCGCGCTGTCGCGGTACATCCATCGCGGGCTGGTGCATCGCTTCATCTGGATCGAGCTGATGATCGGACTGATCGGCGGGTTCTCCTCGGCCTTGCTGTTTCTGGCCTTCGCCTACACGCAGGCCTTCGCTTTCCTGATGTATTTCATTGTCACGGTGATCGGCGTTCTGGTGGGCCTGGAGATTCCGCTCCTGATGCGCATCATGCGCGGGCACTTCGATTTCCGGGACGCCGTGGCGCACGTGCTGACCTTCGACTACATCGGCGCGCTGGCCGCTTCGCTGCTGTTTCCCATCGTCCTGGTGCCGCGCCTGGGCCTGGTGCGGTCGGCTATGCTGTTCGGCATCGTCAACGCCGGCGTGGCGCTGTGGAGCACATATCTGTTCGCGGCGCAGTTGGGAGCCAGGCGATTGCTGCGCGGAATGTCGGCGATAGTGCTGGCGATTTTGCTTGGCGGCCTGCTGGAGGCCAAACGGATCACCGCCGCCGCGGAAGATAACATCTACGCCGACGAAATCATTTTCGCGCGCGATACGCGCTACCAGCACATCGTGCTGACACGGTTTAAGGACGATCTACGGCTGTTCCTCAACAGTCACCTGCAATTCAGCTCGCGCGACGAATACCGCTATCACGAATCGCTGGTGCATCCCGGCCTTTCGGCGATTCCCGCTCCGCGCCGGGTGCTGGTGCTGGGCGGCGGCGACGGCCTGGCGTTGCGCGAGATCCTCAAGTACCGGCAGATCGAGAGCGTCACGCTGGTGGATCTCGACCCGGAGATGACGCGCCTGTTCTCCTCGAACCCCATGCTGACCGCGCTCAACCAGCGTAGCTTCCGCTCGCCCAAGGTACACGTCGTGAACGCCGACGCTTTCCCGTGGATCGATTCCGACGCGAGCAGTTTCGATTTCATTGTGGTCGACTTTCCGGATCCGACCAACTACGCGCTGGGCAAGCTCTATACGGCTCCTATCCGAAAAGTG
>PKYZ01000126.1 GCA_003132865.1 Bryobacterales bacterium
TGGGGTACCTGAACTGTTACCATCGAACGATCTGCTGCTGCCTGCGGATGAGAATCAGTGCGGGAAGCACCTTTCTCCGTATGAGGCAGCCAAACGGATGAAGGGAGGAAGACCATTATTAGTTGTCGATCCTGACCAGAACAGTCGGCTAACGGGTCTGATTTCACCGGCCGACTTACTGTAGTGGATTAGGTGTAGCGCGGTACCGGCACGATTGCCAGAAACTCATGTTTACACTCCTCGGGAATCTTGCTTAGGCAGCCGTCCGTTTGGGCCATGCACATCCACGATATGAGGCCCAAACGAGATCATCTGCATGCCCGGATGCTTCTCGCCGATCACCGCACTCCAGCCCGGCGTGCATGCGACCAGTTGGGAGGACGAAACTCCAACGGCGCCGGGCAATGTCCTGGCTCTCCATCACTGCGAGGGTCGCAGTTACGCCGCCCCGTTTTCGCCGCCCAGCGTGGTGCCGTCTGTCCTCGCTGTCATCGTCGCTCTCGCGGCAGTTTCGGCGGTCGCACGGGCAAGTGCAGCAGACTGTGCCCACTCGGATTTCCCACAACCCACTCAGTGAATATCTTTCCGTCGATGATAGGCCAGCGCGATATGCGGACAAATGGAATCTTCGGAAGCCAATCGACGTGCAAGGGGCGTGCCGGCTCGGGATGCAGAATGCCGTATACCTCACTCCTGTCCCCATACACCGCGACAAGAAGAATCGCCGAGATGCTCTGTCGGCAGGCCTCGATTGTCCCGTGAGGACCGGGCCGGATGAATACGGATTTGTCGAGGTTTGTGTATTCGGCGGTGTCTACTACGTCGCTGCCGATTTCTTGTCTCCAATGGATGTCTGACACTAGCGCCCACATCGCTGTCGCACTGTTGAACAGCGCCGCTATGGCAGCGTGGCTGGAAGCGATTGCGAGGACCCGAGGCATAGGATAGTAACCTAGCTGTTGCGCTTTCGCCTTCGCTTTGTTGACGATGTTCTGCGTGATCAAGCCGAACGCACCCCCGCTGATATCATCGGGCACCTCGTTGGGGATGCCTGATCGGTTAGTGACGGCATCGAGGCTGAGTGACGTAGCCTCAACGACGAAACGGTCTTCAGGCACCGGTTTGCGCAATGGGCCGCGCGGACAGTAGCAGATGAAGTCAGCACCGCCAATTTGAGGCTGATCGTGCACCTCCGGTCGGACCTGCAACGTCTGAAGCATCCGGAACACGATGGCCTCGGCCAGAGCGGCCTCGCGGTCCGATGCGCGCAGGATCTCGAATCGGTCGAAGGTCGGCTGATGGGCTTCGTGAAGATACTCCGCGTACGACTGAATCACCCCTTCGATATTCGTGGCTCCGAATCCCATATGCCAGAAGGCTGCCCTGAGTTTACCGGCTTAGCCAACACACCCGCTATTGAACTGACGTTACTTTCCGACCAGCGATCTCTTCTACCTGCTCCAGATGGTTCCGGTCATGGCCGCCCATGGTTTCCACAATTGTTTGCAGCCTCATGTCGCCGCGTTCAGGATGATAAACGGGCCGCGCCAGATCCGCGGCGCCTAGCGACCGCACCAGCGCCAGGTTCCATTGCCGGAGCGCCGAGAACGTGGCAAGCGCAGCCTCCACGCTGTAGCTGGCATATCTTTTCGCCCACGCCTCCTGGTCAAACGGCTGCATCACGTGGCGAGCTTCAGCCAGCGTCTGGCGCAGNNTCCATCAATGCGCGCAGCTTCGCCGGCGTGGCCGCAATCACTTCCAGGGGATCGAGATCGCCCAGTTGGGAGGCATAGGGGTTCAGCATATCGAATCAAAATATCATGTACGGGAACTGCGCGTCACATTCTGCATGGAGCTGCAACCCTTAGAGCAAATCGACTAACGAAGCGGTTGTTTTTGCGGTCTGATTGCCATCGAGCATCTCTTCGATTCGTCGTCATTTTGAACGCCTCTATGTCCCGGCTTAGGCAGAGTTCGGGGCTGCTGTCGTCAAATAAGGGCTCCCTTCGCCGTACCCGGTGATCACAGCGGACCGTTTTGCGCGCGTCAGGGCCACGTATAACAGCGCGCGTTCGCCCGTTTCGGCATTTCGCTTACTCACGTCGTCGTCGGCAGATGCGAGTGCTATATCCAGCGGAATAATGCCGCGATTGGCACCGGCTATGAGCACGTGTTCGAACTCCAGTCCCTTAACGCGGTGCATGGTAGCGACGCGAACACCCGGACGGTCGCGTTGTTCTGCTGCATCCGCCTTCACCTTATATCCCTTTATTCCGTCTGCCTCCAGGTGGGCCAGATACGTTTCGACGAACTTCTTGGTGCGAGCAACAAGACAGATCGATTCCAACGCCGTGCCCTCGACCGCCAGCGTCTGGATGTGCTGCTTCAGATATGCGACCTCTTCCGCAGCAGTGGCAAAGATCCTTATTCCTGGTGCGGTGCCGTGCGTGAGCGACATGTAGCCTTTCTGATCGTCCTTGCCGCCATCCAAGTCATCAATAGGTCTACCTTCCAACAGCCGGACCGCGAAGCGCCGAATTTCATCCGTGGTCCGGTAGTTGATCTTCAGCTTCTTGCCGCGGCCGCGGATGTCGATGCCGCACTTGCCGAGCGATACCCGGTGCCGGTAAATCCTCTGGTGAGCATCGCCCACGATGAAGAGGTCGTTCTCGCCGGCCGGGACGAGGGCCCGAACTAGGCGAAACGCCTCCGCACTCATGTCCTGTGCTTCGTCTACGATCACGGCGCCATAGGGCAGTTTCAGCCCCTTGTTTTCGATAAGCTGCCGCGCGTCTCGGATCAGGTCCACGTATTCCTTTTGGCCACGTTCGTTGAGCTGAGCGCGGTATTCCTGAAATACAAGCCAGATCTTTTTCTTTATCTCGCGCGTGAGCCGTGTGCCTCTACCCAGCCGGGGAGCCGAGAGATATTGGTCCACGCTGGTGATGTTCTGTGCTTGAACCACATTTTCCCATTCCACCCGGTAAAAACTCTCGGGCAGGTTGGCATCCGACGGAGCCTGGTCCACCGCGTTCTTCCAGGCGTCGTTGTCGTCATCGTAGACGATGTCGGGCCGGTAACCCTGCGTTCGCAGGAAATTCGATACCCATCCGTCCAGATGCTGCACCTCAATCCGAGCCCACGCCCGTTCATCCGTACACAGCTTACGCAAATTCTGAGAAATATCCGTAGCCAGGTTCTTGGTGAACGTGGTGAACAGAACCCGGTCTTCCTTGCCGGTGAACACTTCCTCGGCGAGGTAACGGGCGCGGTGCATCGCTACTACCGTCTTGCCGGTTCCGGCTCCGCCGAGAACGCGGACCGGGCCATTGGCCGTCATTCGCACGAGTTGCCGCTGTTTCGGGTGCAGGAAGATTCGCCATTGTTCGAGGGGCGCGGTCAGAATCTCCGCCAGCTCCTGCGCACCTTCGACAATGTGGAACCGCCGCTGCGAGTCTTCGTTGCGAAAAGCCTTGTCGTAGTCGGAGGTATCGACGAGCGGGGCTTCCTCTTGCGGCTTCTGCATCTCCCCAAAGACCTGCTCCAGCGTGTAGCCCGATGCCAGGAGGAAGAGAGCTTCATAGGCTTCCTGCGGGATCGCCGATTCCGCCCGCTCCAGGTCGGCATCCGTATTCATTGATCTCACCACCGCCAGCAGTTCCTCGGGCACGCCAAGCTGAAGCAGGTACTTGTCCTTGACAGAGGCAAACAACGCGCCGAGTCGTGGCGCGGCGGCTACTGGTGTGGACGCGACACTGGCGGGAACTGCCGTCATGTCGAGCACCTGGACGGCGCCGGTCGCCGGGTGAACTTCAAGTCGCTTTCTTTCCGCCCATCGGTACGCCTCATCGTGGTGATCCACCCACATGAGAACGTACACGCTCGGATCTGGCTTCGCGATCACCGCCCGGTAGGCTTGGTCGATCCGAACCGAATAAAAGTTCTTGTCCCGAGCGCTCTGGATCGGCTCGTAGTTGATTCCGTCCGATTCCGGATGAACCTGAAAGCGCTCGAAGAATTCCCGCACCTTCTTCTGGTGCGACTTTTGAACATTGGAGAATGCCAGCAGGAAATCTTTCGACAGAGCGATTGTCATTTATTCTTCTCTCACCGGCAGCAGCGACAGGAGCTTCTGCGAGTCGTCTTTCAATTCCTCAGTCATGAACACGGTCCAGCCGATCTGCCGAGCAGCGTCAGCACCCTCCGCCTGGGCAGCCGTCAGTACGCAGACCGTTTCGCCAATCCACGCCAACTCCGCGAATGCGATAATCTCGCCGGCAGCGTCGGCGATTTCATAACCGGGTTCCGGCAGCGCCTTGCCGGCTTCGTAAGCTGCGATTACCAGGGACCGCGCATCCTGATCCAGTACATCAGTGAGCAGAATGTCAATAACGCTGGCGGGCGCCTGCTGTCTCCTCGTGACCGCTTCATCCAGCAAGCCGCCGTAAATGCCTTCGCGGAGTCCGAGAGTCGTTACCCACACCGCACCGGGCGCGAACTGAAGGACGTTTCCGGCACGCAGAAACTCCCGCCAGGCGCCTTTCCATGTGGCGCCCAACTCAATGGCTCGGTCATCCATCAGCCGGAGAGTGGCCGTGATCTCCTCCACTTTCCATACCTGTAGATCCGCCAGGGGCAGGCTCACGAACGCGCAGAGATCCTGCCGCGCCATCGTGCGATAGAGCCATCCGGAAGGCTGTGCGGCGGCATCGGCCGCCGTCCAGCCCTCGGCAAGCGTTCCTTCATGGAGTGCCGACCGGATGTCATCGGGCGCCGCTCCCTGGCGCATATCGGCTTGCAGCAAATGGAAGAGCAACGCTTGCGCGAAGCGGTCCCACGCTGCCTGCCTGCCCGCCGTCAGCCGGTACAGCAGCATATCGAACGCCGATCCGGCATAAAGCCGCGACCACGCCGCCGAATTCTCGGCGTCGAGTTGCGCCAGCAATGCTGCGAAGACCGGCCCCGGAGCGCCTCCCAGCGGTGATACGGCGGGCTGCGGCTTATCCAGCCGCTCGTACACATCGCTCCACGTCAGCGACCACACCCAGTATTTTCCCGAGCGCGCGATCGCCAGTCGCTGCGCGGAATCCTTGCCGGTCCTCATCTTGCCGCCCACGGGGTCTGCGTGCCACTCGTAGCCATCGGCAAACAACGCGATCGGCAGCTCACCAAAGTAGGGCCGCTCCGGGTAAAGAACGAAATCCGCGCGCGACGGTACGCTGACGCCCTTTTCCGGCCCCAACTCCACCTGCGGCTCAATCAGCCAGTTGCCGTGGTCGGGAGTCTTCAGGTACCAGCCCTGCTTGCCGTTCACTACCTGCGGCGACAGGCCACGTGCAGCCTCGCCGTCGCGAACCCGGCGCAACGCCTCCAGAAAGCTCGCTTCCAATTCACTTTCCAGCAGCCGGTTCAACCGGATCGTTTCCAGGCGGTCCGTGGTCTTCAGCTTGTCCCAGTTCTCCAGGATGGAACGGAGCAGGTCGAGCGCGGCGCTCCGTGATGTCTTGCCCTGGAAGTGCCGCCCGCGGTAGGCCAGCAGGCAGACGTAGCAGCCGTCCTTCCGCTCGTCCAGCCGGCACTCGCAGGCGGACAGAGCGTCGAAAGCCTTCTGAAAGACTTCCTGGAGTTGCCCCGGATCGCGCATCAGTTCTTTAAGGTACCCGGTCCCACCTGGCACCCCGTCGTACAACACGAGATACCGCCGCCTGGACTCGCTGCCTTCGATGGGTTCGTCATAGACCGTCGTGTTCAGATGGCCGGGATCGCCCTGGAACTTCTTCCGTAACCCAAGCTGGAGTGCGGCGACAAACGATTCGATATTCCGCTCGATCTCGGTGGCTGCCACGGGCAGCAGCATGCGGATGGCTTCCGACGTGAACTCGCGGTAAAGATAGCAGGCTCGAACCGCCCTCTCCTTCTCGGGGTCCTTGCGGTAGCGGCACCATGGCGAGTGAATCAGTTCGCCGTTGCGGCGCACTTTTCCGCAGGCTTCGCACAACTCGAACGACCGCGCCGTGCGCTCCCGGCCGGCCACCTGAATCCGTGCGCCTCCTCCATTGGATTCACCAAAATTCACTTCCCGTAGCGTGATCTTGCGGAAGAATTCGAAGCCAAACGGCACCTCGTCGCAGTCCAGATACCAGGCTTCCGTCACATCCTCATCGTTCTTGAGGACGAACATGTTCTTGTCGTAGAACTTGGGTTCCCGGCCATCGCTCTCGTCGAACGAACGGCTGGCCCGGTCTTCCGAATTGGCCATCACCGAGCGCATCCGCAACAGAATCTGCCGCTGGCCTTCGTCCGACCACAGCGTGTGCCCGCACTTGGGGCATGCCGGCTGTGATTCGTGCTCGCCTTCCCGTTCCATCCACGTACAGTTCGCACAGAGCCGCCACGCCACCAGATCCTCGCGTTCGAAGATCACGCCGTCAACCGTCACCTTCCGGCCCTCGGCGTAAAAGTTATTTGCCGGCGCCAATTCGGCGATAGCCGCGGAGGCTGGGCGCACGTACTCGTACGTCCGCGTAACGTATCTCCGCTCGGGGTCGAACTCGCTCTTCCGCTGCCGGTAAATGACGGACCGCAGAGTGATGCCCTGCTCCGGGAAGGCATAGTTCGGCAACAGGCCCTCATCCGTAAGGAAGTTCAAGACATTCCGGTCGCGCAGATTCTGAACCAGTTCCTGGAGCGCAGCCTTCTCCTGGCGCAGTTCGTCCAATTCTTTCTGCCGGTCCTCTTCGCGCATCGGCTCATCCTGCACTTCCCGAATGCGCTTGTTGAGAGTCTGAACGCGACCACGCCAGTTTTTCAGCTCCTTGGCGCGCACCCTCAGCCCATCCAGCAGCCGGTAGCGAAGCCCCTCCTCGCCTCGTGAGAAGCCGAGCAGCCGCTCGCGGGTCCAGTCGGATACCTCAGCGCCGAACATCGCCAGGAAGCCTTCTTCCAGCGCAGTCCGGTTCAGCTCAAAGTACGTCAGCAGATTCCACGGGAACGCCTCCGGCGGTCCGCCCTTCTCAACCGAATCGAGCACGGGCGCTAGTTTGTCCGGGATGGCGCCCGTCGGAAGCGCGGTCTCCACCCACCGGTCCATCGTGAATGCCGTGAACTGGCGTTCGAGAACCGCCGACGCGTTCAGGTAGCACCCCGGTGACTCCACCCGCCCCTGCAACATCTCGTCCGGCTGCTGGAAGAAGAACAGATCATGCCGGCGCGCATTGGCAATTGCCACGATGAAGGCGTTACCGTGCTTGCGGCCGGCGCGCCCTGCCCGTTGCAGATAGTTGGCCGACTTCGGCGGGACTGAGCACATCACCACCGAGGAGAGATCGCCGATATCCACGCCCATCTCCAGCGTCGGAGTGCAGGAGAGCAGGTTTGGATCACCCGGCTTCTCGCGCTTCTCAAAGCCGATTTCCACCACTTCCCGCACCTCGCGCGTCAGCAGCCCGGTATGCTCCTCGGCGAAAATGCGAGCCACGTCGCCAGCTTTGTACAACCGGCCGTAATAATCCTCGATGGGCGGCTGCTCGCGCAGTGTGCCGGTCTTGCAAACGCCGTGCGGGCACGGACCCCCGGCCATCCACTGTGCCGCCTCCGGTCCCACCGAAAGCATCAGACTGCAGCGGTCGCAGCGGAGTTGCCGCACATCGGTGGTCACCTCAAGAGCTTCCAGCGCGACACCCCACACCGGCGCTCCGCCCGCATTCACCTCGAAGACCAGGTTGCGACTCCGCAACTCCTCCAGCACGGCGCGATATATCGATACGGTCAGCGGCGGAATGTTCGGATCGAAAACGCCGAAAGCCCGCCGCAGCCAGGTAGTGTGCCAGCTCAGCGTGCTGGTGCTGCCACTGAGCAACGGCAGGAAACGACCCTTCCCGCCACTCACCACCAGGAACTCGGGCAGTCGCGATTGCTTCCCGAACCGCGGCATGTACCGGTCCCGCCCGCCGGTGTGGCTGAGCAGATAGTACTCGCCACCTTGCAGGTAAGGTAGAAGCTCCGGATGCCACACGCCCCCGCGATTCTTCAGATTGAGCAGGAACCCGTGCAGGAACCGCCGCATTGCGTCCAGCCCGATCTCCCGCAGCCCGCCGATTTCATTCTGCAACCTCACCAGAACCGCTGCGGCCGCCGTCTCAAATGCCTCCCGTCGAGGTTGCACGGTGGACGAGCTCGTCTTTTCCAGCGACCGGCCAATGCGGCAGTTGTGCGTGTACTCGCTCCAGATTTCCCAATCCAGGCGCTTGCGCACCAACTCCGCCAGATTGGACCCGGCGGGCAGCACTCCCTTACGGCGCAGTTCCTCAAAATCTTCCAGCCATTCCATGTCGGGTGGAAGGAACGCAGCCACAAAGCGGCCCGGACGCTCGTACTCCTTTTCCCAGCGCTCCAGAAACAGGTCCGGCAAGTCGGTCAGCGGCAGCGGACCCGGAGTATTCTGCACAACTTTCTGGATTGCCGTACGCAGGTTGAACCGGAAGGTCCGCGCCTTGAAGAATCCGGCGCGATGCGAGGCGTCCTGCACGTTGTCAGAAAACGCCAGCAGCTTCTTCTCCTCCGGGTTGAACGGCGATGCCCAGAGCTGCGAAATCAGTACCGCCGTCAGACTCGCCGCCCGCGAACCGACGATGGTCAGGCTGTTCTTCCCCTGGCACGACGGGCAATCGTGCTTGCCCACCAGCCGCGCGTGTTCCCCGCTCTTCTTCTCCGACGTATTCGGGATCCACACCCTGATCATCTTCTCCGCCTCCTTGCCACACCAGGAGCACTCCAGCGCGCTCTCCGCGTGGCCGAAGTGGAGGCATTCCGGACAGAGGAACTCGGGCAGCTCCTGCTGTGCCTCTGGCGCGAACTCCCCGGGGAAGAGGAACCGCACCTCCGGCTTCCAATCGAAGAACGCGCGGTAAAAGATGTCCAGTTCCGGATTCAGCCGGTCGTCGGCGTCCTTCACCGTGCCCGCCCAACCGGTCAGCCCGCATTCCCGGCAGTGAATCACCGGCAGGCTGTGCTTTAATTCCTCGGCCTTGAGGTCCGGAGAGAACGCCCATTTTGGCGTCGGGCCTACGCTGGAGACCATTCGCGCCAGTTCCCGCATCCAGAACTGATACCGCACCTGGATCATCGGATGGGGTCCGCTGGGACCGGCAATCCGTGCCGCTGAAACCAGGGCCAGGAAGCTCCCCAGCATCAGTTTCACGTATTCCGCATCTGGTTTGCCATCAAAGTCCGCGTAGGCCGGCAAAGCGGCTCGCAGTCGAACCACCAGTTCTGTGGATTCCATGGCAGTGGACGTCATGGAGGCAAGCAATCTGCGGAGGAATCCGTGCGACCGCAACAGGCCCGCCAGCGCCAGTTGCCAGTCCGGCGAATCCGGCGTACCGATGGCATCGCCGAACCACAGCCGCCGCTGTGCCACCAGGTATTCGTTCGGGCTGCCGTAGTGGAGCGGGTTCAGCCTTTCTTTCGCTTCCGGACCCGGCGTGCCCGCGTAGAGCACTCCGGCACCGGCCAGAAACTCCGCCGGAGTTTGTACCGATTCGCCGATCACGCTTGCGGCGTCGAACGTTTCGCCGAAAATCTTGCCGGCGTATTCCACCAGTTGCGTCGCCGAGACTGCGGTGTCGCTGCCCAGCGTGGCCGAGGTTCCCACGCAGATCAGGTGGGCCTTCGGCGTCCGCAGCCGCTCCTTCAGACGCCGGATCAGACACGCCACGTCCGCACCCTGTGCTCCGTCGAAGGTATGCAGTTCGTCTACAACCAGGTAGCGCAGTGTCTCCGGCCCATTCTTCCGCCACAGCCCGAGGTCCCGCGGCCGCAGCAGCAGATAATCGAGCATCTTGTAGTTGGTGAGCAGGATGTCCGGCGGCGTCACCCGCATGGTGTCCCGGTCGGTGATGACGCGCGACTCCGTCATCGATACCGTGGGCGTCTGGTCCTGCTCCCCGAGGTAGAGCCCCGCGGTGACACGCCCGCGCAGTGCGTCACCGCGGTAAATCGCTTCCGCGATGCGCCCCGCCTGGTCGGTAGCCAGCGCGTTCATCGGATAGATCAGGATTGCCTTGATGCCGCGCTGGTTGCGGTGCTGGTAGCAGAAGTCGAGGACCGGATAAAGGAAGCACTCGGTCTTGCCCGACCCCGTTCCCNNAGTTCCCGTGGCAATTACCGTGCTCTTACCTGCCTTCCAGTCCAGGCGTTCCCACGCTTGCTCTTGATGGCGGAATGGCCGGAACCACTCCGGCACCGCATCCGGAAAATACTGGCGGCCTCCAGGTGAAGAGGTGAACGGAAGCTTCAGCGAGATGTAAGGCCCCCGGAAAACCTCGCCCGGGCGGGCCAATAGTTCATCCAGCGCGTCGGCGAAGTAGGGATTCGTGATGGGGAAGGTGGTCCGCAAGAACTCCTCGATGCCCCGCCGGACCTGCGCGCCGATGACGGACGGGATCATTCCTGTCTCCGCGCGAACTCCGCCCATGCGGTGCGGTAGTCTTCCTCGCGGTCGCACTGGTCGAAGGGGGCTTCGTAGATGATGGTGCGCTCCCGCGGTCCCCCCGGCAAGGTGTCGTCCATGATGGTGCGCTCGATCGTTGACCGATAACGCATCTTCTTCCACTCGGGGGTTGAGAGGCCGTATGACTGGTCGCCATCGAGGTAGACGATTCGGCCGTTGCGATCGTAGTAGGTGTTCCGCTCGTACTGGCGGAGAACGGGGAACTGGATGCGGTAGATCGTGCAAAGTTCCTCGACGGTGAGCCCGATTTCCATGGCGACGAGCACGTCGATCTCGACGAGGGACTGGCGGCGTTCGTAGTCGGTGCGAAGCGGCGTGTGCCAGGACCAGTCCGGTGACTGATCGGTAAATCGCTCCTCGTGTAGCCGGGGATCGTTCTTGGCCCATCTCTGCGCGCGGAAGGTGGGGTCCCATGACTCACGCCAGAAACCGGCGTATCCGCGGGTCATGCAGTTGAGCAGGAGGGTACGGGCAAAGACGGCGGGAGAACCTGTCAGCATCGGCAGGAGGCTTGCCGTATCCTCCAGAAAGTCAGATCTACCCATGGTCTTCACGAAAAAGTCGAACGGTAGGGAGGATAGACCCGCAATCCATGGAAGTATATACTTGCTTCTCTGAAACGCGATTTCAAAGCATGTAAAGATGTGGCCGGGCCCCCTCGGAATCACCGCCGCGATTAGCGTTCTCTCGCCAGCTTGGCTGAGTCGTTTGCGGGCAAACACCCTGACCATGTCCGTCAACTTCTTTTCCGCATCCCAGGGCACGCCCGGGATGCGTTGACGGTACAACTGCGGCTCGCAGTCCGGCACGTAATTCGTCCGCGGCAGGTAATCTTCGGGCAGTCCGGTGAGGTCCAGCAGGTCATAGTCACCCTTCTGCTGACACCGAGCTCGGGGCGTTTGGAACATCGGAGTTCCCACCGAGATATGCGGCCCGGAGAGCACCCATTCGCCCAGAGTGGACGGAAATCGTGTCTCGCGCCGAATGGTCCCCGCCTTGACGGCGTTCGTTTCGTGCCACATTTCCGATGTAACGTATTCTGCCGCAAGTTGCCCCAGGCGCATGGAATGAATGGCGAACTTGCGCAATACTGGCAGAAGATCGCGCGAATGCAGGCACGGTAGGCGTGCTTCACTTGCAGCCGTGCCGGGCTCGTCATACAACCGTCCGAACAGTTCCAGCGCCGTTTCATCTACCTCGATGACTCGACTGGCATGCCCGTCCAAATTCCATTCGTTCTGTTCGTTCTTGATCCCGCCGCAGAGACCATACCCGTCATGACCGAAACTACGCTGGACCGTGATTGGGTCGAAGACGTTCGAAATGTGAAAGAATCCGATCTCGCCTTGTGCGCTGTAAACATTAACGCTGTACCTCTCACGGTGGGCAACTTCGGGGAATAGCATCCGACCGTTCTGGTGTTGAAAGTGATACCGCAACCTCGGATACAGCATTGATCGGAGAGGCCCCCCATTCGGGTCATCGTACACGCCTTCCGGATGCAGAAACCCCTGAACGCCTCGCCCGCTTGCGATGTCCCACGCCCTCGTTACAAAGCATTTGTACGTGTTCGACTGACTACCCAGCAGTAGTGGATAATTCTGCTTTGCATTCAAAAACGCCTGGGTTCCCTCAAATTCTGCGTATTCCTCCAGGTAGAGGTTGCGCAGTTCGGGATGTTTCGCCATCGCGTCCCCACGGAGCTTCGCCATTTGCGGCGCGGAGACGTCCCGCATGACGTAGAGCGGTTGCGCATCTCCCATCACTGCGCTTTCATTCCACTCCACTTTGATCCAGGGCGGGTTCCCCAGGATCAGGTCAAAGCCGCCGGCGTCGGCAAAGATATCAGCAAACTCCAGTTCCCAGTGCAGGAACCGGCGTTTCTCAGCTATCTCGCGCACCAAAGTCAGACGCTCGGAACCCTTGCAGAGGTCGTTGACGTCCACCAAGCCATACTCATCAGCCACCGTCATGCTGAGTTGCTCCGGCGCGAACATTTCCCCCTGCGTGCGACGGATCGATTCCGCCGCACGGACCGTCCCCTGCAATACAGACCCCACTTCGAGGAGAAACTCGTGCCGCGTCGGCAGCAGGTCAGCCTTCTCGATGGGCCAAAACCAGAGCGCACACCAGTAGTCCATTACGAACCGCAGCCGCTGGTACGCGGTAGACGGACCCTGATCGGGATGAATCGCCTTACGAAAAATCGCATCCCGTTCCCGCGTGGTCAGCTTCTGGCCGCGCTCGTCGTGAGCTTGCTGCCCCCAGACGGCGAAGTCGTGTGCGGTCCGGGCGCGCGCATTCCGGAGATCATCCGTGTGTCGAGTCCAGAGGCGGTCTACGGCCTCACTGAGGCGCACAAGCGTGCCAGCCTCTTCAGCGTCGAACCTCTCTCGGAACTCTTTCCGCCAGTCGGAGATCCGCTTCATCTCTTTCGGGCACATAGCCTTCACTACCTTGTCCCCGTAATTGGACATGTCCTTATCGGGCACCAGGAAATGATAGACACCATCCGTCGGTCGGGCATCGGCGGCCGGAATGCGCTCCGGCACGGAATCCAACCAGGGCTTGGCCTTATCCGTCAACTGCCCGCGCCGAAACACCTGGCGGCGCGCGCCAATCAGACTGTTGCCTGTGGCAAGCTGGCCGCCGAACCAGGGGATGGTGTGGCCCTGGTAGATCGTGTTGAGCCACAGCGAGATCTCGGCGAGCTCCACCGCCACCGGATTCTGGTCAACGCCGAATACTCGGTTGTCCGCCAGAAATGCCTTTACCTTCTGCCGCTCCTGTTCCAGGTCGCCCTCGGGAATGCGGCGCTTCAGTTCGGCCTGCTTGCGGTCGAGGTACGCATCGGCGAGTTGATTGATGGCTTCATTCAAGAAGGCGCCGCTACCGAGCGCCGGTTCGCAAACCGTGAGTTTCAGAATCTGGTCTGCCGTCTTGCCTTCCAGCAGTTCCTTCAGCGCATACTTGACCACGCATTTGGTCAGCACTTCCGGCGTGTAATACGAGGCCGATTTCTGCCGGCTGCGGCCATTCAGGCGATAGATGAAAGTGCCCAGCGGGTAGACCTTGGCGTGCCCGGTCTCGTCGTCGTACACAATCTCCGCGGACTCGTACTGGCTCAGATCCTCTTTGCTGACGAACCAAGCCTGATCGAGCAGGTTGACCTCTTTGGTTTCCGCCTTCTTTACCTCGTAGAGGTCGGTCTTGGCGAAGAATCCAGTGTAGGAAAGCAGACCTTCATAGACCGCGCCGAGTTGGTTGATACCGAGCTGCGCGTAGCTGATACGCCCCCGTCCGAGCGCGGAACCCTTGCGGGAGTAGCCGAGCGATTCGAGCACCTGCTGGAGCACATGGTTTCGCAGGCGGACGCGGCGCAGCGTGGGGGTGCGGGCGTCGTCAAAGAGGTCGCCTTCCAGCGGTTTCATCTCAAAGGTATGGACCAGGCTGCGTCCACCAGGCCCGGTTGCGGCGGCGGCCATGGTCATTTGCTCTTGAGGCGCGAAGCCGCTGTAAATGAGCTTGAACAGGGTCCGGATGGAAGTGTCGATGAAGTAACCGTTGCGGCTGCGCTCGGTATCGAGGGGAGCGAGCGCGAGTTCCCGCAGGCTTTCCAGGCTATAACCGGTGCGGTACTCCTCGCTATCCATGGGGGCGTAGCCAAGCGCCGGACGCGCCTCCACATAGAAAAGGAAGAGCAGCCGGTAGAGGTAGCGGAGGCATTCGCGGCTGAGGTCTTCAGGGGCGAGGACGCCATGCACTTTCTCCTTCAGCACGTCGCCCAGGTAAAAGAGGGCCTCATTGCCGATCCGCTCGATGCACTCGCGCGCGCTGTACTTCAGGTCTTCGGAGACTTTGGCGGCATGCTTGTGGGAGCCTTCGTCGAGACGATCCAGCAGGTTGTTGCCGTCGCGCGGACAGATGCTCTCGGCTCCGGCGAGCGCGGGCAGCAGGCGGGAAGCGTCGTTGTTGCTGAAGATCTGGTCAAAGTGAAAGCGCAGCAGGCGACGGTCCGACCACTTGGTGCGGTCGATCAGGATGAGCTGGCCGGCATGGAACAACAGCACCCAGCGCGGCGGCTCCTCACTGGCGAAGACCTGTTCGGTGAGGACGTCTTCGAGGGTGGCGTCGCCGGTCCATTTCAGATCCTCCGCGGGCGGCAGTTGTTCGCGCAGCACGGGCAGGGACAGCGGATCGCCGAGTTCGTTGGTGGCGTCCAGCGCTTCGATTAGCCAGAGTTCGGGGGAGCCATCGGCGCGGGTGATTTCGCCGGCGACGGGAATCGCGATGCCGTCTTCGGTCTCGCGCACGCCGGGCTGCCACGGATAACCGAGTGCATCCAGCAGAGAGCGCAGCCAGGCCCGCTGGCAATCGAGCCGCGCGCCGGGGTCGGTCAGCCCTTCCAGTTCCGCGTGCATTGCAGGCCAGGTGGCGCCGCAGCGGCGGACGGCCTCGACGGGGGAATCTGCGCCGGCGGTCCAGCGCGCAAAGACAGGACGGAGGTCGTCTTCGAGCACTGAATCGATGTAGTGGTCGGTGTAGAACTCCCTCTCGTTGGTGATGCCGGTGAGATCGAGCGCCATGGTTACTCTCCCCGGAACACGGCCGCCACGCGGAGGAAGGCTGCATCCTTGGTGGTCAGGGTGTCCTGCACGTATTCGGTCCAGTTGGCGAACATGGCGTCGATCTTGCGCTCCTTGGCTTGCTTCAGCCGGAGGCGGACGCCGCCAGCCGCCACTTCGCCGAAGTCGATTTCCAACTGCTGTTTCTTAGCGGCTCGCAGGGCTTCGAGTTTGTGGCGTTCCACCTCCAGCTTCGGTCGCATTTCACAGTTCAGCGCTTCGCGGCACCGGGACATGTACTTGCGGCCGTGGGCGACGGCTTCCGGCAGCAGGGTCCCGGCTGCGGTCACCTCGGGCAGAAGCGCTGGGTTGGCGAAGTCGGTGCGATGGAAGCCGGTCCTTTCGAGGAATGCCTCCAGCGGCTCGATGCCTGTGAAGTGGCCGGATTCAAAGCGCACGCCAAACCACCGGTGGACCACGGGCTGGCC
Source organism: Bryobacterales bacterium (assembly GCA_003132865.1). The sequence continues at coordinate 15,564 of PKYZ01000126.1, forward strand.
CTTCCGGTTCGGAGTTTCACCTTGCATCAGGAAGACCAGTTCCTGGGGGGCGAGGATGCCCTTCAGCGTGACTACCGGGGCCTGCGCGCGGTCAAAGTTCACCAGCAGTTTGTAGTTCAGCCACTCGACAGCCGGGTGCAGGTCCCAAAGCAGGTGAATGTGGGGCCAGAGACGCTCACCGCTGCGCGCCTTGCGGATCTCCTCCTGGACCAGCTTGGTGTCGCTGGTCAGGTGGAGGCGGCCGTCGTCGGGCAGGGCGCCTTTCGGCAGAGCACGCTTCAGGGATCGCTCCAGATCGCGGGGCAGCGTCACGCTGACCATCTGTCGGTCTTTGTCGATGTTGAAGTCAAGGCGGCCGTCGTTGCCGAGGCCGTCGGCGATGTAGGCGAGGTCGGTGGCGTAAAGCGATAGCGTCTTGCGTTTGCGCGAGGGCGCAGTCTCGCCCTTGGGCGGCGGCGCGGTGCCCATCAGGATGGCGAGCAGGTCCGCCGCCTTCGCCGTCTGCAGCATTTGCTGGTCGAACTGCTCGACCGAGAGCGATTTCTCGATGGCCTTGCCAACCTCCATCTCTTCCTGCACCGGGTCATAGACGCCGAGGAAGGCGGAGGGGTCGCCAATATTCTTCTGAGCTTGCTCATCCTTAATAGTAAGGAGTTCCAGGATGCGCTGGTCGCCGCGGATTTTGGGGTTGCTGGATTCGGTGGGGATGTAGGCAACCAGCGGCTGCTTATCCTGGCCATACCGGTCGATGCGCCCGTTGCGTTGCTGGAAAACCATCAAAGACCAGGGGATGTCGAAGTGGATCAGCTTGTGCGCCAGGAAATGTAGATTGATGCCCTCGCTGGCGATGTCGGTGGCGATGAGCAGGCGGACAGGTTCCTTGTCGCGGCCGAACTTTTCCACCGTGTCCTGGAGCGCCTGGTCGCCGCTCTCCTGACCGTGCAGCGTGGCGATCTGCGCCGCCTTCAACTTCAGATCCTTTTCCAGATGCTCCCGGAGGAACTTGAGGGTCTCGACACGCTCGGTGAAGATGACAAGGCGGTCGGACGACAGTTCGGAGTGCCAATCGAGGTCGCCGCCTTTTCGCAGGAGGGTGAGCAGCCTCTGGTACTTGGTGAACTGGTCTGGGGTAATGGCTTCAACGGCGTCAGCGAGCGTCCGCAAGGTGTCGCAGTCCCGCTCGGCTTCGGGGGTTGCGACGCCCGTGATCTTTTTCAGGCGTTGCTCGATGGTCTGGCAGCAGGCGGCCGGGCTGGAGAAGAGGGACTTTTCGAGGACCACCCGGAATAGAAGCTGGCCGGCCTTCTTCGCCTTATCGAAGGAGGCGAAAGTGGCGCGGGAAACCAGATCGTAAGCGTGCTCTTCGACGTCCGACGCAGGGGTGGGCCAGCGATTGGTCTTGCGATCCAGGAAGGCCTTGCCGAGTTGTTCCTGAATGTCTTTCTTGAAGCGGCGCAGGAACAGGCCTTCGATGTCCTCCGGCCCGTACTCTTTCGGGTTGGCGATGGCCGTCGGATTCAGCATGTTCATCAGGCTGGCGAAGGATTCCGGCCGGCCGTCGTGGGGGGTGGCGGAGGCCAGGATCATGGTGTCGGAGCGATCACCCAGGAGCGCGGCGAGTTTGGCGCGGTCGCTTCGGGTGCCGCGGACGGCGACGTTGTGCGCCTCGTCGATGACGATGATGTCCCAGTAGCTCTTTTCCAAGTGGACGCGGAAATCGCGTTCCTGCTTGAGCGTATCCACCGAGATGATGGTCTTGTCGTAGTAGTGGAACGGGTTGGCGTCGGCAGGTACGTCCTGGCGGATGCGCTCGATTCCGGCGCGGTCCAGGCGCACGAGCGGAATGGTGAAGCGCGACCACAGTTCCTTCTGGAACTGGGTCATCATGCTCTTGGTTGTGACCACGAGGATGCGCTTGCCCTTGCCGCGGCGCATGAGTTCGGCGAGAAGCACGCCGACCTCGATGGTCTTGCCGAGGCCGACCGAATCGGCCAACAGGATACGGTGGCGGATCTGGCCGAGCGCTTGCAGCGCGGGGTCGAGCTGATAGGGAAGGAGGTCGATGGCGGCGCGGTGGCCGATCCAGAGGTTGGAGTCCGTGGGCGGCGCCTGACGGAGCAGGCTTTCCAGGTAAAGGCGGGCTTTGGCGAATCGGGGCGAAGTGTCTGGAACCAGTTCCGTATCCTCGGGGTGGAGGGGTTTGATGTCCCGGTCGATCTCGGTAAGAAAGCGAGCTTCCTTGCCGCGAACCAACTCGGAAATGCCGGTGACCAGCAGCGAATAGGTGCCGCTGGAGGTCAGATCGGCGCGTTTGATCACCCACTCGGCATCACGAATTTCCACCCGCAAGCCAGAAGCAAACACAGCGTCCTGTGCGGGCGCCAAGTGGTTGACGGTGCTCATGCGCTCTCTCGGCGAATCAGGCGTACGATAACGCACTATAACAAACCAGGAGTGATGACATTGGTCTGGGCGCCTGCTGGCAGCAGGGCAATGACCCGAAAAGGATGCCGGACAGCCGTTCGGGCGTACACCCTTCCATGCTTTCATCACGAACACGACCCGCCGGACCGCGGTGATGTCGTCNNGCTGCGGTACTCCTGTTCCGAGGCGGCGGGCAGCAGGACCCACAACGTGTAGATGCCGAGAGCCGTGCCGAAAGGCATGTGGACCATATTCAAGCACGCCATCACGATGGCCAAGGTAGTGCCCACAGCTCCCGCTGAAGCAGGCCCCAACCGGTAAGCAATCCGAGGATGCTGCCGACCAGTAACGCCCAGCCCACTACGGTCAGTATCACGTGGACGAAGTCGGGCGCAGCCGGCGACAGGAACGACATTCCGCGCCCGGAGAGGGACAACCAAGACCAGACCCGGAATCACGTGAAACGCCGATAGGGCCAGCCACAAAATGCCCACCAGCCGAACGGCCCGGCGATCCGGCAATTGACGGGCATCAACGGTGTGATACCCGCAGCTTTGCCACAGGCTGGGCAGAAGTTCGCCGGATCGGAAAGCCTGGTGCCGCAGCGATCACAGAACATTCTATGCCTCCTCGTTATCCGGGATACGGCGGCGGCCGAGTGGTTGTTCCCAAAAAGTCTTGGTTTTCCTTAAGAAAGACAGGCTGCGCCATCCGGCGCGTGACGTCGTTCAAGCGGGTCGCCGTCCGCGGGCCGAGATCCGTCTGCCCATCATCGTGCCCAATCCGGCGCACGGTCAGTTCATCTCCCGCGAGTCCACCGACCCGCGCGAGGAGACGCGGGTGCTGTCTGCTACCCGAGCTCGTCAACTCATCGCCCTGCCTGCAAGGCGAGTCCGTCATCGACTACCGCGATTCGCGCCATCTTAAAACTTTTTTGTGGTCTGGGATTCGGCTGACGACCGGCTGCCGGCTAAAAATCTCCGACTTCCACCAGGGCGGCGAGCGAGGCGACTCTCCGGCTACACGAGAAGGGTGACAAACGCCGCACCGTTGGTTTGCACTTTCACGCCGCGCAAGCCATTAGCGAATACATCGCCAAGGCCAGGCATCACGTCCGGTCCCCTCTTTCGGCCGCGGCTGGGTCCCCGCAGCCAAAAGCTCGCCGACCGACCGATGGAGGCCTCCAGCGTGTACCTGCTCATCGGGCACTACCTACAGCGCCTGCCGGGCGCCATGAAAGAGGAGCAGCTCGCCGATGGCTCGACCGTCCGGCGCTGCATCTACACGCCGCATTCGCTGCGCGCCACCACCGCCACCCTGCTGCTCGATGCCAACGTTGACATCATCAAAGTGAAGGACCTGCTCGGCCACCGCCACGTGACGACGACGCAGATTTACGACAAGCGCCGCCGCTTTACTTCCGAGAGCGCGTCACACCTGTTGGCGATTTGAGAGCAGATATGTCAGCTTTAGCTGACCTTAAGAAAGAGTGGGGAGCCGCCGTCGGCATCAAGAGTTCCTGTGGTTTCTCAATGACATCGACGCGAACCCCACCGCCATTAACGACGCCGATTCTAGCTTAAAACACTGCTGAAAGTGTGAGCTGCTGCGGCGGCACAATGCTGAGATTTAGAGCAATGTTGTTCGGCGCCAAGACAGCCCCAGTTATTGTCCATTGAGTTGTGATTGGCAAAGTATTGCAGCTTGGATCGCGGCCAGCGTAGTCGGAAAACGTACCCATCGTTTGACCTTGTGAAATCACGACGATGTCGTTCCTCTCAAACTCAAGGCAAGGAGGTGAGGGACATCCGCACTGACTATAAACCTTGCGATCTAGTGTAACTGTGACATCTGTAGCTACACCCTGCGTGCAGATTGGGTCCACCGGCGCTGTAGGACTACACAGATTGCCATCAACTAGGACCGTATTGTACGGTGGCGGAGTTGTGGCAACCTGAACGGTCCCGTAGGGCTTTAAAAGAACAGTCGGCAAATAGTCAAGCATTGCTTGCGTTGCCGCAGATCGCACAACGTAACCGCATTGGGGCGTGAAGCTCGTGTTAATGAAATCTGACCAAAGCGGCGACACTCGGTTGAAGTTGTAGTCATACAGCGCTACGCCCGAGAACGTGAGCTGACCGCTCTGGGGGTAATCGTCACATTCTGTGATGTTATAGGCTTCCAACACACCGGCGAACGCCCAGTTGAATGTCTCCGCGTTGCCGGTGATAGGAAACGTGGTGCTTTTAGGCGGGTTAAACGTAGCATCGGTGGTTGTTACCTTCCACGTGGGGCAGGTTGCCGTTCCAGCGCTGCATGTGCTTCGGATGAAGCCCTTGATTTTATCGTTTGGATTGACACCCACTGGCGTGCTGTGGATGTTCTTTCCACTGAGGCAACAGTTCCAGCTGGCAATAGCCCACTGTCCGGGAAAACTACGGTAATTGTTCCATGCCAGTACAGGCTGAAGAATCGTTGTGGCGGGATTGTGCGCGAAGCCTGGGAAGAAAAATACGGTTTGGCAGGTATTGGGAAAAGCTTGGCAATTAGTCGAGTTGGTCGGCGCTGGCGGCACAGTCCAGATTGCAGTAAGTTCGCCGTAAGGGGTAGCTGTACTTGTGGTGACGCATGCAGCCTCAAGCCAATTCGCATTAGTTATTCCTTGGCACGCTTGCGCCGCACTCTCGCCGCCAGGCGCATAATGCGGATACTCGCACGCCTTAACCTTCTCGATGGCTCCGTCGGCATGCTGAATCGCAAGCTTGTCTGACAGCAGGGTATCGCCTTCCGCTAGCTGTTGGACGCAGGAGGGATGGAAGTAGCCGGACGGCGTGATCACATACCCGTCTGGTACTCCCGGTGGGCGGTTCGGTCCTGCCGGTTGCTGAGCGAGAGCCGTAGTGCATGGAAGGAACGCCAACATCAGGACGGCGGGCCAACGCAGGACTGTCAGACCGTGGTGCGGGGACGATTCTGCCGTCATCTGATGCGAGAGGGCGTTGTTGTTCGGCGCTATCGCAGGCGGGATGGTTCCCAAGAGTACAGATCGGCGCAAGAACATGGTTAAGCTCCAGGCTTTCGATTGATTGCGGCTAATTATTTTCAAAAGTTCCGTTTCAGATAACTGCACATCATACACCACAACGCGGGTTCCGCCTAATCTCAAGGCCAACCTACTGTTGATAGCGTCACGAGGTCCCCACAAAACGACCACCGCTCGTCAAGTGATCAAATATGGTCAACTTCTTTAGCACCGGTGATGCTTCCCTTCCCGGAGCTGCCTCTACGCGCTGTTATCTTGCATAGTGAAGAACGCCTTTCCGGCCCTCCACAGGACTGATCGTAAGGCCGTTTCCCAATTAACGCAGAAACCAAAAATGACCACCCAACTGGCTACGAAAGAGAATGGCACTGGCCTGCCGCCGATCTTGGCCGGCAACCTCACACCCGACGTGCGCAAGCGCGTCGAGCAGTTTTATTTTTCCGTAGCCAGTTGCTTTGAGGCCTGGGTCTTTCTAAGGCATAGCCCGCACACGCAGCGCGCGCCTACCGCGAGGACATGATGGCCTTCGTACACTTCATGGAGATTGACTGGCCGGACCATGCCACCGAGTTGCTACGCGTCTCCGTGCTGAGCCTGGCAAGGCCCTCCGCGACCACCTGCAAGCAGCGCAACCCGGCCGTTGGCGGCCTGACACAAACGTGCTACCGCCGCATTCTCTCGCCAAATTCTCTGTTTTGGTTATGAAGAGCGTTGCACCTGGGGAGCCAAATTCCAAACACGTCAATTCCGGCGGCCCGACGGTTAACGGCTTTGCCTGCGCGAGAAGGCGATCCAGATCGGCGCAGAACCCCAATTACTCTACGGGATTAGCGCGGTTCCGCGCTGGCCGCCAATTCTCTGTTCAGGAAACCGCCTGGCCGGGTGTCAGTTGCAACCGTTAGGGTTGCGACCGCACCCCGCGTTTTCTGGCGTCGAACTCTCACATTCTCTGGTTAATAAGGCCCTGTGGTTAACAGCACGGACGCGCTTTTGGGCGGTTGGGGGTGCGAATTGTAGGCACTACAAATTGCGCAGGGAATCGCCGGACACAGCAAGGAAGGGACGCCAGCACAACCCGTCCGTGTCACAACAAGTTCACAGCACTATGCGAGAATTTCGAAAAAGCAGCTTTCTCCGGTCAGTTTTCAGCGGCCCAGATGGCGCGCCAGCGCCATGCCCACCGCGACATCGGCCAGCGTGGCCGTCACGCCGCCGTGCAGCACGCCCGACCCGTTCAGCAACTCGGGCCGCATGGCACACTCGAATCGTCACGCCGTCGGCTGCCGCGCGCCTTGCGACGGTTACCGATCCCTGAGACAATCGTGTCTTAAATACCATGAGCATGCGAATGAGCACAGTTCTCAGAGCGCTGCGATTCCTGCCGCTCGCCGCCATTGTCGTCTGCGGTGTGAGCGCGGAGATCCCGAGCGACTATCACGGCAAACCCTTCCTCGGACATCCGCAGGCGATTCCCGGACGGGTGCAGGCCGAGTTTTACGACCTCAGCGGCCAGGGCGTCACATACAACGACTCCGACGCCGAGAACCAAGGCAGCGGCAACCTGAACACTGGCGATAAGTGGGTGGATCGTTTCCGTAAGGACGAGGGCGTCGATATCTCTTATACGAAGACTGGCATCGACAAGACCGTGGACGGCGCCGACGAAAAGCCCGGCGAATTGTATCTCGGCTGGGCGGCGCCGGGTGAGTGGGTGAAGTACACCGTTCAGGTGCGCGAAGCCGGCACGTATATAGTATCGGCGCACCTTTCCTCACGTACCGATGCGGCCGAGATCAGGCTGGCCTTCGACGGCGCTGCGCCGGCCGGCCCGATCGCGCTGCCCACCACCGGCCACTGGCACAAGTGGCGGTTAGCTGACCGGCTGGCCGAGGTGCAACTCGCCAAAGGCCTGCACGTCATGACCCTCTCCGTGCTGAAGGAAGCCAACTTCAACATCGATTACCTGAAATTCGAGCTGTCCGGGCAAACCGCCGCGCCGCCCTTCACGCCAGTGGAAGCTTCCGACCAAGTGAAGCGCATGGGGCGCGGCGTGAACATCATTGGCTACGAGCCGCTCTGGGACAGCTTCGTCAAGGCCCGGATCAAGGAGCGCCATTTCGAGCGCATTCACGACGGCGGCTTTCAGACGGTGCGCCTGAACCTGCAGGCGTTTTCGCACATGGATTCCGCGAGTCAGCTCGACCCGGTGTGGCTCAACACGCTCGACTGGGCAATCGATCATGCGCTCGCCAGCCATCTGATGGTCATCGTCGATGAAGCACGATTTCGGACTGTGCGCTAACAATGCGGAAGCCTGCCGGCCGCGCCTGGAGGCCTTCTGGCAACAGATCTCCGAGCATTACAAAGATGCGCCCGCGAACGTGATGTTCGAGATCCTCAACGAGCCGAACGGCAAGATCACGCCTGCGCGAATCCGGCGCGGACCGTCGTTATCGGCCCGGCGTTCTGGAACAGCATCACCGCTCTCAAGTCGTTGGAGCTGCCGACGGATGACCGCAACATCATCGTGACGGTGCATTACTATTTGCCGATGACGTTCACCCATCAGGGTGCGCGGTGGAACCGGGAGACCGCGAATCTGTCGGGCGTAACATGGGGCACGGACGCCGAAAAGCGCTAGGTGGAAACGGATTTCGCGGGTGTCGAGGAGTGGTCGAAGGCGCATGGCCGGCCCATCCTGCTGGGCGAGTTCGGGGCCTACGACAGGGGCGACATGGATTCGCGCGTGCGCTACACGGCGCACCTCGCCCGCACCGCCGAGTCGCTCGGCTGGGCGTGGACCTACTGGCAGTCGATTCGGACTTCATCGCCTACAACATGGATAAGGACGAGTGGGTGGAACCGATCTGGAAGGCGCTCGTTCCGCCGCCGGCCCGGTAATTCTGTTACACACGCTCAGAATCTTCGCGGCTTGGGCAGATTCCGCGGCAGCGGCTAACGCCGCCAGTGCGTACAATGCGATTATGGACTTCGCGGGCGCACCGCAGCAGTGCAGGGCCACGCATCCTCCGCTGCCCCGACCGCTTTCCTACTTCGATACCATGGCCCAGAGGACCCATTGCAAATCTCCCCGCCTATCGCGTACCTGGCTGTTGCTCTGACGAGTGTGTTATCCGCCCAGACGCACACCGCCTGGCGCGATTATTCCGGCAGCCCGGACGCCGCCCAATACTCTGCCCTCAAGCAAATCGACAGGTCAAACGTGACGCAACTCGAAAAAGCCTGGACGTATCCGGTCGGGGACGATAGGCACTATTTCTTCAACCCGATCGTGATCGACGGGACCATTTACGTTCTGGCGAAGAACAATTCCATCGTGGCACTCGATGCCGTCACCGGCAGCGAGATCTGGACACACACGCCTTCGCCTGAAATCAGGATCATCACCAATCGCGGCATCAACTACTGGGAGAGCCGGGACCGCACGGACCGGCGTCTTCTTTTTTGCGCGGATCAGTCGCTTCGCGCTATCGATGCCCGTACTGGCAAGCCGATTCGGTCCTTCGGCGCGAACGGCACGGTGGATTTGAGAGACGGTCTCGACCGCGATCCGCGAACCCTCACTCTGGTGCAGTCCACGACGCCGGGCCGGGTCTTCGAGGACAAGTTGATCATTGGCTCGGCCACCAACCAGGGTTATGGCTCGGCCCCAGGTGACATCCGCGCATTCGACGTGCGATCCGGAAAACTCGTCTGGACCTTCCACACAGTTCCGCGCCCCGGCGAATTCGGCTATGAGACCTGGCCCAAGGACGCGTGGAGAACGGTCGGCGGAGCCAACGTCTGGAGTGAATTCGCACTGGACGAGAAGCACGGCGTGATTTACGCACCCACAGCGAGCGCCAAGTACAACTTTTATGGCGCCGACCGCCACGGCGATAATCTTTTCGCCGATTGCCTTCTGGCTCTCGATGCCCGCACCGGCCGCCGCATCTGGCATTTCCAAATGGTCCACCATGACGTTTTCGATTATGACGACGCTACTGCCCCCAAACTACTGACCGTTCGCCACGCAGGCAAGAACACAGACGTTGTCGCACAGGTCACCAAGCAAGGCTTTGTCTGGGTATTTGATCGAGACACCGGAAAACCGCTTTGGCCGGTAGAGGAACGACCCGTCCCGGCTTCCGACGTTCCGGACGAAAAAACGTCCCCGACGCAGCCATTCCCGGTAAAGCCGCCGCCGTTCTCCCGCCAGAAATTCACAGTCGAGGATCTTAACCCGTATCTGAGCGCGGCGGATCGCGCCCGCTTCCGCGACATGATCCTCAGCGCTCGTAACGAAGGGTTGTTTACACCGCCGAGCTTCCGAGGGAGCGTGCAAATGCCAGGCAACAACGGCGGCGCCAACTGGGGCGGGGCCGCAGTCGATCCCACGCGCGGCATCCTGGTTGTCGTCTCCAAGGACCTGCCCTGTATACTGAAGTTGGAATCCGATCCGGCGGCTCCTAAGGGCCAGCCACCTCGGTATGTGAGCGGCTTCGGTTTCCTCATCGCCGACGGGCTATCCGCAATCGCGCCGCCGTGGACTTCCCTCACCGCGTACGACTTGAACGAAGGCGTCATCAAGTGGTCGATTCCGCTCGGCGAGGTGCCGGAACTCGCCGCCAAGGGTATCGTCAACACCGGCACTCACTATCCCAAGGTCGGTCCGGTGATCACCGCCGGCGGTCTCATTTTCACTGGCACCCGCGACCGAAGGGTCCGCGCCTTTGACGTGGAAAACGGGAAGATGCTTTGGGATACTCAGGTTCCAGAGGCAATCGAGGGCATCCCCGCGGTCTATGAAGTCCGCGGCCGCCAATACATCGTGTTCTGCGCAGCCGCTCAGGCGGGACCGATTCCGGACACCCAGCCAAAGTTCAAGGGCGCCTATGTGGCTTTTGCCCTGCCGTCCCGCAAATAACCTAACCCGGAATAGCCGGAACCAAACAGGAAGATTCGTTACGATGCCGGAATTGGCGCTATCTCAGCCGCGCCGGCTTCAGCGTCCAGCCCTGGAGCTTTCCTAACTCCAGCAACTCAGGCGCACTGAAGCCTTCCGGGTGAATCGGCCAATCAAACGCCTTTCGAGGCTCATTCGAGAAATACTTTTCGAATTCCAGGTTGGCCCGCCGCACTAGGATCTCGGCGGCTGCCTCATCGTCTCCCGCCAGCGTAGCCGCGAAGTCGCCAATCGAGAGCTTGTCCGCCCCGATCCAGACCGCCGGCGGCAGCCGTTTGTTCGCGCGGATGAACGACACCGCATCCGTCTTGGCCCGCTCAAAAGCCGCCCGCGGAATGCTTGCGCCGTCCAGGTTGCTGGCAATGCGCGTCGCCGGTCCATCCACGACTTCCGGCTGCATACCCAGCAGGCTCAGCAGCATATCGGCCGCCGAGAGCGCCCCGTCTTCGGCAACCAGAAACGTCTGCCGCGCGGACAAATGCGCCGCAATGCGAGCGCGCTCCGCCTGCGCCGGCGCGGGGCTGCCGTAAAGCTGCAAAAGTTCGCGCGCGGTCACAAACCGCACGCCCGGCACGTCCTTCGCATGCGCCACATAGTCGTGGAGAATCCCATAGCACCGCTCCGACTCGGCTTCGGTCCGCCGCCGTGGACGGCGCCACGCTGTGCGTTCGGGGTTGGCCCCCTTGGCAAAATTCACGGCGTCCCAAAACTCCGTCGTGACGAATTCGGTCGGGTGATAGTAGATGCTGATGACGCCGCCGCCATGCGATGCAAGCTCCGCGGCCGCGCGCTCGAAACGCTCGTTGCTCTTCGCGACCGGCTCGTCCCCATCGAGCGGCGCGCGCAACTGGAACCGTCCCATGTTGTAGACGTGCAGCAATCCGCCGTACCAGAACGGCTGATCGTTCAGCCCCACTTGCGACCCTTCATCCAGGTAAACCGGAATCCCCATGTGCCGCAGAGCTGCATTAGACTGTGGCGCCCAGGAATTGCCCGGCTGTCCATAACAACTCGGCCGCACGCCAAAGATGCGCGCGAGATCGAGCGCGCCAGGACCCTCCCGGCGCTCGAACTCCGCCGCGCCCTCCACATAGCCGAGGTCCCGCAGGTAGAGCGCCGGTGTGGGCTGCACGCTGTGGAAGTTCGAATGATAGCCGATATCATGCAGCGCCAGCGCTCGCACCACATCCCACCGCCCGCGCTGCTCCAGCACGCGTGCCTTCTCGCCCACGACTTTGAACGTGGCGCGCACGCCCAAGCCCGTCAGGTCGCGTGCGATACGCAACGCGGCATCGTCGGCAACCGGCTCGATGTAGTCCTCGGTATCGAACCACAACGCCACGTATACCGGAGCGCCGGCTCGCAAGCTGGCGGCGGCCAGAAGCAAGAGAGATACGACAGTTCGGATAATGGTCTATTGTTGCACAGGCGAGTCGGGATACCTGCGTGGGATGGGCGCCGTCTACCGGAGGCTCAGGTCGCTTTTCGGGAATCCTCAAACCCCAATCGCCGCCCCCGCCGCCGCTGAATCTGCCGGTTTTTTTAACCGCCGGATGTTCCGCTGCCGATTCGCCCTTCGGCTGCCATTCATTCGATGGAGGACACCGACGTGCGAGCCGGGCGCTTAGGCCCTACGGCCTCCGCGCCGAGACGGGCTCCCCGCGTTGGTCCGAAGCATCCAAGGAGTCTCGGCGCCAGCCCGCCGATCGGTTCGCGGACCGCATGGCCGGTGCGCCAGGGGCCGTTCTGGAGGCAGACTTAGGCCCTACAGCATCCCCGGCCCAAACTGCTCGACTCAGGTGTCCCACTGCGGGACGGGGTGTGAGAGGAACGCAGCGCGGCCCGCTGTTCGACACTAAAAGTTTTTTTGTTCATTTTGAAACGATCGGCAATCTCGCAGCACCATAGTAGTGGTCCGAATTGAACGTTCGGTAGATTTTATGAGCCAGTTGGCGAAATGAAACGGGTTTCGGCAGCCATGGATGGCCGAGGAGTCTTAACAGAAGGAAGCCCATGAAACGAAGTTGGTATCGCTCCCTACTTGTGCTTGCGGGGCTCGCCTGGAACGTCGGGTGCCCCACCAAGCCGCCGAACTATCCAACTGGCGCCATTGAATTGAAATACTTCGCCAATGGTACTTGGGCGGTTACCGTCGCCCAAAGCGCAGCTTGTTGTGATTCCTCTGGAAACAAGTTTGATCTATACTATCCAACCAACCTCGGTGCGAACGGATTTCTGCATCCCATTCTCACATGGGGAAACGGTACGAACGCAACTCCGAGCCAGTATGATTGGTTTCTCAAGCACATGGCTTCCTGGGGTTTCGCGATCATCGCAACCGAAGATCCAAACACGGGCGCCGGACAGACGATATTGGACGCAGCCAAGTTCATGGTTAATGCTAATAGCAATTCCGCGAGCATCTTTTATCATAAGCTCGACGTGAGTAAGATTGGATCTTTTGGTCATTCTCAAGGTGCGACTGGTGCTATCAACGCGCTGCGAAAGTCTGGGGGCGCCCTGCAGACCGTAATTCCAATTGAGCTGCCATCTCAGATCTGGTGCGGCAGCACCGCTAATTGTGTAAATACCGCGACCCTGACCACCGGTTCGATATTCTTCATCGATGGAACCAACGACCCTATATCCCCGCCAACTCAGCCTTCGTCCATCCCCGGCGAGCAATCGATCTCCGCCTACTATAGCGCAGTGCCCACCGGGATTCCCAAGCTTAAGGGCACTCTTCGAGGTCCTTCCCACACCGATGTTCAAGGCCAGCCCGGTTGCCTCGGGGCTCCCCCAGGGTGCATCGACGGAGTCTATGGCTACCTGGGCTATCCGACCGCGTGGATGATGGACCGGCTGCAAGGCGATACTCTTGCACACGGCGCTTTTGTGAACAGTTCGGGAGAGATATTCTCTGAAACGACTAACTGGCAAATGGTGGCAAGCAACATACCGTAGGAGCACGAGGCAGACGCTGATCCGGAATTCAATTCATGGAACCCCTTCTTTTTTTTCTGCGTCAGTTGCACCCAACAGTAGTGCCGATCTGTATTTTGTCGTGTACAACAACAACAAGTCTCCAACGGGCCTTCGGGTGGAGTTCACCTCTGCATACTTCACTCCTGTGTAAATTGGCGTGAAGGACGGCCGCTAGGCCCTTGAGAATTCGGCGCATCGTCTCTTTTCAGCCGCGGGTGCGTATTCCGAGCGATGGC
>PKYZ01000633.1 GCA_003132865.1 Bryobacterales bacterium
CCTTGGGACCCCCGCCGTAGTGGACCGCGCGATGCAGGGCATCGAGATCGTCTTCCATGTAGGCGCGTCCATGAAGGGCGGGAATTTCGAGTTCAACAGCGGCACCATTTGGGGCACGCGCAACGTGATCGACTCCTGCGAGCGTCACGGAGTCCGCCTGCTGGTGTATGTCAGTTCCATGAGCGTGCTCGACCACGCCGGACACCAGCCCGGTGTACCGGTCAACGAATCTTCCCCGTATGAACCGTTTCCGCGGCGGCGCGGGCTCTACACCAAGACCAAGCTGGAAGCCGAAAAGATGGTGCTGCAGGCCGTAGCCGAGCGGCGCATCCACGCCGTGGTGCTGCGTCCGGGACAGATTTACGGGCCTGGAGTGGAGCACGTCCCGCCTTCGGGCACCATCGGCATCGGCGGGCGCTGGCTAGTGGTCGGCTCCGGCGATCGCCACGTCCCCCTGGTTTATATCGACAACGTAGTGGATGCGCTGATGCTGGCGGCCACCAAAGATTTGCCGAACGGCTCCATTTTCCAGTTGGTCGACCCGGAGGGCATGCGCCAGCGCGACTATGTCGATTACGTCCGCCGCTCCGGCCGGCCCGTGCGCGCTATGTATGTGCCGCCGTGGCTCTTGAAGCTGGCGGGGTTCGGGGTCGAACTGCTGGGGAAAGTCTTGAAGCGGCCGGTGCCGCTCACGCCCTACCGCGTCAGGTCCATCACTCCCTTATGGCCCTGCGACTGCACGGCGGCGCATGTGGGCCTGGGCTGGCAGCCGCGCTTCTCCATCCAGGAAGGTATGGCGCTTACTTTCAAGACCCGGTAGCGTCGTGCGCCGAAAATCGGCTGTGAGCGGGAATTTGCAAAGTGCCGGTTTGGCCGAGGTCTNNCCTTATGCCGCATAGGCGTTTCACGCTGTCCGGATGGCAATTTGCCCTGCTCTTATTCATCCTCGCATTTGGGATTCGCCTGGGACTCACCGCTACCATGCGCAATCTTCATCGTTTTCCCAACCTGTCCTGCTGCGGAGCGGACGCCATCGAGTTCAACCAACTGGCGCTGAACCTGGCAACTGGTAAAGGCTATCGGATGAACGGTAAAGTAACGGCATTTCGCGCGCCGGGCTTTCCCGCGATGCTTTCTCTTATATACCGCGTGTCGTATGAGAGTTTTTTTCTGGCTTATCTCACATTCTGCGCGATGGGAGCTCTCACCTGCGTCGCAACCTATTACATAGGCCGCTTTCTATTAAGTGAGCGGGCCGCTCGATTATCGGGGGCGCTCCTGGCTGTCTATTTTCCGCACGCCTACTTTTCCAGCGTTTTCTTAGCGGAGGCCCTGGCCGCATTCCTCCTAACGTTGGGGATGTTGCTGACGATTCGATTCGTCAAATCCGGCGCGGCATGGTGGATGATTGGCGCGGGCGCGGCCTTCGCTTGCGCTTCGCTCACACGGCCATTCGCTTTCTTGTGCGTTCCCCTGGTGGCCGCGGTCATTCTCTGGGATGGCATGCGGGCGGGCAAGAAGATCGTCGGCCCGCTGTTCTGTTTTCTGCTCGCATTAGCAGTCGTGCTCGCACCGTGGGCCTATCGAAACTACGGGATCTACCACCATATGGTTCTACTTACGACCAATGGAGGCTCGACCTTACGTGGAAGTAATAACGATCTGACGCTCCACGAGCCCGGCCATAAGGGCGGATGGGTCTCCACCACGGACTTGCCGCACCGCGATTGGATCGATGCCACGCCGGATGAAGTGAGTCACGACCGGATGGAATGGTATCTCGGGCTGGTGTGGGTTCGCGGCCATTTGGCATGGATGCCTCTGCTGACCTTCTATAAGATAGGCCGCTTCCTGTTGCCCGAGTTCTGGACCAAAAATAAAGTGTTTATTCTGGCGGAGTGTGTAACTTATCCTCCGCTAGCTGCCCTGATTCTGCTAGGATTCTATCGCAACGCCAAGGCGGCGGCGCTGAGGAGTCCTGCCTGGTTGATCGTCCATTCCGTAATCGTCGCGAACCTCGTCACCGTGGTGATCTTTTACGGTTCGGCCCGTTTCCGGGACTGCACCGCATCCGTGCTGGTGCTCTACGCCGCGATGTGCGTGAAGAACAGTCTGGCCGAAGCGCCGAAGAGGATATAGTTCCCGGATGGCCAAGTCCGCCTTTCTCACGCATCGCTGTCCGATGTGGCGCAGGCGCAGGCGGTGCCGCCTGCGCTTCCTAACACGAACGCCCCCCTACGCGCGTTCCTGGTAAGTGCCCTCGGAAGTATTCACTTTGATTTTTTCGCCTTCCACAATGAACGCCGGCACCTGCACCACGAGCCCGGTTTCCATCTTGGCCGGCTTGGTGACGTTGGATACGGTCGAGCCTTTGAGGCTCGGTTCTGTTTCGACTACCGTCATGTCTACCGTGGGAGGCAGTTCCACCCCGAGCGGCTTGCCTTCGTAAAATTCCACCTTCACCTTGAGCTGCGGAATGAGATATTGGACGGCGTCGCCGAGAATGTCCTTCATCAGATGCATCTGCTCGAAGGTCTCGGTATTCATGAAATAGTAGTACTCGCCGTCGTCGTACAGGTACTCCATTTCGTGTTCTTCCAGCGCGGCGCGCTCGACGCGATCTTCCGAGGAGAAACGGTGCTCGATCATCGTGCCGCTGCGCAGGTTGCGCATCTTGGCTTGTACGAAGCCGCGCAGGTTGCCGG
>PKYZ01000766.1:0-11640 GCA_003132865.1 Bryobacterales bacterium
AAGCCCTCCGCCGCTCTGGCCAGTATCGAACGCTTTCTCGACGCCCTGGACGCCGCACCCGGTTGACGGGCCAGCGCGGAGAGCGACGACGAGTTTTCCAAGCCGTAGGGAAGGGCACGTCCTCGGCCAGCCGCCGCCCATAGTGGGCCACCCCAGCCGCTTGATCATGCAAACGGTCTACCAACCGGCCCCTTCCAGTTCGATTTACACGAAGGCGCGCGTCTCCTGGCTCGCCATCGAGTCACAGGAACTTAACCTACATCGGCAAACCGTACGGCAACCGGAGGCGAGATCTTTACGTTACAGAACTTCTGACCCAGGACACTAGCTCCGGTTAGCCCCGGCCCTGAACGGGCGGGGTTTCGGCGACCGAAGCGCGCCCCGCGGTGTGTGATCCTAAGTAGATGTCCGCTCTCGAAAACATCCGGCACGAGTGGCGGCCGCTGCTGGCGTTGGCCTGGCCGCTGGTGATTGCCGAAATCGGCTGGAATGTCATGGGCATCGTCGACACCATCATGGTGGGCCGCCTGCCGGATAGCGCCGCCGCCATCGGCGCCGTGAGCCTCGGCAGCATTCTGTTCGTCACCTGCGCCGTGTTTGGCGGTTGTCTGCTGCTCGGTCTCGATACGGTTGTCTCGCAAGCCCACGGCGCCGGGCGGATGGCCGATTGCCATCGTGCGTTGTGGAGCGCTCTTTACCTGTGCGCGGCGGTGACGCCCGCGTTGATGATGGTAAACGCGGCCATGGCCGCCGGTCTGCCGCGCTTCGGGGTAAACCCCAAGGTCCTGCCGCAAGCCACCGCCTATATCCGGATCTTGAATTGGGGCACGTTGCCGCTGATGCTGTACTTCGGGCTCCGGCGCTACCTGCAGGGCATCGGCGTGGTCAAGCCGGTGATGTTCGCGCTCGTCTCGGCGAACCTGGTCAACCTGTTTGGGAATTGGGTGCTGATCTATGGCCACTTGGGCTTCCGCGCCATGGGCACGGATGGGTCGGCCTGGGCCACCGACGCCGCGCGCGTTTATATGGTGGCTGTGCTGATCTCTTACACGCTCTATTACGATCGCGCACGGCGCTCGGGATTGTTTCACGTCCCGCTGGCGCCGGATTGGCCGGGCCTTGCCAAGCTGCTGAAACTCGGCATCCCCGTCGCCACGCAAGTCGTGTTGGAGATCGGGGTCTTCGGATTGGCCACCGCCTTGATTGCCCGGCTGGACCCCGCCTCGCTGGCAGGCCACCAGATCGCCCTCAACCTGGCCAGCCTGACTTTCATGGTGCCGTTGGGCATCAGCTCGGCCGCGGCCGTGCGCGTCGGACACTTGATCGGGCAGCGCGATCCCGCCGCCGCCGGCCGGGCCGGATGGAGCGCGCTGGCCTGCGGCGTGGCGTTCATGAGCTTTGCGGCAGTCGCGTTCTTGACGATTCCCGAGCGGATCGCGCGCCTGTACACCGCCGACCCCGCCGTCATCCGCATGAGTGTCACGCTGCTGGCCATCGCCGCCGCGTTTCAATTGTTCGACGGGTGCCAGGTGGTAGTCGCCGGCGCGTTGCGCGGCACCGGCAACACCCGCACGCCGATGTGGTGCAACCTGCTGTTCTACTGGTTCGTCGGCCTGCCGCTGGGAATGTGGCTATGCTTCCGCGCCGGATGGGGAGCGCCTGGGCTGTGGACGGGCCTCTGCTGCGGCCTCATTCTGATCGGCTCGGTCCTGCTGATTGTGTGGCGCCAGACAGTGGCGGACCTGCGCCGTAGTGCGGCTGCCCTGCAACCTGTCCACCAATCTCGCTAGTACATCGCCGTTCTGCCGGCTGAAGCNNTTTGCTCTGGCAAGGCGTTTGGGAGGCCACCTTCGACATCGCTCAATTCGGCGTCGAGGTCGCCAACGTAACGCCTCCCCGGCACGACTTGGAGGCCCAACGCTCGATCCTTGCCGACCTGCTCCACGAGCGGGTGGACGCCATCGCCATGGTGCCCGTGCATGACTCGGCGCTCGACGACCTGATCGGCCGGCACGCCGCCAGGGGAGTTTCCGTCGTCACTTTCCATTCCGACGCCCCCCGAAGCGGGCGGACGTTATTTGTAGGGCCCGATGCGTTCCACTCCGGCGTCCTCGCCGGAGAACTGCTCTCCAAGTTGATGGGTCGGCTCGGACGCGTCTTAACATTCCCCGGTCCCCGGCATGCGTACCACCTCGCCCAGCGTTATGACGGTCTGCGGCGCGAAGTGGAGCGCAATCCCGGCCTTAACGAAGTGGTCGCCTGCATTGACTCCGATTTGGCCGCCGGTATGGTCGAACTGATTCGGCACGCCGGGCCGATCGATGGCATTTACGTCGGCTCCGAGCAGATTGTGGAGGTCGCCAAGGCGCTTCAGGAATGCGAGCTCCATATCCCTTGCGTCGGATTCACCAACAGTGAGGAGGTGGAGCCGTTTGTGAAGAGCGGGGTGGTCTCGGCGATCGTCGATGAAAGCCGTTTCTAGCAGGGCTATTTCGCTGTCCAGAAGGCCTACAAGGCGACCGCCAAGAGGGGTGCGCCCGCCCCGCCGGGAATCCGGATACCCTGCTCGGTGGTACTGGCCTCCAACCTAAGAGAGGCGGTACCCGGCCAGTCTCTGAACGAAGCCTTCGAGAGACTGATCTTTCAACGCACCGCCGATATCATCGCCCACCAGAGGATGCTGCAGGAAGCCAACGCCAAGCTCGAAAACCTCGCCAATACCGACCCCTTGACCGGCCTCTTCAACCGGCGCCGCATCCAGGAAGCTCTGCAATACGAAGTCGACCGGGCGCGCCGTTACGGGATGGTTTCCTTGATGATGATCGACTTGAACTGGTTCAAGCTCCTGAACGACCAGTATGGGCACAACGCCGGGGACGAAGCCCTCAAGACGGTCGCCGAGCTTCTCAAATCCCGCTGCCGGTCTACGGATATCTGCGCGCGCCTCGGCGGAGATGAGTTTGCCGTAATCCTGCCCCAAACCGGCGCCGATGGATCGGCGATTGTGCGCCAATCGATCCGTGACTTGATCGAGCAGACACGCTTGCCCTGGCAGGGCGAAGAGTTGCATCTCAGCTTGAGCGCCGGCATCGCCACCCTCTCCAGGGAGACAACCGCGCCTAGGATCTGATGGCGGCCGCCGACGCCGACATGTACCGCCAGAAGGCCGCGCGGAAAGCGAACCGCCCAGGACCCGTCGTCAATAACCTGTGCGCCCCCACGCCGGCGCCCCACGCCGAGTCGTGGTGACGCTCGCCCCCTCGCCCGCTCAGCAGGAGACCCAGTCCCCGTTGCCGCGTTCCTCCTTGCGCCCCGCCACCGCAATCGGGCATGCTGAGTACAGCCGTGCACCACGTCGAAGCCCTATTCCACGACATCCGCTATGCCCTCCGTGCGCTCCGGAAGACGCCCGCCTTCGCCGCCACGGCCCTGGCTGCCCTGGCCCTCGGCATCGGAGCGAACACCGCTATTTTCTCGGTCGTCAACACCGTCTTGCTGAAGCCGCTGGCTTACCCGGCCGCCGATCGCATCGTCCTGTTCTTCCAGACCACGCCCTCCGGCCCGAATTATGGCGCTTCGGCCACCAAGTTCAACGTGCTGCGCCGCCAGACTGCCGCCTTCCAGGACGTCTCCGCCTACGAATACCGCGGCGCCGGCCTCAACTTGACCGGCGGCGCATACCCCGAACAGATCCACGGTATTCGCGTCTCGGCCGATTACTTCCGCTTGTTCGGCGCGCCCCTCGCGCTAGGCCGCGCCTTCACCGCCGATGAAGACCGCCCCAACGGCGCCCACGTGGCCGTCCTAAGTTACGGATTGTGGCAGCGCCGCTTTGCTGGCGACCCGCAAATGGCCGGCAAAACGATCGCTCTCAGCGGCGTGCCTTATACTGTGGTGGGAATCGCCGGCCCCGCATTCGACACCGAGCTCGATACGCCTCCGGACGTCTGGCTGCCATTCCAAATCGATCCCGCGAGCAACGACCACGCGCAATACTTCAACGTGGTCGCGCGCCGGAAGCCCGGCGTCACACTGGGCATGGCGAACGCGCAACTGCAGCTCGCCGCCGACGAATTTCGCCGCAACTTTCCCAACATCATGGCTCCGCGCGACGGCTTCGCCATCCAGCCGTTCCAGGACGCCATCGTCAGCGACGTGCGCCCGTCGCTACTGGTGCTGGCCTGCGCCGTCGGTTTCGTGCTGCTGATAGCCTGCGCCAACGTCGCCAATCTCCTGCTGGTGCGCGCGACGAGCCGTAAGCGCGAGATCGCCGTCCGCGCCGCCATCGGCGCCGGACGCGGGCGCATCGTTCGCCAACTGCTCACCGAGAGCGCCGTGCTCTCCGTGCTGGGCGGCGCGCTGGGCGGCGCGCTGGGACTCGCCGGCGTGCGCGCGCTGCTGGCCGTGAACCCCGGCAACATTCCGCGCATCGGAGAACATGGCGCGGCCGTCGCCATGGACTGGCGCGTGGTGGCCTTCACCGCTCTTGTTTCACTCGCCACCGGCGTCTTATTCGGACTCATCCCCGCGCTCGACGTTTCCCGCGCCGATCTGACCGCCGCCCTCAAAACCGGCGGTGGACGTTCCGGAGCCAGCCTGCATCAGAAGAAGACTCGCGCCCTGCTGGTGGTCGGCGAAGTCGCGCTGGCGCTGGTCCTGTTAATTGGAGCGGCGCTGCTCATTCGTACTTTCGCCGCATTGAGCGCCGTCGACCCGGGCTTCGACCGCCACAACGTCCTGACCCTGCGCATGTCTCTGGCCGGCTCGCGCTTCCGGAAGACATCCGAAGTGAACCAACTCGTAAGCGACGCCGTGCGGCGCATCGAAGCTCTGCCCGCGGCCGCCCGTGCCGCCGCCAGTTACAGCTTGCCTCTGGAAGGCGTCTTCGGAATTCCCTATAACATCGTGGGCCGCGCGTCCACGGGTGCTCGCTACGATGGCCGAGGCTGGATGGCCGTCTCACCCGGCTATTTCGATACCTTCAAACTCCCGGTCCTGCGCGGACGCGTCTTCACTGATCGCGACGACGGAGCCGCCGGACGCGTGGCCATCGTCAACGAAGCCTTTGCGCGCAACTTCCCGCTGGCCGAACGCTTGATCCTCGGCCAGGGTTACGGCCCCGAGTTCGAAGAGCCCGCCCGCCAGATCGTCGGCGTGGTTGGCGCCGTGCACGACTTCGGACTCAATCGCGATCCGCAGCCGATGGTGTACGTCCCAGCCGCGCAGGTAACGGATGGCATTACGGCCCTCGCCGCGCGCGCCTCAACCATCGCATGGATCGTGCGCACGCGTGTGGCGCCGCATACGCTCCGCGCTTCCATCGAACGAGAGCTGCGGGAGGCCAGCGGCGGCTTGCCCGTGGCGCGCGTGCGCACCATGGAGGACGTCGTGACGCGTTCCACCGCGCGCGAGCAGTTCAACATGACGCTGCTGACTATTTTCGGAAGCGCAGCGCTGCTGCTCGCCGCCATCGGCATTTACGGATTGATGGCATATTCAGTCCAGCAGCGCACACAAGAGTTGGGCATCCGCATGGCGCTGGGGGCCGCGCCGGGCCACGTGCGCAATGCCATCGTAATCGAGGGCATGCGGCTGGCATTGGCCGGCGTGGTTATCGGCGAGGCCGCGGCGTTCGGTCTCACGCGCTTCCTCGCGAACTTCCTGTTCGGCGTCAAGATGTGGGACCCGCTGGTCTTTATCACAGTGCCTGTCCTGCTAAGCGGCGTTGCCTTGCTCGCTGTCTGTATCCCCGCGTTGCGCGCGACGCGCATCGATCCCGTCACCGCCCTGCGCTGCGAATAATGTGGGGCAGGCTCGCAGCCTGCGGCGGCCTCCCAGGCCGCCCTGCTGAGCCGAGCACCATAAGAGAGCGGTTCGCTATAACATATGAACATGCGCTCCATTTCCCGCCGCTCGTTTTTGACCACCGCCGCCGCGGCCACGGCCGCCTCCCTCCACGCCCGCGCTCTCCCAACAGTGGGCGTGCAGCTCTACACCGTCCGCCGTGTCCTGCCCAAGAATCCGCTCGAAACCTTGCGCGCCATCGAGCAGATCGGTTATCGCGAGGTGGAATGCACCGCGGATCGCCTCGACGACATCTGGCCCAGCCTGAAAGAGACCGCGCTGAAAGCCGTCAGCGTGCACCTCAACGAGCAGTTTTTCATCCACCAGCCGGAGAAGCTGCCGGCAGCCCTGGAAGACGCCAAGAAGCACGGCTTCGAATATGTGGTCTGCCCATGGATCGAGCCGCGCGACCGCGGCGGCGTCGAGATGATTCGCAAGCTGGGCCAGACGCTCAACAACGCCGGCGAGTTGGCCAACAAAGCCGGCATGCGCCTCTGCTATCACAATCACGCTTTCGAATACCAGCCCACGCCGGATGGCAGATTGCTCGATGTCCTGATGAAGACCACCGATCCGAAGCTCGTCAGCCTCGAATTGGACGTCATGTGGGCGCGCGTGGCGGGCGTCGATCCGGTCGGCGTCCTGAAGCAATACGGCGATCGCATTCCCCTGGTGCACTTGAAGAACGTCGCAACTGGCACAGAGCCGCGCTTCAACGAGAACATCCCGCGCGCCGCATTTCACGATCTGAGCGACGGCGCCGTGGATATCCCGGCGGTGCTGCGCGCCGCCAAGCAGGCCGGCGTGAAGCACTACTTCGTCGAACAGGACGAGACCCCTGGCGATCCGCTCGACTCGCTGCGCAAGAGCTTCCAGTACTTGGAAAGCCTGAGTTAACGGTCCTGACCGGAACCCGATCGCGACGGCAGCCGTCTTCCGCTAATGCAGCCAACTGACCTATTCGTCATCGGCGGCGGCCCCGCTGGCCTCGCGGCCGCCATCGCCGCGCGCCTTAAGGGACTGAACGTCACACTCGCGGACGGCGCGCGTCCGCCGATCGACAAAGCATGCGGCGAAGGGCTGATGCCCGATGGCTTGGCCGCGTTGCGCAGTCTCGGCGTTAAGTGGGACAGTCCTCCTGGCCAGTCCTTCCGCGGCATTCGATTCATCGACCGCGGCGTCTCCGTCGAATCCCCGTTCCCCGAAGGATATGCGCTCGGTGTCCGCCGGACCGTTCTACATTCCAAGATGGTGGAGGCCGCCACCGCGGCCGGCGTTCGCATGTTGTGGGGCGCGCCAGTGAGCGGCATCGGCCCGGAGGGCGTCTCGATCGCGGGCGACATCGTCCCCGCGCGTTGGATCGTCGGCGCGGATGGCTTCCACTCCCGCGTGAGACGCTGGGCCGGGCTTGCCGCCAAGCCGCCCGAGAGCCAGCGGTTCGGCTTCCGCATACACTATCGCGTCGCGCCCTGGAGCGACTGCATGGAATTGCATTGGGGCGCGGGCTGCCAGATCTATGTCACGCCGATCGGCCCGCAAGAGGTTTGCGCCGCGCTGATCTCCCGCAACCCGCGTCTGCGCCTGGATGAAGCGCTGGCGCAGTTCCCGCAACTCGCCGCGCGCCTGGCGGGGTCGCCGCGCGCGACCACCGAACGCGGGGCCGTCACGGCGAATCGCCGCCTCCCCCGCGTCTATCGCGGCAACGTCGCGCTCATCGGCGACGCATCCGGCTCGGTGGACGCGATCACCGGCGAAGGGCTGTGCCTGTCGTTCCACCAGGCGATCGCGCTGGCCGATAGCCTGGCATGCGGAGATCTCGCGCGTTACCAGGCCGCGCATCGCCGCCTGGCGCGCCGGCCAACGCTGATGTCGAAACTGATGCTTACCATGGATCGGCGAACATGGCTGCGGAAGCCCGCGTTCCGGGCCATGGCGTTCGAGCCGCGCATTTTTCGAGCGCTGCTATCCTTCCATCTATGCGCTCCCAACTTCTCCTGACGGCGCTGGCCGTTTCGGCCGCCGCATGGGGCCAGGAAATCGTCCTGAATCCGGACCCCGCGCACACCAACGTGCGATTCACACTGCCGGCCACTCTGCACACGGTGCACGGCAGCTTCAAGCTCACGCGCGGCGCCATCCGCTTCGATCCCGCCACCGGCAAGATCTCGGGCGAAGTGGCGGTGGACGCCGCCAGCGGCGCGAGCGGCGACGATTCGCGCGACCGCCGCATGCACAAGGAGATTCTCGAAAGCGCGAAGTATCCGGAGATCGTCTTCACGCCGGATCGCGTCGATGGCGTGGTGGCTCCGCACGGCGCGTCGCAAATTCAGGTGCACGGAGTGTTTCGCATCCACGGCGCGGCCCACGAAATCACGCTGCCCGTCGAAGTGCGGATCGACAATGGACAGGCGTCCGCCAGGACGAACTTCACCATCCCTTATGTGAAGTGGGGGATGCGGAATCCCAGCAGTCTCTTCCTGCGCGTGGGCGACAAAGTGGAAATCGAGGCCGCCACCGGTGCGCTACCCTAAGACCATGTCCAAACGCGAAATCACTGCGCTCGCCGGGGGATGTTTTTGGTGCCTGGAAGCCGTATATGACGGTATGGAAGGCGTGCTCTCCGTGGAGTCCGGATACATGGGCGGCCGCCAGCCGAATCCGACGTATCGCGATGTGTGCACCGGCCGCACAGGACACGCCGAGGCCGTGCAAGTCGCCTTCGATCCGGATCTGGCTTCCTTCCGCGACATCCTGGAAGTCTTCTTCGCCATTCACGACCCGACCACTCTCAACCGGCAGGGCAACGATGCAGGAACGCAATACCGATCGGCCATCTTCTATCACTCGGATGAGCAGCGCGCGACGGCCGAACAAGTGATTCGCGAGCTGACGGCGGCGAAGGCTTTCCACGATCCCATCGTGACCGAAGTCGTGCCTGCGTCGACGTTTTACCTCGCGGAAGACTATCATCAGGAATACTTCGCCAACAATCCGCAGCAGCCGTATTGTTCATACGTGGTGGCGCCGAAGGTGCAGAAGTTCCGTCAAAAATTCGCGAAGAAGGTGAAGGTCTGACGCANNGCGGTCCGGAGGTGTAGGCCGGAACCCAGAACCTAACACCTGGCACCCGCGACCGCAGGGAGCGTTTACTCGTGCCGCAGAGCCAGCACCGGGTCGATCCGAGCCGCCCGCCGCGCCGGAATCGCGCACGCCAGCAGAGCCACCAGAAGCAGGCCAACCGGCGCCACCGGCAGCACACCAACATCCAGCGGGCTGCTAACAAGTCTGTCTTTTCCGATGGCATGTACGTACCTTACCTAACCGTTCTACATGTATCCTACGCGCGGATATGTAGAATGTCACGGTATCGCCAAAACAAATTGTGGAACCCTTCGGCAACCTGGATCGTAATCCAGGCATGGAGAACTTGCTGGCCGATCTGCGGCACGCCTTTCGCGTATTCCGCAAGAGTCCCGGTTTCACGGCCATCGCCATCGCTGCGCTGGCCCTGGGTATTGGCGCCAATACCGCCATCTTTTCGGTGATCAATGTAGTCCTGCTAAAGCCCTTGCCCTATCCGGAGCCTGACCGGATCATGGCAGTCGTTCGCGGTTTCCCCGATTTCCAGGGCATTGGTAACTCGACTTCCATCCCGAAATTCAATGCCTGGAAGAAGAACGACGTTTTCGAGGCCATGGCCGCTTACGACTTCATCGGCCCGGGAATGAACGTCGGTGGCAGTGACCATCCCGAGCAAGTGAAAGGCATCCATGTTTCTTCCGAGTTCTTTCGGGTCTTCGGCGTCTCTCCCGCGCTCGGCCGGACCTTCACGGCCGACGAGGACATCCCGAACGGCCCTAAGGTCGCGGTGATCAGCTATCAACTCTTCAGCCGGCGCTTGGGCAGCGACCTGCGGCTGGTGGGTACGCCCATCCAGATAGGCGGCGAGCCCACTACGGTGGTGGGAGTTCTGCCGGCCACCTTCAAGTCCGATCCGCCGGCGGATATATTCATACCTTTGCAGGCCGATCCGAACAGCACCAACCAGGGTCATTATCTGGCGGCCGCCGGACGCCTGAAGCCGGGCGTTACGCTCGAAGCCGCCAAGGCCCAGATGAAGATCGTCGGCGCGCGTTTTCGCCAGGCCAACCCCAAGTGGATGGACAAGAACGAGAGCGTAGCGGTGGCGCCAATGCAGCAAGCGCAAGTAGGCGACGTAAAACAGCCCTTGATGATCCTTCTGGGCGCAGTGGGCTTCGTCCTGCTGATCGCGTGCGCGAATGTGGCCAACCTGCAGCTTGCGCGAGCTTCCACGCGGCAGAGGGAAATGGCCATCCGCACTGCCATTGGCGCGAACCGCTTCCGAATTGTGCGGCAGCTCCTGACGGAGAGCGTGATGCTGGCCCTGGCCGGGGGCGTTCTCGGCTTTCTGATTGGCGCATGGAGTGTGCGGGCGCTGCTGGCTCTCGCGCCGGGTAACCTGCCGCACATCAGCGACAGCCTGCATTCTTCTACGGCGGTTTCGGCGCTCGATTGGCGCGTGCTCGGTTTCACGCTGGCCGTCGCCTTCGCTACCGGCATCCTGTTCGGACTTTTTCCGGCCGTACACGTCTCCCGGCTGGACGTGAATTCGGCCCTCAAGGACACCAGCGGCCGCTCGGGAACGGGCCGCCATCAGAACCGCGCGCGCGGCTTCCTGGTGGCGAGCGAGATCGCCTTGGCGGTGATCCTCCTGGTGGGCGCGGCGCTCATGATCCGCACGTTCGCCAGCTTGCGCGCGGTGAATCCGGGGTTCGATCCGCATAACGTCCTGACTCTGCAGACGTCTCTATCCGGCGGCCGGTACGACGCCACCGCCAAGGTCGACAACCTGATCCGGCAAATGACGCCGCGCCTGGAGAGCCTGCCCGGAGTGCAATCCGTCGCGACCGCCATTATGCTGCCCACCGAAGGCGGCGTCGACCTGCCTATCGACATCGCGGGCAAACCGCCCGCCAAGGGCGCTATGTATAACGGCGACGAGCAATGGCGATCCGTATCGGCCCACTACTTTGCGGCGTTCAAGATTCCGCTTCTGCGGGGACGCGTCTTCAGCGATCACGACACCGGAAACTCCGCGCGCGTGGTGATCGTCAACGAGGCGTTCGCCAAGAAATACTGGCAAAAGGAAGATCCCATCGGCCATAGCATGACGATCGGCAAAGGCCTGGGTCCCGAATTCGAGGAGCCCGCGCGCGAGATCGTGGGCATCGTCGGTAATGTGCGCGAAAACGGGCTGACCGGCTCCGATCAGGGCGTGATGTATGTGCCGGCGGGCCAGATCACCGACGGCCTGACGCAGCTTGCGAACAAGGTGATCCCGCTGAGCTGGGTGGTGCGCACGTCCCAGGAACCGGGGGCGCTCGCCACCGCGATCCAGCACGAGTTTCTGGCTGTGGACGGGCAATTGCCGGTCTCCAAATTCCGTACGATGGAACAGGTGATCTCGGAATCCACCGCGCGCTCGAATTTCATTATGCTGCTGCTGACGATTTTCGCAGGCACGGCCTTGCTACTGGCGGCCCTCGGAATCTATGGATTGATGTCGTATTCGGTGGAGCAGCGGACACAGGAGATCGGCATCCGCGTGGCGTTGGGCGCCAGCGGCAGCGACATGCTGCGGATGGTAATCGGGCGCGGTCTACTGCTGGCGGGAATCGGACTGGCGGTCGGGTTGGCTGCGGCGTTTGGCCTTACGCGTCTGCTATCGAGCCTCCTGTTCGGCGTGAAGGCCAACGATCCGATCGCATTCGGCGC
>PKYZ01000766.1:11672-13062 GCA_003132865.1 Bryobacterales bacterium
TGGCCTGTCCTTCTACTATTCCGAACGCGCTCGCGCGTCCCGCGTGGCGCGCAGATTCGCCAATGTCCGGCGGTGGAATCCGGCGAGCGCGCTGGGATTGATTCGGGTAAGCCACCAGAGCAGCCGGGCATAGAACGGGAACACGATGATGGCTTCGTTGCGCTCCACGCCGCGCAGGATAGCGCGCGCGGCATCCGCGGCGGAGACCAGGCGCACCGGCAGTTTCGCCAGAAACTCGGCTTTATCGATCTTGACCCCGATAGCGTTCTCGTATATGGCCGTGTCCACAAAGCCGGGACAGACCACGCTGACGCGAACGCCGGAACCGTCTGCCTCCGCGCGCAATGCTGTCGATAGAGCCACTACGGCGCTCTTCGTCACGGAATATGGTGTCAGGCCGGGCTCTCCGATCAGGCCGGCGGCGGAAGCTGTATTGACGATGTGCCCGGACCCTTGCCGCAACATCGCGGCGTACGCGGCGGTGGTCCCGTAGATCACTCCCCACAAGTTGATGTCGATACACTTGCGCCAATGATCGAGCGAGAGATCGCGCACTTCGCCCGCCACACCGATGCCCANNAGAGTTCGCGGACTTCACCCGCTACGCCGATGCCCGCATTGTTGAACATGTAATCCAAGCGGCCGTGCGCGAGCACGGTGTCTTCCACCAGGCGCTCGACATCCGCAGCGCGCGTTACATCGAGTGGCGCGGCCGCGGCCCGGCCGCCATTTGCGCTGATCGCGGAGGCCACTGCCTGCGCGCCTTCGCCGTCGATATCGGCGACCACGGCCACCGCTCCACACCGGGCCAATTCCTCGCAGAGCGCGCGGCCGATGCCGGAAGCCCCGCCGGTCACGATGGCAACCCGGTTGTGGAATGAACTTGTCATTCCGGGATTATAAACCCGCCTGTCATGAAATAGCTGTGCCAAATTGTGGGGCAGCCAATCTTGGCNNGCCTGCCCCACTTCGAACCGGGGCACGCCGGTTGTGGCTTCGTCATTGGTACAATCTCCTCAAATGGAGCCCGCGCCAACCACGGTGCAGTATTGCTCGGAATGCGGCCAGCCATGGCCCCAGGAAGAACTCGCCCGATTCGGCGACCGGCTCATCTGTTCAAACTGCAAGATTGCCTATGCGCAGAAGCTGCGCGAAGGAGTCGCCTCCGCGGCAACCTTCACTTATGCGGGCTTCTGGATACGATTCGTAGCCGTGCTGCTCGACGGCATTATTCTCTTTGTGGCCGGGGTAGTCGTGCAGTTAGGGTTCGCGCCGATGCTGCGGAGCGGACGCATGGATCTGGCGTTGATGGCTCTGGGGGCCGAGTATCTGATCGGCATGGCTATTGGCGCCACTTACGAAGGCCTCTTCGTCAGCCGCTTTGGCGCGA
>PKYZ01000923.1 GCA_003132865.1 Bryobacterales bacterium
GCCCGAAGACCAGGCAAACGGGAAAGCGCGGCTTCCAGTCGAACAGGTCCACGGCATGTACGCTGGTCTCGACAGCCGCAATTTCATAGTTGCGCGCGCGCAACGCATCCACGAACGCCAGCGGGTCCCAGGCATGTTCCCACGGCGCGCGCTCTTCGGCGCCCAGGGCCGTCTTGCTGATGGCCTTCTTCGGCGGATGGCTGGTGATGCCGCAGAGATAAAGNNCCACGTTGTACATGCTGCGCACATTGTCCAGCAGGATCGAGACCGGCAGCGCGCGGATATTCTCGTAAGCGGCGGCGGCCTCGGTGGCTTGAAATGGGATGCGCTCCATCGCGGTGGCGGGGGGCGTCAGTTGGGATGCGCGTCGCGGACGAATACGTACTCGGCCCTGGCTATCTTCAGCGGCATGCGAAAGGCGACGCTGCCATGCGGTTCCACGTTTGCAACTTGGGTGGTGTCCGTGCCCA
This sequence comes from Bryobacterales bacterium, assembly GCA_003132865.1. The sequence continues at coordinate 471 of PKYZ01000923.1, forward strand.
CCAGGCTGCCCGCCGTATCGGCGAGATAGTAGCTGACTTCCGCGGAATCGACCTTCCGGTCGGTCTTGTTGCGTACAATGCCGGTTACCACCGGCGGATGGGCGTCCCTGACGATCCGGATATTGACGACTTCCAGGTCCGTGGAAGTCGATATAGGATCGGGCAAAGGCTTCTGTGGGGCGGCCGGCGGCGGCGCTTCGGCAGGTGCCGGAGCTTCAGCAGGTGGACGTTCATCGGGATCCACCTTGTGGAACCGGAACCGGCCGGTGGCGCCGATCGTCACCAGGGCAATCAGCAGCAGAACCGGCGCGGCAATCAGCGATGCGATCTTCAGCTTCTGCCACCAGGTGCGGTTGGTCAGGTAGAACGGGTCGGAGGGCGCCCGGCCGGAGATGAAGAGATCCATGCGCTCGCGTAAGGGGTCGAAGCGCTTACGCAATCGATCGAGCTGTGATTTCCCCGCGGGCATGCCGCCTCTTATTATAACTCCCAGCCTTGCGGCAGACCGCTCTCAGCAAACGAGACAACAATGTCCTATTATGATAAACAGGAGGCTCGGCATGTACGGTGACACTCTCCTCCGGTCTCAGTTCGGCAAGCCATCCGGTCTGTTTGGCGCGCTATTCATGGGGCCCATCTTGAACCTGTCCAACACACGGCTGGTGAATGCGGCCGTCGAGTTGCTCGATCCGCAGCCCAAGGACACGGTCTTGGATATCGGATTCGGCGGCGGTCTCTCGCTGGTGACGCTGGCGGCGAAGGCGCCGCGGGCGAAGATTGTGGGGGTCGATTACTCTCGCGAGATGGTCGAGACGGCGGCCCGCCTGGTCCGCGACAAAAAGCTGGACGCGCGCGTTTCGGTCAAGTGGGGCGACGTAGCCAAACTGCCGTTTCGCGCCGGGACGTTCCACAAGGTGCTGACCGTCAACAGCCTGTACTATTGGCCGGACCTGATCGCCAGTCTGCGCGAAGTGGCGCGGGTGATGAAGCGCGGCGGGCGCCTGGCGGCCGGCTTCCGGTCCGCCGCCAGCTTGGGACCGCTCACGCGGGACTGGGAAGGATTCTGGCTGTACGAGCCGCAGGAGTTCGCCGACATCATGCGCGAGGCCGGGTTTGAAGTGCTGCGCGTGGAGCATCGCGACCAGTGGCAGGTGTTGGACACGGTGGTGGTGGTGGGGCAGAAGCCAGTTGCCCGCCGGCATACCTCCCCGGTTTGACTCGCGTTGGCGGCCTCACCCTCCAGCTTAAACCGCGTCTGCGCCAGCCGGTACGGCGGATCACCTGAGGTATCGGCGCCGTTTAGCGCTGCCCGGCCCGGGGCGCGGATGGGCGGCAAGCAGTCCGGCGCAGGGTATAAGATCTGTCCTTTGGTGAAAGCGGAGGTGCAGAGTACCGCCGTGAAGGAGGACCGGGAACCGGCTATTCGTGGTTCGGGTGGTTGGCCTTGTCGGCCCGCAGGGCGCGGGGTGCCTTATGCCCTCTGCCGGTTTACTTTTCACGCGCGATCTCCGTCCCTTCGTTATGCTCGACGATTCTACGGACCGCCCCGGCCACTTCCGGACATCCTGCCTTCTGGTTTCCGCATCAATCGATACCGAAATCATAGATGCGTCCCGTGGCCTTCTCCAATACGGGACCCGAAGCAATGTAGAACCCATATTCGCCCAAGTCAAGTTCGCCGTTCGGAGAAAGCAGATAAAGCCTGTTCTTGACGCGCTTGTATGTGAAACTCACTTCTTTCGCGTGATCTACACCCACCTGTTCCTTCCAAATGGTCTTCTCGCCAATTTCAATCTGCCTCACATCCGGCCGTTGAGCGAGCCGGAGCAGGAGGTAGTCCCCGATGCTGGCCTCTTCAGGCAGATAGAAGTAGAACTGTGGCTGGCGCTCTTTAATCCGTAACTGGGCATGCGGCCCGTTTAGTTGAGCGTTGACCCTCATCCGTTTAATGCCTAGCGTCATCTTGCTTGCAAAAGTGCTCCCTGTTCGCTTGTTGCTAACGGCAATTCCCTCTACCCGATGCAACTCGCCATTGTGTTCCGTCCAGTACACGCCGACTTCGTCGGGAATCCCCGGCGCGGGCGTACCCGCCGCGGGTACGGCCACAGAGGACACCTCGGCCTGAGCAGGTGCGGGCTGCCCGGGGTCCATCATCACATTCAGAATTCTGTCGCTCACTCCGGCTTTCTTCAACCTCAAAAGCTCGTCCGTACTGAGGTCGAATGCCTTGCCGTTCTTGCGTAGCTTGGCAATTATTAGATCCTCGGAAATACCAGCCTGGACCAGGCGGCCGATATCTTCCACCGTGAGCGTGGGAGCCGGCAGGGTCCCGCTCGGCCCTTGGCTTTCGCGCGCGCCAGAGTCGCGGGATTGCGCTCCGGCAGGGGCGGCAGTGATAGCACCGCCGATAAGCAAGGTCAACATCCAACCCGCCAATTCAATGCGCAACGATAGGGGTGGTCGCCTTCGACGGTCGGCTCCAACCGCTGGCGCACAATGAGACAGTGTCATTCGTTTGTTCCTCCTAAACGATCCGATCCATGGGGCAAGGGGGTCTCTTCCCCCAGTTAAGTTTGCCCAACACGTTAACGATTCGTTTCATCGATGCTCTCCTTTCTTCATAACTCCTCCTCTTTTACGAGATCCTGGATCGCAAGAACCTCTGTTGCCTAGCAACGTCGGTGCCTCACCCCGACCGCTCCGGTGAGGCTCTCGCCCCCCAATCACCACGCCCCTCCCCACCCGGCTCTTGGGCGGGAAGCGCGGACTCTATGGCAGCACCCGGAAGGGCACGTTGCTCGAAAGCGTGCCGCCGGGTGTTACCACCTGGACTTCTCCGCTGCTCGCGCCGGCGGGTACGGTGGTCGTGATTAAGAATCTCGACACAACCGTGAACGTCGCCGCAGTGCCGTTAAAGCTGACGCTGGTCGCGCCAGTCAGATCGCTTCCCAGAATATTGACGGCCGCTCCCACCTTGCCGGAGGTGGGCAGTGTTTTCACAAACGGGCCCAGACCTACAGACAGGCTGAAGACCGTGCCGTAGCCGCCGTACGTTGTCCCGTACCCGCCGCCGTACGTTGTTGTCCCATAGAAGTCGCCGTTGGTGGCCTGAACTAGCCCCGCATAGGGATCCGCGCCGTCCGGGCACCCGCTTTGGGTGCAGAAGCTGTATAGCGTCGTCAACGTACCACGCGGGGTGATTTTGAAGACCGCCCCAATGCTATTGGCTACGCCATTGATCGTGGTCCCGTAAAAGTTCCCGTCGGTGCCCTGGACCAGCCCCGCGTAGGGGAATCGCGGGCCGTCCACGTCATCGAAGCTGTGTAGCCTGGTCAGCGTGCCACTCGGGGTGATTTCGAAGACCGTGCCACCCCCGAAGACCCCGCCGCCGACCGTTGTCCCGTAGAAGTGTCCATTGGTGGCCTGGACTAGCCCCGCGTGGGGGCCGTAGCCGTCCGTGCACCCGCTTTGGGCACAGAAGCTATATAGTGTCGTCAGCGTGCCACCCGGGGTGACATTGAAGACCGTCCCCTGGCTGTGGGCCCCGCCGGCGGATGTTGTCCCGTAGAAGTTGCCGTTGGCGGCCTGAACCAGCCCCGCGAAGGGCAGAGCACCGTCCGGGCACCCGCTCTGGGTGCAGAAGCTGTCTAGCGTCGTCAGCGTGCCACCGGGGGTGATTTTGA
>PKYZ01000128.1 GCA_003132865.1 Bryobacterales bacterium
ACGTGCTGGAACTTCGGACTAGATCAGCCAGGCTTCTCCTGGCGCACCTGATGAACACAGATGAACGCCGATAAAACGAATGGCTTATCCGCGTTAATCCGCGTTCATCGGCGGCCAGGAATTCTTTACGATCCACGCGGCCACCTCCGCGAACGTGGCGAATCGGGGCCACGGTCCATCGGGACCGCCCGCGCCCACCAACACCGCTGAGCAGCCGGCGTTTGCACCGGCTATCGCATCGACATCGCGATCCCCTACCATGAAGCACCGCTCTGGCGGCATGCCAAACTCCAGCAGCGCCCGCAACAGCAACCCCGGCCGAGGCTTGCGGCAGTCGCAGGCATCCGCCGCCGAGTGCGGGCAGTAGTAGATACGCGAGATGGTGACGCCAAACGGCGCGAGCAGGCGGAACAACGCCGTATTGACCGCTATGAATTCGCGCACGGAGAAATAGCCCAGACCGATTCCTTGCTGATTGGTGACCATGACGAGCCGGTAGCCCGCCCGTTGCAATTCCGCGAGACCTTCTCCCACGCCGGGCAGCAACTCGGCTTCCCGCGGATCGCTGAGATACGGACGCTCTCTGAGCAGCGTGCCGTCGCGATCCAGAAACACAATCCCCTTCGGCGCCGCACTGATTACCGGTGAAGGTGGCGCCAGCCGTTCCACGGCCATCACGCGCTCGATGATCTGGCTGGTGCTGACATGGTGACTGACCGGTATGGTGACGACCTGCCCCCCATATGCCGCCACGCCCTCCGCCGAGCGCAGTTGGCGCGCGCTATAATCCCCGCCCTTGATATAGAAATCGGGCTTCCAGCGCTGAATCTGCGCCAAGGGCCGCACGTCGTTCAAAATCGTTACCGCATCCACCGAGCCCAGCGCCGCCACCACGCTCATCCTCTCCAGTTCGGAACAGATGGGCCGATGCGGGTCTTTGTATTGGCGAATCGACCAATCCGAATTGACCGCGACCAGCAGCGCATCGCACAGGCCGCGACTGCGCGCCAGGTAATCCACGTGGCCGGAATGCAGCAAATCGAAAGCGCCGCAGGTGTATCCCAGCTTCCGGCCGGCGCGCCGCAGTTCGGCTACCCAGCCATCCACCTGGTCATTTGTCAGAATCCTTGTCATCGCCGGCGCAGCCCCGCCATGGCCTTCGCGAGTTTCTCGCGGGAGATGGCCACGGTGCCGGATTCGCCCACCGCCAGGGCCGCCGCTAGGTTCGCCAACCAGACGGCGTCGCCGAGCGCGGCTCCCGCCGCCAGTGCCACAGCCAGCGTCGCCAAGGCGGTATCGCCGGCGCCGGTCACGTCGTAGACTTCCCGGGCGAAGCTGGGAAAGTGCTCCTCCGGCGCCTCCGGCCGTAGCAGCGTCATGCCATCTTTGCCTTCGGTAACTACAATGGCCGTCGACCCCGCGAGGCGCAGCAGTTGCCTGGCGGCATGCATCGTTTCTTCGTGATGGCGCGCGGACAACCCGGTGAGTATGGCCAGTTCGCTCCGATTCGGTTTGAGTACGGTAGCCCCCCGATAGCGCTCGAAGTCGGGGCCTTTCGGATCTACCACGACCGGCTTGCCGTAGCGCGCGGCCGCGCCGATGATCCCCTTGACCACCGGCGCAGTCGCAAAACCCTTGGCGTAATCCGACACCAGGACGGCATCCACGCGCGGCATCATGCGCGCGGCGCGCTTCACCACTTCATCGCCCAGGCTGGCGTCGATCGGCGCCGTATCTTCATCGTCGATGCGCACGACCTGTTGGTCATGCGCCACGATTCGCAATTTCACCGTGGTCGGGCGCCCCGCGTCGATCGAAATGTGCGCGCAATCGATGCCTCGCTTGGACAGCATCCCGCGCAGCTCCGCGCCCGCTTCGTCCTGGCCGGTAACGCCGAAAAGAATAACCCGCGCGCCCAGCGCGGCCACATTGCATGCGGTGTTCGCTGCGCCGCCTGGAACGCCGAACGCGCTGACCTTGCGCACGATGGGCACGGGCGCCTCGGGCGAGATGCGATCCACTTCGCCCGACCAATAGCGGTCCAGCATCAGATCGCCGGCCACCAGCACGCGCTTCCCGGCAAATGCTTCGACGGCTTTGGCGATGGCGGCGTTCGGTCTCATGCACGCGGTGGATCGGGGCGGGTCTGACCTTCGTTCCGGGCCAGCATAACACAAAAAGCAGAAGTGAGAAGTCAGGAGTCAGAAGCCAGAATGGCAGCTCCCGACTTCTCAACGTCCCGGCATCTGCGAGACGCTCAACACGTTGCCGTCCGGATCTTTGAACCACGCCACGCGCGCGCCCGCGTGAACCGCGGCCACTTCGGGACCGCTGGGCGAGGTCCAGATGCCCAACTCGTCCTGGCCCTTCATCCAGGGGTAGCGCTGGAACTCGACACCCGCGCTCCGAAGACGCGTCACCGCTGCCACGATGTCGTCGACGTCCCAGCCCAGCACGGTAAACTGGGGCGGTGTCCAATCCTTCACCGGCGTGAGGCGCAACGTAGTCCCGTTAGCGTCAAACACCAATGCGAATTGATCCTCGCCCACCAGCCGCAGGCCCAGCGTGTCGCGGTAGAACTTCCTGGCGGCGTCGCGGTCGCGGACCGCCGCAAAAGCTACGATCTTCTGTGTGCCCAGCATCATTCCTCCGTATTTTGCGTTATCCAACCGGCTGTAAATGGCTTCGTAGGCAGTCGTCCACGTTTTCCCGGAATCCGCGGACTTTCGCCACCATACCTTGACCCGATTCGCGCTCTCTTTGACGATGTCCATGCGGTTCAAGACATCGCCTCCGGCCTCGTTTTTGCTCACGCCGGAATACTCTAAACCACGATCGCTGGCCGCGCCCTCAAACGCATGCACGTGACCGTGGTTATCCACGTTGAGTTGGTGCCAACGCTTGTCTTCGGCGCTATACGCATGCACATTGCTGCCGCGAAATCTGCTGCCGGACGCCCAAGCCTCCGTCAACTCGCAACCTTCCAACCCAAGCTCGATTTTACTTCTGCCCAACTCGTTTCCACCAGGGTCCGACACTTTCCAGTTGCCCACCCAGAAATTCAATGCGCCGTATCCGCCGCCGGCACAGACCGATGGCCCTTCCGCTCCCCAAAGTGAGCCCGCCGCGAGCATCGCGACAACCCACCATACCCGCCTCACAGTGCCCATGACAACAGTCTGGGCCATGGGAGGCTCTGTCGTAAAGCCCGCCATGCGCCATAATATATCTCTCATGTGACAAGGTTACATCGAGTATTACGATCCCAAGCCGGGCACGTCCATTTCCACGCTGGCCTACGAGTATACGCCCGCTTTCCGCGTACCGGAGCATGCCCACGGCGCGGACCAGGTGATCTACGCCACGCGCGGCGTGATGGAGGTCTCCGCGGGCCAGAGCTTCTGGCTGATTCCTCCGCAATTCGCCATCTGGATTCCCGCGCGGACCATGCACCGCATTCGCATGCCCGGCGCAGTTTCGATGCGCACGCTCTATCTGCGGCGCGGCCTCGCCCCCAAGCTGCCCGGTACGTGCACGGTGCTGCACGTGACTCCGCTGTTGCGCGAGCTGATCGTAGAAGCGGTCCGCATAGGACAGCTGCGCGCCCGCAATCGCTTGCACTGCGCGCTGCGGGATCTGATAGTCTTCCACCTCGAAGGCGCATCTTCCGTTCCCACATTCCTCACGCTGCCCAAAGATCCGCGGGCGCTCGCCGTGGCCCAGGCGCTGATCGCCAACCAGGCGCACAATCCGTCGCTCGATTCGCTCTGCGCCAGCGCCGGCGCCAGCGTGCGGACCATCGAGCGAGTGTTTCGCAGCGAGGTTGGTACCGACTTTGCGACGTGGCGCAGGCAAGCCCGGCTCATGAAAGCTGTGGAATTGTTAGCCGCGGGCGGCTCGGTCAAGCAGGCTGCCTTCGCGACCGGCTACCGGCAACCCAGCGCATTCGTGGAGATGTTTCGCCGGACGTTCGCGGCCACGCCCAAAGCCTGGGCAACGGCGCTCGCGGAAAGCCGCCTACCGGCATGAAAATCGCAAATACTGTCAAGAAACGTCCGGCGCGGGATTATGCTGTGAACATGAAGACCAATGCGGCACGCGCTCCCATCGCGAAGCTCGATCTTTACCAAATCAACAAGGCGGATTACGCGACGCCCCGTAAGCCCGTCCTCCTGCGAATTGCCCAACCAACCTATCTCGGAATCGCAGGCCGCGGAACGCCTGGCGGAGAAGCTTTCCAGCAAGCCATAGGTGCTCTTTACAGTGTCGCTTTCACCATCAAAATGGCAAGCAAGTTTGCAGGCCGGGATTACGGCATCTCGAAGCTCGAAGGGCTGTGGTGGGTGGATTCGGGACGTTCGTTCATTACGGAACCGAAGGACAAATGGTCGTGGCGGCTTTTGATCCGGACCCCCGATTTTATTGGCAAGCGCGAGATGGAAGGCGCCCGCAAGCAGCTCGCCGAAAAGGGCGCCGGAAACGGCAGAGCCCCGCTCTTCAAAGAAGTCGAGTTAACCACCTTCAACGAGGGCCAGTGCGTGCAGATGCTGCATGCCGGACCCTACGACCGGGCCGGAGACCATCCGGCAGATGGAAACCTTCGCCGCCGGGCAAAGCCACCGTTTTGACGGCTTGCACCACGAGATTTACCTGTCCGATCCGCGCCGCGTGGCGCCGGAAAAGTTGCGGACCATTCTGCGCATTCCCGTCAGACAAGTAAACTATTGAGTCTCGCACAATACAGTGACAATCAGAGGGTGGGGCGGGCGCCCCGTAAGGAAGCGGTCTCTGCTATCCTGGCAAGACATATGCTTCGCTGGATGGTACTGACGTTGCTTTGCCTGTGTCTGCTCCAGGCACAGCAACCCGCCCCGCTGCCCGCCACGGTATTCAGCGTCGGCACCACGCTGGTCCAGATCGACTCCGTGGTCACCGATTCGAAAGGCCAACAAGTCGCCAATCTGAAGCCCGGCGATTTCCAGGTCCTGGTCGACGGCAAACCGCAACCGATTACGAACTTCTCCTACGTTCACCTGGATTCCCCGGACGTGAACCGGCCCGGCCTCTCTCCGCAGGCGTTGCGCAAGCCGCTTCCGTCCGCCAATCCCGCGGACGTGCTCAAACCCGAGGACGTGCGCCGCAGCATGGTGCTGGTGGTGGACGATTTGAGCCTCTCGTTCGAGAGCATGCACTCCGTGCGCCAGACCTTGCGTAAGTTCATCGACGAGCAGATGCAGCCAGGCGATCTGGTGGCCCTGTGGGAGACTGGCCGCGGCAACAGCGTCTTCCAGCAATTCACGTCCGACAAGCGCGTTCTTCAAGCCGCCGTCGAGAATCTGCGCTGGAATCCGCGCGGCCTCGGCTTGGTCAACCCGTTTGAGCCCGAAATTCCCCGCCTGACTCAGATGATGAACATGGTGATGTACGGAACTACAGCCGCGCCCAACGGTCCCCCCGGAGTGGCTCAGGCACAGCGCACGGACGAGGCCAATGAAACAGCCTACACCCGGATGAACGCCACCGGCGGCGCGCTCGACACGTTGGGCCAACTTCTGGATGAGTTACGGCCGGTGGGTGGCCGCAAGGCGGTGGTCTTCTTCTCGGATGGCCTAGCCCTGCCGGGGGTCAATCTTCCCGGCTCGTCCGTCCAGACCTTTCGCAACGACGAATTGGTTACCAGGTTCCGCCGCCTCATCGACAAGGCCAATCGCGCGGGGGCCGTCGTCTACACCGTGGATGCGCGCGGCCTGGTGTATCTGGAGCCGGAGAAACTCAGCGCCCTCGAGCTATCCCAACAAGGACTTCTGCAGCTTGCCGAAGACACCGGAGGCTTCGCCACCGTGAACGGCAACGGTTTGAGCGATGCCCTCCAACGCATCGAAGAGGAGCAGCGGGGATATTATCTGATCGGCTTCAAGGCGCCGGATAACATCGGCACCGGGGATCCGGCGTCTAAGGCCGATTACCATTCGATCAAGGTAACGGTGAACTGCCACGGCCTGCGGGCCCATTCCCGCTCCGGATTCTTCGGCGAGACCGACGAAGCGGCGCGCCCCAAGTATGCGACCCGCCAGGCTCAGATGATGGCAACCGTCCAGTCCCTCTTCAATAAGTCGGACTTGCATGTGCGCATGACAGCCCTGTACCGGCGTACCGCCAAAGGCCAAACGGTGGTGCATAACCTGTTGTATGTCGATCCGCGCGATATTACTTTCCGCACGGATCTTTACGGCATCCAGTATGCGGCGCTCGATCTGGTCATCCTGGCTTCCGGTTATGGCGTCGATCCGTTGGCCAGTCTCAGCCGCCATATTACGATCGACGCCAACGACGACAAACTGAAGCAATTGCGCAAGGACGGGCTGCTGTTTACTTTGGATGTTCCGGTGAAACAGGCCGGCCCCTACCAGATCCGCGCGTGCGTTCTGGATAGCACCTCGCGCGCCTCCGGATCCGCCGGGCAATACATCGATATTCCGGATCTGAAGAAACGGCACCTAGCCCTGACAACGCCATTGATCGACGACGTCTCCGCACCTGGCGAGAACCGGTTCAACGACGTGTCTTCCGCTCTGCGCGAGTTCCGCGCCGGCAGCCGGCTGGCGTTCGCATTCCGTATCGAAACAGATAAAGATGGCCGCGGCGCCGTTTCGCCGGGCAGATTCGATACGCAAGTCCAGCTCTATCGCGACCGCACCCCGATCTTGAACAATCCGGTTTCAGTCGCCCCCGCTCCGGGCGCAGACGGGCGCGCGGTGGGCGGAGAATTGCGGCTGAGCAGTTCCCTGCCCGCGGGTCATTACTACCTGCAAGCCATGGCGACGGATCGCCGCGGCAAGACTCCGCGCACCGCCAGCTCGTGGATTGAATTCCAAGTCGTCGAGTGAGCGGTGTCAGCCCGCCCGCTGAAGCGCGGCGTCCACCAGGTCCGCAACTTTCAAATACGCTGCCCACTGGCGCAGATAGTCGCGGTCGAGGCGCTGCCCCTGCACGGCGACAATGCCGCGGACATCGTTCCATTGCCGCTCGGAAACCTCGCCGCCATCGCGGTACCAGACCAGCTTCATGAGCAGAGTATCTTCGGCGGTGGCCACGGGCACGGCGAGCCTCGCGTCGCCGAGTACGATGTCTCTCATCTCACGCCGCGAAAACTGCGATTGGTGGAATGGGTCGGATGATAGCGGGAAGATATCGAACTTATAGCTGCTGGCGAAGTGGATCAGGTTGAAGGAGCGCCCGGATTCGAGTGCGTCGCGCATCATGCCGGCGTCCGCGTAGAACTCGCCGCCCAGTTCTTGGATAAAGCGTGCGATCTGTCCGGGATGGATAGCCGCCACCAGGTCGACATCCAACGAGGTCCGGTAAATGCCGTGAATACCGCTGGCCATCGAGCCGCCGATCAGATAGGGAATCGCGCTGCTGCCCAGCGCCTCGACCAAAGCATGCAAGGCTTGCCCGAAATCGCTCATGCGTCCGCGCTCTCGGGGTACCATCCGTAGACCCGCATCATCGTCTCGCGGTCCAGGTGGCGGGCGGCCGTACGCAGAAAGACCTCGCGCTCGTCAATGCCGGGATGCTGCCGGCGCACTTCGGCCTCCGCCGTCTCAAACACCATGCGGGTCAGGCCGAGCATCCCGTTCACCTTCTCCGAGGCGGTCATCCGCCGCTGGCATTCCAGGAACACTTCCAGCGCGCGTGGATCGGTATCGGAATACCAGTCGGACTGCGGCATTACGCTAATGGTACAACGCGCTGGTCAAAAGAGGGACGGGGCCTCCGCCCGCCCGCCCACGCTCCGGCTGTTAGCGCGCCCGATCAATTCGCCGCCTGATTTGTGAGAGCGAAGCCTGGGTTGGTGGTGAGCGTCCCTAGTTTCGCCGTTACCGTGTAGCTGCCAACCGTTCCGTTGGCCGTGAAGACGGGTGCGATTGCCACACCTTGACTGCTGGTTTTGGCCGTATTCACGCCGCCAGCAAAGGTCCCGCTGGCACCGCTGGCGGGGGCGTTAAAGGTCACCGTAACGCCAGCCACGGGGTTGCCGAAGGCGTCCTTCACCGTCGCCGCCAGGTGCTGGGCGAAGGCCGTGTTGACGGTCGCGGTTTGCGGGGTTCCACTGCTCGCTTTGATCGAAGCTGGTGTTCCCGCCTGATTGGTCAGCGCGAAGCCAGGGCTGGTGGTAACCGTTCCGGCCGTCGCTGTGACCGCATAACTGCCGGCTGTGGTGTTGGCCGTGAACACCGCCGCAGTTGCCACACCTTGACTGTCGGTAGTAGCTGTGTTCACGCCGCCGGCGAAGGTCCCGCTGGCGCCGCTGGCAGGAGCGTTGAAGGTCACGGTCGCGCCGGGCACCACGTTGCCGAATGCGTCCACCACAGTCGCCGCCAGATTTGTGGCGAACGCTGTATTGATTTTGGCGGTCTGCAGCGTCCCACCGGTCGCCGTGATTGCAGCCGGCGCTCCCGGCTGATTGGTCAGCGCAAATCCGGGGCTGGTGGTGTGCGTCCCTATCGTCGCCGTGACGGTGTAGGCGCCCACTGTGGTGTTGGCCGTGAACACCGGGGCAGTGGCCACACCTTGCGCGTTGGTAGTCGCCGTATTCACGCCGCCCGCGAAGGTCCCGCTGGCGCCGCTGGCCGCAGCGTTGAAAGTCACGGTCGCGCCGCCCACGGGGTTGCCGTAGGTGTCCTTCACGGTCGCAGCCAGTTGCGTAGCGAAGGCCGTGTTGACGGTCGCTGTTTGCGGGGTCCCGGCGGTGGCCGCGATGGAAGCCGGCGGTCCGGATTTATTAGTCAGCGCGAAGCCTGGATTGGTGGTAAGGGCAGCGCCCGTAGCGGTCACCGTGTATTTGCCCGCTACCGTGTTGGCCGTGAACACTTGCGAAGTCGCTACGCCCGCGCTGTTGGTGATGGCGGTGTTACCGGAACAGGCGAAGGTCCCGCTGGCGCCGCTGGTGGGAGCGTTGAACGTCACCAGCACGCCGGATACGGGATTGCCCCCGGAATCCTGCACGGTCGCCACCAGATCGGCGGCGAAAGCTTTGGCGACGGTGGCGCTCTGCGGCGTTCCGCCGGTAGCCGCGATGGTCGCCGGCACATGCGGATCGGTAACCGTCAGAGTCACCGGCACCGCCAGCACCATGGTGTTCGTGGAGTATTCGAAGAAGACGATTTCCCCGGTATAAATACCCGCCGGCAGCGCGGACGCGCTTACGCTGGCCATAGCGGTCTGCGGCGTTGCGTACACGCCTGTGGAGAGAGTGCTCGTCAGCCAGGAGCCGCCTTTCCCGCCCGCCACGGCCACATTATAAAAGTCAAAAGCTGTGCCGGTGCTCGCTACCGTGTAGTTCTGCGCAGTCGGATTCGTCCCGCCGAGGGCCATGGCGAAGTTCAGAGGACTTACCGGACTGAAGACGTTGGGTCCCACCACTACGGTCACGGGAATACTGAAATTGCCGCCCAGCGATTGGAACAGCAACTGGCCGTTGAAATTCCCCGCTATGAGTCCACCTCCCGGCAGGGCCGAGTTCACGACTCCCACGGTAACGGTTGAAGGCGCCGTCCCGCTATGCGCCGACGCACTTAACCAGGCGCCGCCATCCGATGTGGTGATGGTCAGGGTCCAATGCAATGCTCCCCATCCGGCGGCGCGGATTTGCACGGTCTGGGACGGTGGATCGGTGCTGCTGGGCACGAACGAGAAACTCATCAGGCCCGGTACGTTGTCGAAGAACGCACCGCACGATGCAACGGTTAGAGTCACCGGTATCGTGATCGCCATAGTGTTCGTGGAATATTCGGAGAAAACGATTTCGCCCGTATAAGTACCGGCCGCCAGCGTGGAGGCGTTCACACTAACTGTAAAGCCTCCGGGCGTGCTGAACACGCCGGACGTGGAACTGACCTGCAGCCAACTTCCGCCCTTGGCGGTGGACACAGATGCGGTATAAAAGTCGAAATTGGCGCCGGTGCTCGTGATGCTGAGCACCTGCGGCAGCGGGTTGGCACCGCCAAACGGCATGGTGAAGCTCAGCGGATTCACCTGGTTGAAAACGTTCGGTCCCACCACCACGCACACCGGTACCGTGGCCGTGTCGCCCGTGGTCACAAATACTAACTGGCCGCAGAAGGTACCTGCCACGAGTCCCCCGCCGGGCAAATTAGCAGGCGCGATCGACACGCTCACCGCCGTAGGAGCGGTCCCACTCGCCGGAGAGAGACTTAGCCACTTACCGCCGTCCGCGGTGGTCTGGGACCCGGTCCATTTCAATGTCCCGGTTCCCGCGTTTCTGATCTGCAAGGGCTGCGCTGGCGGGCTACCGCCCGGTTTCAGGAAATAGCTCAATTGGCCGGGAAGGTTGTCGAAGTAAGCGCTGGTCGATGCCGCAACAGTCAAAGTTACCGGCACGGTGATCGCCATGGTGTTAGTGGAGTATTCGGAGAAGACGATCTCTCCGGTATAGATTCCCGCAGCGAGCGTGGACGCGCTCACGCTGACCGTAAAGGCTCCGGGCGTGCTGAACACGCCTGAGGAAGGACTGATTCTCAGCCAACTGCTGCCCGTGGCAGTGGCCACGGACAGACTATAAAAGTCGAAATTGGCGGAACCGGTGCTCGCCATGGTCACTACCTGCGGCAGCGGGTTCGCGCCGCCCACCGGCATGGTGAAGCTCAGCGGATTCACTTGCACGAACACATTGGGCCCCACCACCACGCATACGGGAACCGTGCCCACGTCGCCCGCGGTCTGAAACACCACCTGACCGCAGTAAGTCCCCGGAATCAGCCCCCCGCCGGGCAGGGACGCGGCCGTGATCGACACGCTCACCGTCGCCGGCGCGGTCCCACTGAGGGGCGACCCGCTCAGCCAGTTGCCGCCATCCGCGGTGTTCACCGACGCAGTCCAACTCAACGTTCCAGTGCCGCCGTTTCTGACTTGCAGGGTTTGGGGCGGCGGATTGCCGCCCGCAATGAGGAAGAAGCTCATGCCGCCGGGAAGGGTGTCGAAGAATGCGCTGCCTGGCGCCTCAACGGTCAAGGTCACCGGCACGGTCAGGGCCATGGTGTTGGTGGAGTATTCGAAGTAAACGATTTCTCCGGTATAAGTTCCCGCCGGCAGCGTAGAGGCGTTCACGCTCACTGTAGTGGCTCCGGGCGTGGCGAATACTCCGGAGGACGGGTTAATCGACAGCCAACTGCCGCCCGTCCCGGTCGCTACGACTTCGGTATAAAAGTCAAAGGCGGAGCCGGTGCTGGCGATGGTCAGCACCTGCGGCAGCGGGTCCGCGCCGCCCTCCGGCATGGTGAAGGCGATCGGATTCACCTGCCGGAACACATTGGGCCCCACGACGACGCACACGGGAATAGTGCCCGCGTCACCGGTGGTTTGAAATTCCACCTGGCCGCAGTAAGTACCCGCAATCAGTCCCGCGCCGGGCAGCTTTTGAGTCGTGATTCCCACGGTTACTATCGAAGGCGCCGTACCACTGGCGGCGGACAACGTCAGCCACTTCCCGCCGTCCGCGGTGCTCTTCGATCCGGTCCAATCGAGTGTCGCGGCGCCGCCATTGCGGATCTCAACGGTCTGAGCCGACAGGCCGCCGCCCGCGGTCATGAAGTAACTCAGCCCGCCGGGAAGGTTGTCGAAAAATGTGCCGTCCGTCGCCGCGACGGTCAAGGTCACGGGCACCGTCATCGCCAGGGTGTTGGTGGAGTATTCGAAGAAAACGATTTCCCCGGTATAAGTTCCCGCCGGCAGCGCGGAGGCGTTCACGACGCTCACAGTTACTGCCCCGGGCGTGGTGTATACGCCTGAGGAAGGATTAGTCTGCAGCCAGTTGCCGCCATTGCCGGTAGCCACCAGCTCAGTATAAAAGTCAAAGCTGGAACCTGTGCTGGCAATGGTCAACACCTGCGGCAGCGGGCTGGCTCCGCCAAAGGGCATGGTGAAGTCGAGGGGATTCACCTGGCTAAAGACGTTGGGTCCCACCGACACTCTCACTGGCACGGTGACGCTGCAGCCCGTGGTTTTGAACAAGATTTGGCCGACCCAGGTTCCCGCGGTGACACCGCCGCCGGGCAGCGATGCGGGCGCCAGCCCCACCGAAACCGGCGAGGGCGCCGTCCCGGACGTCGCGCTGAGCGTGAGCCAACTGCCGCCATCGGCAATGGTCGCTGTGGCGGTCCAATGCAACGTCCCGGTTGCCCCGTTTCGGATCTGAATGGCCTGCGGTGGCGGAGCGCCGCTCGTAACCATGGAAAAGCTGACCTGGCCGGCCATATCGTCGAAGAATGCCGCGCCCGCCGCCCTGACGACCAGGCTCACGGGCACTGTCAGGGTCGGAGTCCCGGCGGAATACTCGGCGAATACGATCTGTCCACTGTAGGTGCCCGCAGCCAGCGAAACCGAGGGATTCACGCTGACCACCCAGACTGCGGGTGTGACATAAACACCGCCGGAGGGGGAGATCTGCAGCCAGGAACCGCCCGTTGTGGTCGAGGCTGTGGCGTCGACGTCGAACTGGGTCCCGGTGCTGGCGGCCGTCACGACCTGCGGCAGCGGATTCGCGCCGCCAAACGTCTTGGTGAAGGATAGCGCAGGCACCGTCTCGAAGGTTTGCGCATGGGCAGCGGAGGTGGCCGCGGCCAAGAGCAGAGTGGCTGGCAATACGGCCAAGGCCCTCCGCAAGAATCGTGTAGACAGCATTATCCCTCCTGGATGTAGAACGCCCATTACTTGCCCGCGTGCCCCCTCCGGTGATAGCATTCCGAAAGGCAGCTCTTCACCACTCGTACATGCCTGCGGGCAGTGGACCTACTACGCATTGCGCAAACGCGCCGGGAAAACCGTCATGCGCTTTCGAAATACTGGAACAGCACACGGATTCGATCCCGGCGAACTCGGCGCCACCCCGGAGGAAAGGCGCGCGCTGGACCATCTCTTCAGCCTGACCTACGAGGAACTGCGCCGCCTGGCCTCCAGCGTGAAACGCCGCGACCCGAACGCCACCCTCAGCCCCACCACGCTGGTTCACGAAGCCTGGCTGAAGCTGGCGAACTCACCGCATCTGGCCGACACCTCCCGCCTGCACTTCAAACGGATTGCCGCGCGCGCCATGCGGCAACTCCTGGTGGAGGCGGCCCGCCGCCGGCACGCCCACAAGCGCGGTGGGAGCGAGGGAGTCTTGATGGTTGTCTTCGACGATTCACTGGACGAGGCGGCATCGTGCGGAGACGACCTGCTGGCCCTGGACACCGCACTGGACGATCTGGCGCGCATGAGCCCCCGCCAGGCGATGCTCGTGGAAAGCCGCTTCTTCGGGGGCCTGGACGTCAGCGAAACCGCGGCGCTGCTGGACGTGTCCGAAGCCACCGTTCTCCGCGATTGGCGGGCGGCCAAGGCGTGGCTGGCAAATGAGCTCCGCCGCGCGGGCTGACTTGCCGCCCTTCTCTGGGAAATCAAAATGGACAGCGCACGTTGGCATCGCATTCAAACGTTGTTTCACGAAACGGCGGACCTTCCCGAGCACCAACGTCATACCTTCCTGAAGGATGCTTGCCACGGCGACGATGCGCTCATGGCGGACGTGCTGGCCATGCTGGAGGAGGATTCCCGAGGCGCCTCCCTGCTGGATGGCGACGTGGCCCACCTCGCGCATCGCATCGTCGGCAACGGAGCTTCTCCTTCATTCGCCACCAAGGACTTCGGCCCGTATCACATCGGGAGCGTGCTCGGCGAGGGCGGCATGGGCGTGGTGTACCTCGCCCAGCGCGACGATCTCGGCAGTCTGGTCGCCATCAAGATCCTGCGTGACGCCTGGCTCTCTCCCGCCCGCCGCGAACGCTTCCTCAGCGAGCAGCGCACGCTCGCGCAACTGAATCATCCATCCATCGCGCGGCTCTACGACGCGGATACCCTCGCCGACGGAACCCCGTGGTTCGTCATGGAGTATGTCGACGGCCTCCCGCTGACCGAGTACTGCTGGCAACGCGGGTTATCCATCCGGCAGCGCCTCCAATCGTTTCGTTCCGTGTGCGAGGCCGTGCAACACGCCCACCAGCATGCCATCATCCACCGCGACCTGAAGCCGTCGAACATCCTCGTGAAACCCGACGGAACCGTCAGGCTGCTCGACTTTGGCATTGCCAAACAACTCGACGTCCTGGACAAGCCGGCGGATCAGACCCTCACGGGCTTACGGCTGATGACGCCGGCCTACGCTGCGCCCGAGCAGGTTCGCGGCGGCCCGGTGGGGGTCTACACGGATGTTTACTCGCTGGGAGCGATCCTCTATGAATTGCTGTCCGGCCGGCTTCCGTTCGACCTGTCCAACCGGACGCCCGCCGAAGCCGGCGCGATGATCGCAGAGCGCCAACCGGATAAACCGTCGGCGGCGGCCAGACGGACGGCTGAAGTGGCTGGCACGAGCCCGCGAATTGCCCCCGCCGGCAAGACGGCCTGGGCCGACCTGGACGTGCTGTGCATCACCGCCATGCACAAGGACCCCCAGCGCAGGTACCGATCGGTGGAGGCCCTGATTCGAGACGTCGACCATTACCTGAACGCCGAGCCCCTGGAAGCGCGGCCGGACAATGCGCGCTACCGGCTGCGCAAGTTCGCCAGCCGCAACCGGCGCTCTGTTACCGCGGCGGCTGTAGTGCTCACGATCGTCGCCAGCCTGGTCGTCTTCTTCACGGTGAGGTTGGCGGCGGCGCGTAACCGTACTCTGGCCGAGGCGGCTCGCACACAACGCATCCAGCGCTTCATGCTCAACCTGTTCGGCGATCAAGCTGCCGGCCCCGCCGATAGTCTGCGCGTGGTGACGCTGCTGGATCGGGGCGTCGAAGAGGCGCGCATCCTCGATCGGGAGCCCGCCGTGCAGGCCGAACTCTATCAGACGCTCGGCGGCATCTACCAGAAGCTGGGCAAACTGGATCGGGCCGACGCGCTGCTCGGTACCGCCCTGGAGCGGCGCCGGGCGATCTATGGCCGCGACCACCCCGAAGTGGCGGAGAGCCTGGTGGCGCTAGGTCTGCTGCGAATCAGCCAAGCGCGACTCGAAGAAGCCGAACGGCTGATCCGCGATGGGTTCGAAATGAGCCGCTTGGTCCTGCCGGCCAACGACCCGGCCGTGGCGAGGGCCACGTCCGCCTTGGGTAAGGTGCTGGAACACCGCGGCAGGTACCCTCAGGCCGTAACGATGCTTGAGGAAGCCATCCGGCTGCAATCCGCGCCGGGCGGCGCAGTTCCCGACCTTGCGGACAGCTTGAGTGAGCTGGCGAACGCGCAGTTCTACCTCGGCGGCTACGCCATTTCCGATTCCTTGAACCGCCGGCTGCTGGCGATGCACCGCCAAATGTACGGCGGACGCCACCCGCTAGTCGCCGACGATTTGATCAACCTCAGCGCCATCCAGTACACCCTGGGGCATTACTCGGAAGCGGAAGGATTCGCCCGCGAGGCGCTCGATATCAATCAATCCTGGTATGGCAAGGATCATCCCGAGGTCGCATCCAGCTTGACATTCCTGGGGCAGGCGCTGGGCCGCCAAAACCGCTATGACGAGGCGGAAGACGTGCTGCAACAGTCGCTCGCCATTCAGGAGCGGGTCTACGGGACGATGCACAACCGGGTTGCGCTGGCGCTCAACGAGTTGGGAAACGTGGATCTGAAGCGCGGAAAACTGGATGAGGCGGAGGCGCGATTCCGCCGCGCGGTGGATATCTATCGCGCGGTGAATGGCGACCGCCATTATTCGGTCGCCATCGCGTTGAGTAATCTGGGCGGCGTGTACCTGGAAAGGAAGCAGTACGCCCGTGCCGAGCAGCTACTCAGGGAAGTAATCGTGCGCTTCACAGAAGCGCTTTCCGCCGATCACCTGAACACCGGCGTCGCGCAGCTCAGGCTGGGACGCACGCTCTTGCGCGAGCGCCGCTACGGTGAGGCGGAAACTCACCTTCTGGCCGGTTATGAGATCATCGGCAAGCAAACCAGCCCCTCGATCGGTTGGCTGCAGGCGGCTCGCCTGGATCTCGCGACCCTGTATGACGAGTCGGGCCATCCGGAGAAAGCCGCGCGTTATCGCGGAGGGGACAAACTGGCGGGCGGCGGAAGCAAGTGACTCGGCACACGCAAGAAAGCCGCCGAGCCCGGGGCTCGGCGGCGAAGAGAAGGGGTCTTGCGGGCTGCCCACACTGGAGTCGAATACCAGGAAGGTTGCCGACTCGCTTCCAACGATGGAAGGAGTGAAGAACACCGTGAACATACAGGTACCCTCTGGGGCCAGCAACCCTCCACAAGGGGGCTCACTCCCGCTGGCACTGAAGTCTTTGCCAAGGATGCCTCCGTTGCTGGTCGCGGCCGGGAGAGTCACCGTGGTGGGGCCCACGTTGGTCATGGTGACCGTGCCGGAGACCGGAATCCCGACGGCTACGATTCCGAAGTTGACCACCGATGGATTGAACTTGATCAAAGTCCCGATCCCCGCCAAGTCCACGGTCTGCGGGCTGGTCGCATCGCTATTCGTTACGGTCACCATACCTGTCGCATAGCCGCTGGCAGTGGGCTGGAATTCGGCGTAGATAAAGCAAGTGCCATTAATCGCCACGACCTTGTTGTTGGTGCAGGTGGTGGTGGCGGTGGTCAGAAACGGACCGCTGGCGGATACGGCATGCGCGCCCAGAGTGATGGCGGCGGTGGTCTTGTTGGTGAGCGTGATCTTGGTGGCGCTGCTGGTAGTGCCCACGGTTTGCGCGGCGAAGGTCACGGACGCGGGACTAAAGGTAACGGTGCTGGTGCCGGTCCCGCTCATGCCTACCAGTTGCGGACTGGTGGGATCGCTGTCGTTGATCAGCAAAACGCCTTTCTTCGTCCCGGTGCTTTGCGGCTTAAAGGTCAGGTCGACGATGCAACTTGCGGTGGGCGCCAAGGTGCTACCCGACGGCGGGCAGGCATTCGAGGAAATGGCGAAGTCCGTGGTCTCGCTTAAAGTAATCGCGCCCATGGTGACACTGGTCGTGCCCTTGTTGGTGATGGTTACGTTCTTGGCGGCGCTGGCGACCTTCACCGGCTGATTGCCGAAAACCCGGAGCGGATCGCAGCCGCGCTTGCGCGTTGCGAACAAAAACTCAGATAGGCCGTGCTAGTCTAGAAGCCCTGGNNGCCTCTCAGGCCGCCCGGACGGGCTTTCAATAACTTACCGTGGGTTTTCGACCGTGCGCGGGTCCTCGATGACCCGCCCTTCGCGCAGGGAATCAGCCATATCGAAGCCCGCGCAGGCCGACGTGGACGTCGGCCGCAGGAATGCCTGCCCCACCTGCGTTCCTGACCAGCGCGGCTACGGCGCCAAACGCACTACGGCATCCTTCTTCACACCCGCGCCCACACGATACGGAACCTTAGCCCCACCCAAATCGTTCCCAATCATTCGAATGCCACGGCTCCTGGCCCCCGCGATGTTCAGAAACAACTCCGTGCCCGTAGCGGCGTTCGAATTTCGCACCGTCGCGCCATCCACATTCGTGAATGCGACGGCAGCCGCGCCGGTCCCCTCCGGCTTCCCCCTGAAGCCATCCAGTTCCAAATCCTGCGCATCATCGACCCGCAGCGCGCTCTGCCACTTCGCCGACGCCGGCTTGTCCCAGATCACTTCCACGTCCTTCAGCTTCAAATTGCGCGCCCAGCGGACCTGCATGGCATCCACCGTCTTCTGCAACGGCGAGTCCGGATCGTTCGAAACGAACAGCTTGATGTTATCGAGGCTGACGCCGTCGAGCCAGCTATCCGGATGCCCGTGGATCATCGAAGTTCCCTGCCCGTGCGCCACCACATTCTGGATCAGCACATTGCGAATCGACCCCGCCGGCGGCTCATTGGCGCGCGCCGTGCCGTCCACCTCGCTGCGCCGCTTGATGTTGAAGTGAATGGGGTCCCCGTCGCCCCACCAGAACCAATCGTGGCGGCGGCACTCGATGGTCAGGTTCGAGAGCACCACATCGCTCACATATCCGCCGTCGAAGACCATGAAAGCGATGCCACGGTTCGATCCGGTGATCACCGTGTTATCCACCGTCACATGCCGGATGCAATTCATGTTTCCATCGCAGAACTTCACGGCGCTCGAGGCCGACGAAAGCCGGCAATTCGTGACCGTGATGTTCTCGCAAGGCAGCGCCGGACCCCAGATATTGGACGAATAAAACACGATGGCGTCGTCGCCGGTCTCGATGGTGCTGTTGGAGATGCGCACGTCTTTGCATCCGTCGGGGTCGATGCCATCGGCCCACACCGCGTCCTTCAGGCTCGATTGGATGTAGACGCCGTCAATCGTCAGGCGCTCGCAGGCGTACGGGTTGATCGTCCAGCTTCGCGAACGCACGAATGACAACCCGGCGATGCGCACATCTTTACAGCGCAGCAGCAAGATCAGGTGCGGGTACATCTGCTCCGTCGGAAAGCCCGCCGGAAAGGACCGCATCAACGGCTTGCCCAGGGCCTTGGCCAGCAACATGTTCTCGCGGATGTAGGCGTCGTCGAAGTTCCCGTTGCTCTGCCATATGTAACTCGCCTGGCCGTCCACGGTGCCGCGCCCCTCAATGGTGATGTTGTCCACGCCTTCGCCGTAGAGCAGCGCGGCTTTGTCGAAGGCTTTGCTATCGAGCGAGGCGAACAGGGTGGCGCCCGAATCGATCAACACCCGCACATGGCTCCGAAGCTGTAGCGTGCCCGACGTGTATTCGCCGGGAGGCAGATACACGGTGCCGCCGCCCGCCGCGCCCGCCGTGTCAATGGCCTTCTGAATGGCGGGGCGCGCATCGTCGGATTTGCGCCCGGAGGCGCCATAATCTTTGATGTTCAAGACAGCCTCGGCGGCCGTAGCGGGACGGGCCACGGCCACGAGGAGGCATGCCATCGTTGGCATGGCCGCGCGAAACACTCTAGGGATACGCATGTTCAAGCCGGTAGATCGGGTCCCGTGGGCGCGCTCTGGACAAGCTCGGGCTCCTGCACGGGCGGGGCGGGCTCGCCCGGCATGGGCGTAGGATCCTGTACGGGCGGCTCGGGCTCGCCGGGCATGGGCGTAGGCTCCTGTACGGGCAGCGGAGGCTCGTGCACTGGGTCTGGCTCCTGCACAGGATCGGGCTCATGCACGCGCTCGGGTTCATGCACCGGCGCCGCCGCGTGCACCGGTTCCAGCGGCACTTCGCACTCGCAACAATCGCTGCACCGCCCGCATTTCGCGCATAAATGGTTGGCGCAAGTGTCCTTGGTGCACCACACGCAAATCCGCGTGGATTCCTCTCCACAGATCGTGCAGTTGAACGGCATGCTACTTTTTCTCCGTCTTGGGAGCGGCGTTGGGCTGCTTGGCCAGCATGCCGCGGCAGCGCTGCGCTTCATGATCCATCACGGCGCATTCCTGTTCATGCGTGGCTGCCAGGTCCAGAATATAGCGCTGGAAGCGCTCGCGGTTCGCGCCGTTCTCGGCCATCTGGCTGTTCAGCAGGTCCGCCACCGCCGGATTCCAGTATTTGCGAATGCCCTCTTCGATGGAGAACAGGGTCTTTTCGAGCGACAACATGCGGAAGAAAGTGGCCAGATCGGCCGAAAGCTTGTCGGGCGAATTCGCCAGCGCCAGCGCTTCGGTGGCCAGCGCCTTGGCCTGCACCTTACTCCCATTGAGCTGCGTGATGTAGGTATCCGGCGCGCCGTTCTTCGCCATTTCCTTGGCGTCGATCTGTTCGAGCACCGGAACCATGCGCTGCGCGTGCGCGGCGATTTCCTTCAGCACCGGCCGGATGTCCCAATCCGGCTCGATCCCTTTCTCCTGGGCGCGAATGCCCATCGACAACGCGACCGCCAACAACAGCGCTCGAAAGCAGCAAGCTCGCATATCTCATTTCAATCTAGCATCGTGCGGCTCCAGCCTGTTTTCAGCCTGTCACTAGACTGGCCATTTAGTGGGGCAGACC
>PKYZ01000913.1 GCA_003132865.1 Bryobacterales bacterium
CGAAAATGGCCTTCTCCACTTCGAGCGAAGAGATATTCTCCCCGCCGCTGATGATGATGTCCTTCTTCCGGTCCACTATGTGGATGTAGTTCTCTTCGTCCCACACCGCCATGTCGCCGCTATGAAACCAGCCGCCGGTCATCACCGCGGCGGTGCCTTGCGGGTCTTTGTAGTAGCCGTCCATCACTCCGTCGCCGCGGATCGCCACCTCGCCCACGGTTTGCATGTCGCGCGGAACGTCCTTCATGTTGAGGTCCACCACCCGGATCTCCACCCCCGGTATCGGCCACCCGGCCATCGCCTGGTGCCCCAGACGGTCGGCTTCATCGGCGTACTCCACGGTCCCCTTGCGCCGTGCCGAACTGGCTACCGGACATGTCTCCGTGAGTCCGTAGCCGCCCATGGCCGCGCAGTGGAAAGCCTGTTCGAGGCGCCCGATCAGCTCCGGCGAGGCCGCCGCGCCGCCCACGTGAATCTCCTTCAGACTGGAGAGATCGAACTGCCCCATATCCGGCGCGTTCAGCAGCGCGTTCGCCATGGTCGGCACCAGGGACATGGCCGTGGCCTTCTCCTCCTGAATCAGCCGGAAGACCAGCGACGGCTCGAACCGCCGCACCATCACCTGCCTGAGACCCATCATGGTGGAGGCCTGCGGCCGGCCCCACCCGTTGGCGTGGAACAACGGGATGGTATGCAGTTCCACCGCCGTATCGTCGTGATTGAACGTGCCGGCCACCGCCAGGGCGTGCAGGTACAGCGTGCGGTGCGACAGCATCACCCCCTTGGGCGTACCCGTGCTGCCGCTGGTGTAGAACAGCTCCGCGATGGCGTTTTCGTCGAAAGAAAATACGTCGGGCCGCTCCATCCGTCCGCGCGCCAGCAGTTCCTCATACGTGAAATCCGCCAGCGGACCCGCCTCGTCGCCCGCCTCAGTGATGCCGACATACCGCGCGATGGCTGGGCACGCCTTGCGAATGTGCTCCACCAGCGGCGTAAAATCGTTTTCGAAGATCAGCATTCTGGCTTCGGAGTGGTTCAGTATGGCGACCAGTTCCAGGGGCGTCAGCCGGACGTTCAGCGGCATTACCACCCCGCGCGCCAGCACCACGCCATAATAGCCTTCCAGCAGCGCGTTATTGTTGAAGCTCAAATAGGCCACCCGGTCGCCCGGCAGGATGCCTTCGGCGACGATCCCGGCGGCCAGCCGTTCACAACGCTCGCCGAACTGGGCGTACGTCGCGCGGCTGGCGCCCGATACCACGCCGACTTTCTTTCCATATAGATCGACGCCCCGGTATAAGCACCGCACAGGCGTCAGCGGAACGATCATAAATGCCTCCTGGTAGCACAGGCTTCGCACAGGCTTCAGCCTGTGAATCCTCCAACATTCTCCAACATTGCGCCCGAAACACACAACGGGCATTCCGAGGGCGTCCACAAACTATTGGGAAGCGCCGCAATACTCTCCAACACCAGGTTCCTGGAGGACGCGAACTCGGAGGCCGCCGTGCCAAGGACCACCAAAGCGCCAACCGCGACCGGTGTCGCTCCACAAGCCACCAAAGCCGCGAACGTTCCCCGCACCGCTGAACCGGCATTCACCACATCGCTCACAATCGCGACACGCTTGTTCCGAACGCTGCTGTGAAGAGCGCCGGGAATGCGGTATCCCGCCGGAAATAGCCTATCTTCCGCCGGCTGCGCGAAACCGCTCGGAATACGAGAAGTCAACGTCAAGCTCCGCCGCCACCAGAAGCCCCACAAACGCGCCCTCCACGAGGGGACCGCAGACGGCGTCGACGCCATGTACCGACAGCCGCTCCGCCAGTTCGACGGCGGCGGGTTGTACCAGCCGGGGCCGCAAACACAACAACTCAAGGTCCAGCCACAAGTCGCCATGGTGGCCGGACTCCAACAAGAAATGGCCCTTTCGAGCCGCCAACAGACTCAGGACATCATCCTGCAAGCCGTTTCCTCAGACCTCGTCAAACATGGAGCTGGCGAAGGAAGGGAACGCTGGCCTTCATCAAGTCCAGGTTCATTTCGACGAAGTAATTCTTGAGCCCGCCCGTTTTTGCCGCCGTAAAGATCTTCGTCCAGTCGAGCGTGCCCTGCCCCACCGCCATTGTTTGCTTGGTTACCGCCGACCAGTCCTGCACGTGCATCGAAACGAAGCGCCCCGGGTACTTCGTAAAGTACTCGGCCGCGTCGTAGCCCCTGCTGATCGTGGAAACCTGGAACTGGAACTTGACCAGCTTCGGATCGAGCAGGTCGAGCAAGAGGTCATAGGTCCGCTTGCCGCCCACCATGGAAAGCTCGAACCCCTCATTGTGAAGACCTTGCTGGATGCCAGCCTTGGCCGACTGCTCGCCCATCTTGTTGTATTCCTCGGCGGCCCGCTTCACATCGTCCATGGTCGGGTTCCGCGGCCCGTCCAGACTGGGCACCATCATTTGCGTCAAGCCGAGATCGTTTGCCCAGGCAATTCTGCCCGCGAGATCCTTCCGCAACTCCCCGATGTCGAAGTGCGAGCTCTCGCACTTGACCCCCAAATCGCCGAACATTCTGCGCAGCTCGGCCCCTTTGTATTTGGCGAGACCGGCGAAGCCGGAGTCGGCGTAACCCACCGGCGAGCACAGTTCGATCGTCTGAAAACCGATCTCGGCAAGCTGCTTGATGGTGCCGGGAAAGTCCTTGGCGATCATATTCCGGACGGGATAGGTCTGGCATCCGATTGGCATGCCCAGCGGATTGGCGCGCAACTCCCGTGCGCCCGCGGACAGGATCCCGGCCACCGCGGCCCCCGTCGCCGTATTCTTGAAAAACTCTCTCCTCGAAATTGCGGGCATTCCCGCCTCCTTAGCGTTCGACCGGTCCGAAGCATGTTCGGCCAGTCTGCGGTATTGTCTCACGATTCACCGCCGATGGAAGTAGTTCGGTAAAGTAAATGAGATTATCGAGTGATTGGAATATCTGCAAAACAACTAAACGGCCCGGCGTGCCAACCACCGACGATATTGAAAAATTGTCACCATGCGATATACTTGGGTAACTTTTGATGCGCCGACCAAGCTATATTCTTGAGATCCTCCATGACGTTTAGATAATCGGCCCTGCCTTCGACCATAGCGAAGCGCGATTTAATCAATCGTGAAGTTCTGTCGTCCATGTAAGGTTCACAGATAGTAAATGATTGGTTAAAATACGTGTACGCTTGATTGGCTTGTGAGAGCTTAAGGATATCGATGAAAAGGAACCCCATATCAATAGAAAGTACCAGGATCAATCCATAGCCTACACGTACGGCTAAACGTATCTTGGCTAGTGTTGGCGGCGGCCGACGTTCCTTAGGTGTTCGCCAAAGTCTCTCGGCACGATACTTTAATCTTATTAGAGTGAACAAAAACACTGCAGGTAATGTAAGTAAGAAAGCGGCGAGGCCACTGATAATGAACATAACACCTGCTTCATGATGCCCTCTAGCAGCCTCGCGATAAATAGAGTCTTTAATAGCAGAAGAGCCGAGTGTTGCAGCGGTGAGAATGGTGCGCCCGGACCATTGAAATGCAGGTTTGAGCGCAATGTCCCAAATTCCGCTACCAAGCGCGCCAACTAGGAGCGCACCCAGAACTCCCAATATCCATTTCCGTTTCATAATGCCTAACGCAATCCTTTATTCTACAGTACTATTCGTTGCTATGCTACAGAAAACTCCACTTGCGCCCTCGGCCTGAACCGAGTTCACAAGGAGGATTCGAATGAACCAATACGACAGTCTGCGCTCCCTTCCCCTGCCGTCCGTCGCCCAGACGCTCGGCATAGACCTGCAACGCTTCAAAAACCGCAAGGACGGGGAGCTTTACGGTCCCTGCCCCATCCACCGGCCAAAGCAAAACCAGACCAGCTTCAGCTACGCCTCGGACGGCCGGTACCACTGCTTCTCCTGCAACGCCAAAGGCAGAGGCGCCATAGACCTTACGATGGCCGTCCTCAGCGTCAGTTTCCAGTCTGCCAAGGAAGGCCATCCGAACGGTGACCGGGCGCAACGCCCGCGGCGAAGTGGTGGAAGTGCAGCGCGAAGTGGAAGAGGCAATCATTGATGACCACCTGCCCGCGATTGCTGATTTGTTCGCAAAATGGCTGAGGCAGGGGGCGGCCCACAGGTGGATGCATGAAATGAATAGTCCCGCGCGCGTGGAGCGCCACAGGCGGAAACTCCTGTTCGCCAATTCAATCTTGGTTCGCGCTGGCTTTACACCGAAGACAGCCGGTTAGACGCTACCAACTACGCGGCAGGGGCATTCCTCGCCCTGGATGCAATTGCAGCCTGCAAGCACCCCACAAGAAAGCCAGCGGCGAACTCTGCGCTACCATCTGGCTCCCAGTCTGGAACTAGGCCCGCAGCAATTTCAAACGGATCTACACAGACAAGCGGCACGGGGTACCGTTTGTCAGTTCGCGCGACATGTTCTTTCTGCCGCTGAGACCCGAACGTTTCCTGTCAAGACGGATGCTGAAGCTCGGAGATCTTACGGTGCCGGACGGCTGGCTACTGCTGAGCAGGTCGGGGACGGCCGGCAATGTGCCTTACGTGAACCGCCATCTTGCGGAGTGCGCCATATCGGACCATGCCATTCGCATTGAACCAGCCAGCAGATTATTGCCAAGGGCATCTACGGCGCTACGGTGGACGAGCTGGAGCCGAAACACATCGCAAGCATCCCAGTCCCCCTTCCCCCTGATACGGCACCACCCAAGCGGTCCGCAGCAAGATCCTGTCAGCCTACCAACAGCGCGATGAGGCGAACGGCCTGTTTGCAGAGGCAGACGCCTTGCTGCACGAAACGCTGGGCGTCTCGCCATTTAGCGAAGAGGACATTGAGTACTTCTCAGGCTGCGCCGCACCGCGTTCCCCCTCATTCCGCTGGGGCAGATGTGTGAAACGGTCTTCATCCCGGCGCCCAAAAATCAGAACCCCCAAAAACCCGTTCACACGCCCCGGCAACTTTCCCCATCCCCGCAACCCACTCCAAACAAACCACTTCCCTTCGTCCCCCCCAATCGGCACACCTTTTCCGCCCGCCCCCCGTGCTAGGCTTAGGCCGGGTAACTCGACTTACCCGCCACTTGGGTAGAGCGGCGCAGCCGGCATCAGTCACTCGGCT
>PKYZ01000358.1 GCA_003132865.1 Bryobacterales bacterium
AGAAGCTGACGATTTTGAAGACGCGCTGGCCGTCACCCCAGCTCCGGACATACACGTACTTACTATCGCCCAGCTTAGCGATTAGATCGGCGGTGACTCCGGTTTCTTCGCGGACTTCCCTGAGTGCAGCTTCCAGCGGCTTCTCGCCCGGATCGTGCGATTCCAACACCGTCTGATAGCGCGCATCCCACTCCGAAGCGAAGTACAGCCCGCGCTCCTGTATCCACCCTTCGAAATCCTTCTGCGTAATCTCGTTGGGCGTACTCAGCAGCGGATTCCCCGGATTCGTAAACGTCACCGGCGCTTCCTCCACCGAGACGCGCTCGCGTCCCACCTTGAACGGATACGGCCCCATCGGCACCAGACTGCCGTCCGTCACATTGTACTGGTCGATCAGCTTGCCGCCGTTGCGCAAATAGTCGAGCAGCCGCGGCAAGTTCACCCGTAGGTCCGCGCGCGTGTTGTACGCCCGCACGCCGGTCACTATCGCGTCGAATTCCGAGAGGTCGCGTTGCTCCAGGTCGGAAGGCGTCAGCAGCGTCACTTCGCAGCCCATCTGGCGGATGGCATCGGGCATCTGGTCTCCCGCGCCCATCACGTAGCCTACTTTCCGCGCCGTGACCCGCACATCCGCCCGCACCAGCCTCACCACCGCCGGCGGGAACACCGTCAACGGCGGCAGCGGCGGATGCGAGATCACCTGCATGCCCACGCCGATCTCGCGGTCACCCACGCGCGCCACGCCTCGAAGCCACGCCGGCGGATCCGGCCCTCGAGCCGGCGTCACTTCGAAGGCCAGCGGCTGCTGCTGGCCGGCTTGCGCCTGCTCGAACGCCCGTGATACCGGCTCCGCGCTCCACCCCGCGTCCAGCGCCAGCCGCACATCGCCCGCCACCTTCGGCACATTCGCGTGCACCTCGATCTCCACTCTGCGCGCGTCGCCGTTCGGAAACAGCACCACATCCTGCGGCAGGTTCAGCGCCACCGGCGGCACCACCGTCAGCGCGCGAGTCTGCTCGCCATCCACGCGATCGACATAACGGTGGCGCACCGGCCGCACCAGGTCGAACGCCACGCCGCCGGCCTCCATCCCGAAGCGCAGATTCAACAGCGGCGGATCGTCCGGCAGGCCGACCATTCGCTGGTCGGATATCGTGTACGTGTCGCCCTGCTTCGGCTCCCGCAACCAGAACGGCTGCGAATAGGGTTGATCGGCCGGAACCGCGTATTTGAGCTGCGCATTCACCGGTTGGTTCGGCGGCAGCGCCGTGCGATGCGCGGCGTCATGCGTGGCGTCATGGGTATCCGTGCGCGACTCGCCGCCCATGCCCTCCAGCGTCAGACTGTCGAGCGCCATCGGAAACGCCGAGCGGTTCAGCGCCGTGTAGCCTACTTCCACGGTTGCGCCCGGCACCACGGCGTAGCTGTCCGCATTCGCGTCCAGCCACAATCCCGCGCATAGCGCGATCGCCTCGTGCAGTTCGACCAGCTTTTCACTCGCCCACGGGTCGTGGATTGCGGCGATCAGGGGGTGCGCTTTCAGCAGCAGCGGAATCGTGCGCTCGGGATGCTCGGGCTCGAAGGTGCGCACCGCCTCGGCCAGGATGCGCCCGATCTCCGCCCCACCAGGCACGCGCTCCCACGTCGTGTCGATGCCGTCTAAAGCGTCCTTCGCAGGCGCGTCGCCTGCCACGGGCACCAGGAATTGCCGCGACGGTCCCGGCCGCTGCGACGCCCCCATGCCCTGGCTGCGATGCATGCTGCGGCTCATCCCCGCGATCTGGCTGTACGAAACGCCCAGCACCGGATTGTATGCGCCCGTATCCACTTCGATGCGCCCCGGAGCCGCCGCCGCGTCCTTCTCCTGCTCGCGCGTGAAGCTGAAGGTGTTGAACAGCAGCCGCCGCGCCTTCCACGGCTCCACGAATTTCAGTTGCTCTGGAAAACGGCTGGGGTCGCCCGCCGCGAAAAACGCTTCTTTACCCAGGATGGCCGAAACCTGGTGCTGCCCGTGCCCGTCCTTCGGCGTGCCCGAAAAGCGCAGAATCACCACATCCGGACGGAACCGGCGAATTACCCACACCACATCGGAAAGGATGCGCTCGCGTCCCCACTTGGCGAAAGTCTCTTCCGGCGTTTTCGAATATCCGAAGTCGATCGCGCGCGTGAAATACTGCTCCGCGCCGTCGATCCGCCGGGCCGCCAGCAATTCGTGCGAACGAATCAGCCCCAGCAAATCGCCCTGCTCCGGACCAATCAGGTTCTGCCCGCCTTCGCCGCGCGTGAGCGATAGATAGCCCGTGCGCATCTGGCGGCCGCGCGCGTAGTACGCCAGAATCGCCGTATTCTCGTCGTCCGGGTGCGCCGCGATCAGCAGCACGCTGCCGAGCACCGTCAGCTTCTTGAGCGATTGCTCGATCGCCGGCGTGCCGGAAAAAGGCGCCTGCGCAAATGCGGGCGCGAGCAGGAACGAGCAAAGGAGCAGCGCGAGAGACTTGGCGGAATGAGTGCGCATCCAAGATAATGGTAGTCCATCGAGAGCGATGAAAAGAGCGGGTCCTGGAGGACCCGCGCAGACCTGCAGGTCTGCCCCACGGGCAGTTGGAAGTTCGCGGCCGCGGTTCCCGCTCCCATGCGCCTCGGCGTGGCGCTGGGCGGAGGGTTCGCGCGCGGCCTGGTGCACATCGGCGTGATCGGCGTTCTCAAGCAAAACGGCATTCCGATTCATTGCATCACCGGTGCCAGCACCGGAGCCATCGTGGCAGCGAACGCATGGAGCGGTTCCTGCGCAAATCGCTGAAGTGCTATAGCTTCGAACAAATGCGTATCCCGCTGGGCGTGGTGGCCACCGGCGTGGTCACCGGCGAGGCCGTGATCTTCCGCGACCGCGGCGATGTGGCGCTGCCCATCCGCGCAAGCTGCTCGTATCCCGGCTTGTTCCAGCCCGTGCGCTGTGGCGATCGCCTGCTGGGCGCCACGCACGTGGTCTCGCTGCACCTGCCGATGCAAGGCGCCGCCGCTACCCCCACGAACATGTTCCATGTGATTAATCGATGCTTCCGGATCCTGCAATGGGACGCCTTCGATAGCGCCATGCAATTGCTCAAAGCCGGCGAAGAGGCCGCCCGGCAAGCTCTGCCGAGATTCAAGCTTGGGCGGGTTTGCCGCAGATGCAACTTACAGGCTAAAGTCTCTGTGCTACCGCACGACAGGCTGAAGCCTGTCCTACCCCAGATTCAGAATCTGCCTGACCGTGCCGCTCTCGTTCTGGATCTTGCTCTGCAGCATCATTAGCGCCTGAATGAGTTGCTCCGGACGCGGCGGGCACCCCGGCACGTACACGTCGATCGGTATCACCTGGTTCACCGGGATCAGCGCGTAATTGTTGAACACGCCCGTAGAGGTGGCGCACGCGCCCATGGAGATCGCCCACTTGGGTTCCGGCATCTGTTGGTATAAATGGCGGATCACGGGCGCCATCTTGTTCGACACGCGGCCCGCGATGATGATCAGGTCCGATTGCCGCGGCGATCCGCGAAACACTTCGGCGCCGAAGCGCGCGATGTCGAACCGCGACGCGCTCATCGACATCATCTCGATGGCGCAGCAAGCCAAGCCGAACGACATGGGCCAGATCGAATTCTTGCGCGCCCAGTTCACGGCTTTATCCAAGGTGGTCAACACCAAGCCTTCGGAAGCGGCGGCCGCTGCGCTGGCGACCGTCTCGTTATCCAGGCGCTCGAACAGTTCGACGGGACCGCTGGCAAAGGGTGCATCCATATCTTCTATTCTATACTGTCCGGGGATTCCGGTGGCGCGGGCCGCGCTTTGCGCGCCGGGGAGCGGGTGGCCATTCGGCTCCGGGGTGATGGGGGGGTGCCGTTTGATCGGCGGAGGCCGGGGGTTGCGGAAAGTCGCCGAGCACCTCGCGAGGAATGTTGCGCCAGACGCCGTCAAGGCGGAGGACCTGAGGGAGCACAAAATAGCTACGGTCCTGCTTGGAGGCGCCCCAAAGAATGCCCCGTCTATAGGTATCAGCTTGATCAAGCCCCATTTCCTTCTGGCGTTCGAGGCGGTTCTTGCGGTAGCGGTCCAGATCGGCGATGCTGCTGGAAATAGAGCGTTCGAGTCGAGTCTTTGACCTCCCAAATCAATCGAGGTTACGCTTAGTAGACGTGTGAGCGAACAGGCGGAAGGTGGCGTGATAACTGAGGTTTTTTGGCGCGGCAAATTGCAGCATAGGCCAGCGCTGCTCTCTGGCGGCGTTCATCGCAAGCCCCTACACACATTCTTCGACTTCGTGATTTGAACGATTTGAAACGTTGAACCGGCATCCCGAATCGGCTACGATGGAAAATCGAGGTCCTGCATGGCTGTCGAGACGGCACTTGTCACTGTCGACGAATTCTTGCGGCTCCAGCCGCCAAAGGCGGGTCACTATGAGTTGCATCACGGCGAGATCGTCCTTATGACCGCGCCGAAATGGGGTCATCAGCGCATCCAAGATCGGCTTGTAGCTCTGCTACGGTCAATGGCCGGCGACCGGGCATACGTCACGAAAGAGATGTCGTTCCGTCCGACGCCAGAGTACGAGGTGTGGGAAGCCGATGTTGGTCTTACGCTCACGGAACGCGCCAATGAGGTTGCGGACGACGAGTACTTGATGGGTGCTCCCGATCTGGCCGTCGAGGTTCTATCACCGAGCAACACGGTCGATGAGATCACCGAGAGGATGTCCATCTGCATGGCGAACGGATGTGTTAGTTTTTGGATTGTCGATCCAAAACGTAAACGCGTATCCGTGACCGAAGGCGACGTGACGAAACACTACGGCGTATCGGCGTCAATCTCGTGCTCCTTACTTGAAGCGGATGTTCATGTGGAAGAGATTTTCAAGGGCTGAATCCACCGGAATGCGGCATCGCGAAGAAGAGGCCGCTTTTGTTGCAATAGCGACGATGTACTGAGTGGCGTAAGGGAGCGCTGCCCAGTGGACGCTCCCTGCCAACCAGGGACTTTTGCGATCAGGCGGACGAATAATGGGCTTGAACAGCGCCGGGCCGGCCCACAGAGACCGCCCGGACCCCCGCAGATTTGTCTGTTAGCGCCAGTTAGCGGAGAAAACACCAACTCGCGCGTTCCGGTCTGTTTCCGCTTGCGTCCGCGATGCGGGGAGTTGATGAGGCTTTCGGAGCCGTCATAGACGGTCTTCGCCACCGCGGTGGGATTATCGCGCCGGATGTACCGGGTGACGCTAGGATTTGCAATATCTTCTCGGCGTTGGCCCAGACTTCCTCGAGTTCCACAAACTCGCCGCGCTCGGCGGCGGCGATGCCCCGTTTCACGCCTTCACGAAAGCGGGCGCCGTCCTGCTCGGGGGTGAAATGGACTTCCATACGCCTTCAGGGTAGTGGTTACGGCGGCTTCTGTCAACGGGCCAGTGCCTTCCTCGGCTCTACCGGTTTAAGGCTAACGCAGTTGCAAGCCCCTACACACATTTGTGTGTTACGCTTGAGCTATGGCGGCACGCAACATTACCTTGAGCCTCCCCGACGATCTGATTCGCAAGGCCAAGGTGCATGCAGCGCAGCGCAACAGCACCGTGAATGCGCTGGTGCGCAAACTGCTCGAAGAGACCTTGTCGGATGACCGGCGGACGCGGGCCGCGGCCGATCGGCTGCTGGCGATCGCCGAACGCGGGCCCTATTTCAAGCGCGATCCGCGCTCGGTCCGCCGGGAAGAAATACATGAGCGTCGCTAAGGCGTTCTTCGATACAAACATTCTGCTGTACATGTACGGCGGAAGCGATCCGGCGAAACAGGCCAAGGCGGCGGAGTTATTCAATGCGCAGACGCGCACGGCGCGAGCGGTCGTGAGTACTCAGGTCGTGCAGGAGTTTTATGCAGTCGCCACTCGAAAGCTGGGCATGGCGAGCGAGGTGGCGGCCCGCATCGTTCGCAGCTTGCTCAGTCTTCCCCTGGTTATCATTGACGCGGATTCGATCCTGACGGCTTTAGCGATGGAGGAGCGTTACCAGATTTCATTCTGGGACGCTCTGATCGTGGCGGCGACCGAGGCAGCCGGTGCGCAGGTGCTCTATACCGAGGATTTGAACGATGGACAGCAGTAC
The DNA here is from genome assembly GCA_003132865.1 of Bryobacterales bacterium. The sequence goes on from PKYZ01000358.1 coordinate 6,132, forward strand.
GGGCAAGTGGTGGTGCGGAATCCGTTCCGCTGAGTAAGGCACGGGTGCCTAACCGTTTTGGGGAGGACCGTCAAATGGGCGCCGGCAACCGCTCCCTGACGGTCGCGGCTCAATTACGTTAAGCACCCTCATTCCACAGTGCCGGCAGATTCCGACCGGCAGTCCTGTAAAATCAATACATATCCCTCATGCAATCCGAAAATTACACGCAGTTGCTCGATCTTGCCGCTCGCCTGTGGCGCATCGACCCGGAATACTGGGATATCTGGGGCCGCAAGCACATCACATCGGATGAGACCAAGCGGGCCATCCTGCAAGGGCTGGGCGTGCGCGCCGAAACCGCCGAAAGCCTGCGCGCCTCCATCGAAGCGCGCCGCCGCAAGGAGTGGACCCGCCTGGCTCCTCCCTGCCTGGTCGTCACCCAGAACAGCGCCGTCGAGTTGCCCCTGCACGCGCCCGCGGATCTGGGCCGGGAAGCCGCGCACATCGAGATTCGCGAAGAAACCGGCGCGACCCACCCGTTGGAATTCGCCCTGGGCAGCTATCCGGAATGCGGCGCCACCGACCTGGACGGCCGAAGCTACGTGCGCAAGCAGGTTCCGCTGCCGGCCGGATTGCCGCTCGGCTATCACGATGTGCACATTCACCTGGGCGGGCTGGAACAGGTCACCCGGCTCATCGTCGCGCCCGCCCGCGCCTACGCGCATCCCGCGTTGGCCGACGGCGGCAAGGCCGCAGGCATTGCGTTGGCGCTCTACGGCATTCGCTCTGCGCGCAACTGGGGCTGCGGCGACCTGCGCGACCTTGACGGCGTCATCGACTGGATCGCGGACGATGCGCACGCCAGCTTCATCGCACTGAATCCGCTGCACGCCATCTACAACCGCCGCCCTTACAACACCAGCCCCTATCTGCCGGAATGCATCTTCTATCCGAATTATCTGTACCTGGATGTGGAATCCATCGCCGATTTCCGGGAGTCGCGGCGCGCGCAGCGCCTGTGGTCGCAACCCGGAACCCAGCGCCAGCTCGCGGCCCTGCGGGATTCCGAGTACGTGGAGTATGAGCAGGTCAGCGCCTGGAAACTGCGCTTCCTGAAGCTGGCCTTCGCGGAGTTTCTGCGCAAACACCGGGCCGGCTCCGCGCGCGACCTCCAGTTTCGCCGGTTTCTCGCCGACGAGGGCGATTTGCTGGAACGCTTCGCTACCTATTGCGCGCTCGACGAACACCTGCACGCTCGAAATCCCAATCTGTGGACCTGGCCCGACTGGCCCGCGCCCTACCAGGACCCGGATTCACCAGAAACCCAGGCCTTTCGCAAGAAACATTGGCGGCTCTTTTTGTTTTATTGCTACGTGCAGTGGCAGCTCTCCATGCAGCTCGCCGCCGCCCAGGCCTACGCGCGCCAACGAGGCTTGGCCATCGGGCTGTACCACGATCTGGCCCTGGCCACCGACCGCTTCGGCGCCGACCTTTGGGCCCAGCGGCCGTTCTTCGTTTCCGGTTGCAGCGTTGGGTCGCCGCCCGACGACTTCGCCCCGAAAGGCCAGGATTGGGGCTTCCCGCCGCCTTATTCCGAAGAGCATCGCGAAAACGGATACCGCCTGTTCACCGAATCCATCCGCAAGAACTGCCGTCACGGCGGCGCCCTGCGTATCGATCACGTGATGCGCTTCTTCCGCCTTTTCTGGATTCCCGAGGGTACCGGCGCCACCGCCGGCGCCTATGTCCGCGAGAACTACGACGACCTGATTCGCATCCTGGCGCTCGAAAGCGTGCGCCAGCAGGTCGTCATCATCGGCGAAGACCTGGGGACGGTCGAGCCGTTCGTGCGCGAAACGCTGGACCGCTTCGGCATCCTGAGCTACCGTCTCTTCTATTTCGAAAAGCGCGCGGACGGCAAGTTCAAAACCTACGGCGAGTACCCCGCGCGCGCGCTGGTCTCCTCCACCACCCACGATCTGCCCACGCTGGCGGGCTTTTGGACCGGCGAGGACATCGAAGCGCGCCGCCGCGCCGGTATGTTCCCCGACGACGCCATGTACCGCCGCCAGGTGGAAGAGCGCGCCGTGGAGAAGCAGAAGGTGCTTGACCTGCTGCACAGCCTCAAGCTCCTGCCCGCCTATGTCCCCACTTCGGCCGCCCTCGTGCCCGAGATGACCGGCGAACTGCACAATGCGGTAATCGGCTTCCTGGCGCTGACTCCGTCACAACTTCTGGCCGTCAATCAGGAGGACCTGACCAAAGAGATCGCCCAGCAAAACCTGCCCGCCACCACTTGGCAGTACCCGAACTGGAGCCGCAAGATGAAATACACTTTGGAGGAGCTGCGCACCGAACCCGTGGCGCGCGACTTCGTGGCCATGTTCCGAAACTGGCTGGCGCGGACCGGGCGCGTGAACCGGTAGAGTGTGGGGCAGGACCGCTCCCTGACGGTCGCGGCTCGGTAACGCACGATCTGCTGAGCCGCGCACGTCAGTAAGCGGTGTTTGGCACCTGGCTAGAAGATGAACTTCAATCCCAGTTGCAGGATGCGCGGATTGTGCGCACCGTTGGGATGCAGGAAGCTCTGGTCGAGACAACTCGCATCGCCGGCCGAATTGTTCGAGCCGCCGTAGCAACTGATTCCGTTATTGATGCCGCTCCATTGCGTGTGGTTGAACACGTTGAAACCTTCGGCGCGGAATTCGAAGTTGGCGCGCTCGCGAACGTAGAAGTTCTTGAACAGTCCCATGTCGAAGTTCCATCGCCCGGGGACATTCATCAGGTTGCGGCCCGCGTCGCCGAAGGTCAGGCCTTCGGGCGCCGCGAAAGCGCCAGGATTGAACAACAGCGGACCGATCACATTGGCCGCATTCGTAATGGGCGGCGCGGCGTTCGGATTGCCGATCAGATTGGCAAACGCGTTGGTGCCCGTGCCATTGCCCACGCCGGCCCCCGGTATCAGGCTGTTGCCGTTATTCGCCACGACGCTAAAAGGCACCCCGGACTGCACGGTGGTGAGACCCGACAGGTGCCAGCCTCCCAGAATCTTGCCGGAAAGCTTGGTCGTATCCGTAAAGAAGGGAGCGTCCAGCACGTACCCGATGTTCAGGATGTGGCGCTGGTCGAAGTTCGAGCTGGCCCGCGTCATCTCCATGTTGTACGAGTTGAGGAAGTTGCCATCGTAGCGATCGGAAGAGTCGTCGATGGAATGGCTGTAGCTATAGGCGAGGGTGAACTGAGCGTACTTCGCATTGCGGTGCGCCGAAATCTGCAGCGCGTTGTACGAGGAGTTGGCTCCCTGCGAGATCAGCGTGATGTTGGAATAGCCGGTGTAGGGCCGGTACGGATCGGCCGCACTAGAGCCGCAAGCTACGGACAGGTCCTGGGCCGCCACTCCGGTCAGCCTCTGGCCGTTCACCACCCCCGACACGCCCGGGGTCCACGCGCCGGTTACCGTGCCACAGATAGCGCTAGTCAGCGGCTGCCCCGGCTGGAACGGATTGTTGGTTACCGGCTGGAGCTGATTGATATCCTGCTGCCAGGACAGGTGCGTTCCCTTGCTGCCCACGTAAGCGATGCTGGCCACAGTGTCTTTGGCTATATCGTGCTGCACGTCAAAGTGCCACTGCTGCACGTAGGGGTAGTGTATCTGCGTGTTGTAGTCGGTGATGCCGGTGGTGCCGGATAAGCCGTTGCCGCCGATGTTGGTGTAGCCGACGATGTTGTACAGCGTGGGATTCAGAACGCCGGGAGGTGCGCCCTCCAGCCCCGAGATGCCTTCGTTCCCGTTCAGGTGTTCGTAAAAGATCCCGTAACCGCCGCGGATGGCCCATTTGCCCTCTCCCGTGGGATCGAACGCAAAGCCTAAACGAGGCGCCCAATTCATGAAATGCCCCTTGGAGCAGCTATTGGGAGTGCCCCCCGTGCCGCATGCGACCTCGCCATTGTAGGGGTTCCCCACACCCGGCACCAGGTCGCCTTGCACGCCCGTGATTTTGCCGGTGACGTCGATCTGAGGCGCGTTCGCGGGATTGTAGAGCGCCGGGAAGAAATTGTAGAACTCGTTGTATCTATTCGTGTACGCGCCGAAACCGCTCATGCGCAGGCCCAGGTTCAGCGTCAGTTTCTTGCTGACGTGCCAATCGTCCTGGATATACGGTTCGAATACTTTGTCGCGGTAGTAATACTTGAGCTGCTGGTTGACCTGAGAGTAGTTCGCGATGCGGCCGACCAGGAAGTCCGCCCAGGCGTTGCCCGTGGAGACCGGCGAAGTGTCGCTGAAATTCAGGTACCCGCCGAGTTCCGAGCCCCCGTCTTCGTTCTTCTGGGCTAAGGCAATATAGGCGCCGATGTAGACATTGTGCGATCCCCAGATCTTGGCGATCTGGTCGCGGAAGGTGTAGGTGGGGTTGGCATTGTTCCAGGGCGCGTCGCTGCCAACGTCCGCGGTGAAACCGCCGCCATAGGGCGCCCCGTTGTTGATGCTGATGCCAGGCAGCTTGCCGTCATACCCGTTGTTGAACAGCGACGTCATGGTCATGCTGGACGGCCGCTGCCAATCGCCCGAGGGGGTCAGGAAGATGTGATCGGCGGTGTAGCTGAATGTGAACTCGTTCAGCAGGGTCGGCGACACGTTGGACGCCATGTGCGCGGTAAAGCTGGTGCCGGGGCCTACGAACTTCGTCTGCTCCGTCGGAAAACTGTCGCCGCTCCACAACGACGTTGGGGTGATGGTATTCCACGAATCGTGGATATAGTGAAAGAAGAAGCGGTTGGTATCCGAAAAGTTCTGATCGATGCGGACCAGTTCTTCGCGCCAGTTGGTGGGCGTTACCGCGGATCCGGTGAAGAAGGATTCCGCTCCGCTGCCAGAGGTAGGCGCCGGGACCATGCCCAGCATGGCCTGGGCGTTCTGATCGATGGGCACCGTATTGCTCGGGTAGTACGCCTTGGTAGCCGGATTGACTGGACAGTTCGGATAGGCGCTCGCGTTTACCGCGCTGCCCGCCGCCGGACAAACATCGTTGAAGATGCCCTGCCGCTCATCGGTCGAAGGCACCTGGTTATTGAACGTGGCCGGCAGCCGGTCCATGCGCCACTCTTCGCTCCAGAAGAAGAATGTTTTATCCTTGTTTTTGTTATAAACCTTCGGGATATACACCGGACCGCCGATGGTGTATCCGAAATCGTTCTTCTTGTAGGACGGCACGGTCGGCGCAAAGAAATTGCGCGCGTTGAAGTCGTTGTTCCGCACGAATTCGTAGGCGTCGCCATGAAAGTCCTTCCCTCCCGACTTGGTCACCGTCTCGATGGTACCCGATCCATTACGGCCATACTGCGCGCCGTAGTTGGAAGTCAGCACCTTAAACTCCGCGATGGCGTCGACGCTGGGATAGACGTTGAGCGTGCCGTTGCTGCCATTGTCCATGTTGTCCCCGCCATCGAGCTCCCAGTTGTTGTACTCGGTGCGGCCGCCGTTGATGCTCCAATCGACGTTGCCATAAACGCCGACCGTGCCTTCGTCCTGGCCGGTCTGGTTGCTGACGCCCGGCGTCAGCGAGATGAGTTGCGTGAAGTTGCGCCCGTTCAAAACGAGCTGTTCGACTTCCTTGCCGGTGACGACGCCGGACATTTCCGACGATTGAGTTTCCACCTGGGTCGCGGCCGCCGCTTCCACGGTGACTGTAGTTTTCACCTCCCCGACGGTGAGCGTGGCGTCGACGCGCGCGCGCTGCGAGACGCTCAGAATAATGCCTTTGGCGTCATACGTATTGAAACCCACGGCGCCCACCGTAAGATCGTAAGTGCCGGGTGGAATCGCGGCAAACAGGTATTCGCCGTCCGAGTTCGTGGTTGTTTTCAGTGGCGTTCGGGTGCCAGTGTTGGTCAAGGTGACATCGGCCTTGGCGACTACCGCCCCGGTATTATCTCTGACAGCGCCGGTGATCGAGCCCGTACCCTGCGCGAACAACGCGGGCGCAAGCAGGATCAGCAGCGGCAAAAGCGTTCGACAAAAGCGCTGCATTATAGACCTCCCGAATTTTGTTGACTCTCGTACACCAAGTACTATGCCAGTATTGCCAACCTCCGTTCCGATTGGCCATAGTATAACTCCAATCGGGCTCTATGCAAGCCATTTTTGGTCTTTTTTTCGGGTCCGGGCGCCCGCATCCTGGTACCGGATCGTCTGCTCTCATATTCACACGTTGACCTCCGAAACTGGTCCATCCATAGTAGAGGGCGGATACACCATGCCCCCACCATGCCCCAGACCACCCCCAACCGCCGCGACTTGATTCGCTCCGCGCTCGCCCTGCTACCCGGCGCCGCTCTCGATTGGAACTCACTTGCCGCGCGCCCAAGCGGCGGACACCCAGCCGGATCTGTTCGACGCGGTGATCATCGGTTCCGGCATGGGCGGGCTAAGCTGCGCCGCGGCCTTCGCCCGTCAGGGCTTCAAGGCGCTGGTCCTGGAGCAGCATGACAAGTCCGGCGGCTATGCCACGGCGTCCATAACCTGATTCCCGGCTTCCCGGAAAATCCAGCATCTCTACCGCGCCATCTTTCCCGACTACGACCTGCGCGTCGAACAGAAGAACCTGCCCGCGTACATCCAAACGCTGGGGCGGCATTTTCCCGAGGAGAAGGCGGGCATTCAAGCCCTGTTCGACGACATGTCCTGACTGGCAGCCGATGTGATGAAGTTCTCCCAAGCCGGCGGCAAGCCCGACATGCGCCGGTTCCCCGCCGATTTCCCCCACTTGTTCGCCAACTACAACAAGACCTGGGGCCAGATGATGGATGCGCACATCAAAGATTCCAAGCTGCGGGCCATCGTTTCCGCTCTTTTGGGCGTACTACGGGCTGACGCCCTCGAAGCTGGCCAGCATTTATTACGCGCTTCCGACAATCCTTTACATGAACGAAGGCGGCTACTATCCCCGCGGCCGGTCGCAAAACCATCGGCGATGCGATGGCCGGATTCATCGAGGCGCACCACGGCAAAGTTCTGCTCGGCACGCGCGTGGAGAAGATCCTCACCAAAGACGGCGCGGCCTATGGCGTGACGACTGCCGATAAGCAGGTATACAAAGGGCGCGTGGTGGTCTCGAACGCCGATGCCTGGGATACGTTCCAGGGTATGTTGGAACCCACCGCCGATCTCGCCAATCTGAACGACTATCTGGCGCGCATGGACCGGTTTACACCCAGCCTGTGGAGCTTCATCGTCTTCCTGGGATTGAAGCGCGACTTGGTGGGCAAGGCCGGCCTGGGGGATACCGAAGTCTTCTACGAAACCGGATACGATCCGGAAGCCGGATACCGCCAGTTGCTCGAAGCGGACATGACGAATCCCGGATTCGGCGCCATGTTCTATGACAACCTCTACAAAGGTTATTCGCCAGCGGGTAAGAACACCCTGACGCTTGTCACGCTGCAAGGCTTCGACCACTGGAAGAAGCACGAAAAGGATTATTGGGCGGGACACAAAGACGCCTACCGCGCGGAGAAGGAACGGATGGCGAACATTCTGATCCGGCAGGGAGGAAGTGCTCCTGCCCGGGCTTTCCAAGGCGATCGAGGTCAAAGAGATCGCTACGCCGCTGACCAATGTGTGATACACCGGCAACTATCGCGGCGCAATCTACGGCTGGGACCAGACCCTGGACAATTCCAACCCGCGGCGCCTGCCGCATGTGACGCTGGTTCGGAATCTGTACCTCTCAGGCACCTGGACGAGCTCCGGCGGCGGCTACAGCGCCGTGTTGGCGAGCGGCCTGGAGTGTTTCGGCGAGATCATGGCGCGCTTGCCACGCTAAAGCCGAGCTTCGCTCGCCGTGGCTGGTGGTTAGTGGCTGGTGGCTGGTGGATGTGCCACCTGATCTGGAAATGGCCAATCTCCATTCACAGGCTAAAGCCTGTGCCACCCCAGTCCATCGCCAGCCGCACCATCGTGCGCAAGGGCACGCCCGTGGGACCTTTGGCCAGGAACGGCTTGCCGTCGTCGAGCCAGGCGGTGCCGGCGATATCCAGGTGTACCCACGGCGTCGGGTCGGCGAACTCCTTCAGGAACATGGCGGCCGTAACCGCGCCTCCGTAACGGCCGCCCACGTTGGGCATGTCGGCGAAGGCGCTTTTCAGATAATCCTTGTAATCGTCCTCCAGCGGCATGTGCCACATTTTTTCGCCCTCCGCGCGGGCCGCCAGCATCACGCGCTCGCGCAACGCATCGTCGTTGGCGAACAGGCCCACGTTGATGTGCCCAAGCGCCACTACGATGGCTCCGGTGAGCGTAGCCGCATCCACCAAATGCGTGCAGCCCAGCTTCTGCGCATAGCTGAGGGCGTCCGCCAGAATCAGGCGCCCTTCCGCATCGGTGTTGATCACCTCAATGGTTTTGCCGGAGAGCGAGGTGACGATATCGCCGGGGCGTTGCGCCCGGCTGCCCGGCATGTTTTCGACGGCGGGTATCAACGCGGTGACCGGAATGGCGGGCTTGAGTTGCGCGAGGGCGCGCATGGCGCCGATCGTCGCCGCGCCGCCGGCCATGTCGTATTTCATCTTCTCCATGCCGTCGGCCGGCTTGATGGAGATGCCGCCCGTGTCGAAGGTGACGCCTTTGCCCACCAGGCCCAAGTGCACGGAGCCGGCCGGCGCGGCAGCGGGCCGATAGCGCAGCACGATCAGGGCGGGCGGTTCGGCGCTGCCGATGGCCACGCCCAGCAGGCTGCCCATCCCAAGCTGGGCCATGCGGTCGCGGTCGAGCACCTCGTACTCCAGGCCGAACTCCTCGGCCATGCGGTGGGCGTGCTCGGCGAGCCCCATGGGGGTCAGCCGGTTGGCCGGCTCATTCGCCAATTCCCGCGCGAAGTTTTGGGCTTCGGCGACGATGCGTCCGCGCTCGACTGCGGCGTCAAGTTGCGGACCGCCTTCAGCCACCGCCACCGTGAGGCGCTCCACCATCTTCGTGTCCTTTTTATCCGTCTTGTAGCGATCCGTTTCGAAATCTCCCAGGATGGCGCCTTCCACCGCGGCAGCCGCATAGTCGGCGCTGGCCTGAGCGGCGTCGAGCCAAATCGCGGCCTCGGTGATGGACTTCGATTTCAGGTGCCGTATGGCGGCGCCAACAGCTCTGCGCAACTCCGCCGCGTTGAACTTCCCGGGCTTCCCCGCCCCCACGGCCAGCACTCGCTTCGCGCGCATACCCGGCACGTTGTGCAGCAGCGTCATCTCGAACGGCTTGCCGGCGATCTCACCCGCATCGAACAACTCGCCCAAACCCAGACGGTCTTCGCGGCGGTCCTGAAACACAAGCAGCACTAAGGCATCGGTTTGCACTTGTTCAATTGGTTGGCGTTGGAGGGTGATTTGCATAGGTTCTCCTGTAAGAAGAAGTCAGGGGTCAGGAGTCAGAAGTCAGAATTCCTAGGTCCGGCTTCTGTCTCCTGTCTTCTGACTCCTGTCTTCTGTCTTCTGTCTTCTTCTTCTTCATTGCCTTGCCTTGCTGGCGCGCACCGCGGCGCGCGCTTCGGCTTCCGCCGTGCGGGCGCGTTCGGTCTCCCGCTTGTCGTGCAATTTCTTGCCCCGCGCCAGGGCCAACTCGCACTTGATGCGGCCGTTCTTCAAATAGACCTTGGTCGGAATCAGCGACAGGCCCTTTTCGCGCGTTTTGCCCAGCAGCTTATCGATCTCCCGCCGGTGCAGAAGCAGCTTGCGATTGCGCACCGGCGGATGGTTCTCGCGATTGCCGTAGGCGTACCGGCTGATGTGCGCATTCACCAGCCAAGCCTCGTTCCGCTCGATCGCGGCATACGCCTCTTTGAGCTGGACCTTGCCCGCGCGGGCGGCCTTGACTTCGGTGCCCGTCAGCACCAAGCCGGCCTCAAAGCGCTCCATCAGAAAATAGTTATGGCTCGCCGAGCGGTTGTCGCTCAGGATCTTGAAATCGGCTTCTTTTCCGGCCAAATTTTGCTCTCAACGCGGGGAAGCCCCGCAGCGTCATCCAGATGAAGTAGACTGGAGCACCCGGTTGCCTTTTAATCTTACCATATGCCCCTCAGTATGCCTGGAACCTACAGAAGCCTTCCTGTTTTCAGAAGTTTAGCGATTCTGCTCGGGCTGGCGGTGCTCGCTGGGTGCCTGGCGGTTCCGATGACCGCCCGCACGCGCAAAGGCGACAAGTTCCTGGCCCAGGGCAAGGAACGGGAAGTGCGCAAGGATTGGGATGGGGCTCTGGATTTCTACAACAAAGCCCTCGCCGAAGACCCCACCGATCCCGGCTACCAGCTTGAAGTGCACCAAGCCCGCTTCCAGGCATCGCAGGCCCACGTCTCGCAAGGGCTGAAGGCGCGCAAAGAAGGATCGCTCGGGCAAGCATTGGTCGAGTTCCAGAAGGCGTATGGCATCGACCCCTCTTCGAGCGTGGCCGAGCAAGAGATCAAGACCACCACCCAGATGATCGAGCGGGAGAAAAAAAAAGGCGCGGATTCGGACACCCGGAGCCTGACGCCGTCCCAACTGGCTAGACGGAACTCGGAACAGAAGCTCGATTCGATGTTGCCGGTGCCGGAGTTGCGCCCGCTCAACCAGCAGCCCATCAACGTCAAGATGAACGGCCAGCCCACGAAGGTTCTCTTCGAGACGGTGGGCAAACTGGCCAACATCAATGTCTTGTTCGACTCGGAGTTCAAGGATACCAACAAGCAGTCGATCGAACTCACGGGAGCCACTCTGAATGAGGCCTTGGACTACTTGGCTATCGTGACCAAGACCTTTTGGAAGCCGCTCTCCGCCAACACCATCTTCGTCACGCAGGACAACACCACCAAGCGCCGCGACTACGAAGAGCAGGTGATGAAGGTCTTTTATCTGACCAACGTAACCCTGCCCCAGGAGCTGCAGGAGATTGTGACGGCGGTGCGCTCGGTGGCCGACATCCAGCGCCTGTTCGTCTATAACGCGCAGAACGCCATCATCGCGCGCGGCGAGGCGGATCGCATTGCGCTGGCGGAAAAGATCATCCACGACCTGGACAAGCCCAAGTCGGAAGTGGTGATCGATGTACTGGTCTTGCAGACCAGCAGCGATATGACGCGGACTTTGGGAGCGGCCCTGAATACCTTGAGCATTCCGGTGAACTTTACACCGCGCAGCAGCATCAGCACGCCAAGTTCGTCGACCTCCACCGCTTCCACTTCCACGCCCACCACCAGTGGCACCACCACTACGGGCGGCACTTCGACCGCCTCCACCGCGACTTCCATCCCGCTCGCCTATATCGGCAAAGTGAACACGGAAGATTTTTCCACGATCTTGCCGTCCGGCACGTTGCAGGCGGTGCTGAGCGACAGCGGCACGCGCGTTTTACAATCTCCGGAACTCCGGTCGGTGGACAACCAGAAGGCCTCGCTAAAGATCGGCCAGAAGGAGCCTATCGCTTCGGGAAGCTTCCAGTCGGGCGTCGGCGGCGTGGGCATCAACCCGCTGGTGAATACGCAATTCACTTTCATCGATGTAGGCGTGAACGTGGATCTGACTCCCAAGGTGCACGACAACGGCGAAATATCGATGCATGTGGAGGTCGAAATCTCGAGCGTGGTGGGCAACGTAAATCTGGGCGGCATCTCACAGCCGATCATCTCCCAGGAGAAAGTGATCCACGATATCCGCATGAAGGACGGCGAAGTCAACCTGCTGGGCGGGTTGAAGCAATCGCAGGACAGTACCACCCTGACCGGTATTCCAGGACTCTCCAGCATCCCGGTGATCAAATGGCTGTTCAGCAGCAAACAGGTAAGCAAGAGCTCACAGGAACTGCTGATTGCACTGATTCCGCACATCGTGCGGCGGCCCGATTACACCGAAGAAGAGATGCGCACCATCGCGGTCGGCAATGCCACGGTGGTGAAGCTGAACTACGCGCACCCGCAGACGGACGGCGAGCCGGCGCAGAAGGCCGGCATTCCGCCTAATCCCGGCGCGTCATTGGTGACACCGCCAACTTCTTCCGTTAATCCTCCGGCCGCGCCGCCGGTCGCCGCGCCGCAGCCGCCCGCCACGCCGCCAGCCACTCCGGCCGCGCCGCCAGCCGCTTCGGCCATGCCGCCAGCCAACGCACTGGTCAACTTTGTGCCGGCCCACGTGGAGACTATAATGGGCCAATCGTTCAACGTGAACTTGGTCATGGCAAATGCCACGGATCTGTTTTCCGCGCCCCTGCAGATCAAGTACGATCCCAAGGTGCTGAAGCTCACCGACGTGGTACAAGGCAGTCTGATGTCCAGCGACGGCCAGCAGGTGACCTTCACCAAGAATATCCTCAACGACACCGGCGAGGCCGATATCACTCTGAACCGCCTTCCGGGCACTGGCGGCGTCACCGGCTCGGGCATGCTGCTCACGCTCTCGTTCACTACCCTGGCGCGCGACACTACCAGCGTTTCGATCCCGGCCTTCAGTCCCAGCAACTCGCAAGGCCAACCCATATCCAACTCCTCGCCGCTTCTGACGGTTACTGTGAGGTAAGGGATGAGACGCAAGAATCAGAGGGGACTGACTTTGGTGGAACTGGTGGTGGCTTTCTCGATCATGCTGATCCTGACCACCATGGCCGTACCGTTGGCCCGTTCCAGGGTGCGCATCGAGCGCGAGAAGGAGTTGCGCTGGGCGGAGCGCGAAATCCGCGCGGCCATCGACAAATACAAGGACTACGCGGATGCCGGCTATCTCGGCCAGCAGAAGCTGGATTCCGATAACTTCCCGGACAAGCTGGAGACCCTGGTGGAAGGCGTCAAGCTGCAAGGCCAGGTGGATAAGAAGATCCGGTTCCTGAGACGAATCCCCAAGGACCCCTTCACCAACTCCACCGACTGGGGAATGCGCAGCACCAAGGACGACCCAACCTCCAATAGCTGGGGTGGGCAGAACGTCTTCGATGTTTATACCAAGACCACGGAAAAGGCGCCGGATGGAACCAATTACTCCGACTGGTAGAAAGCGCGCGGGACTGGAGTTGCGCCGCCGCGAGTTCGGCTTCACCATGGTCGAACTGATGATCGTCATGGCGATCATCGTGATCCTGGTGTCGCTCGCCATTCCGCAATATCAAAAGGCGTTGATCCGGTCGAAAGAGAGCGTGCTCAAGAACAACCTGTTCACCTTGCGGCAGGTGATCGACGAGTATACTTACGACAAGCAGAAAGCGCCGCAATCGCTCCAGGATCTGGTGGCCGCCGGTTACCTGCGCGACATCCCCATGGATCCCATCACGGGCTCGAATCAGACCTGGCACACGATCATGGAAGATGCGCTGCAGAGCGTCAATCAGACCGAGCCGGGGATCTTCGACGTGAAGAGCGGATCGGATAAGGAGGGCCTGGACGGCACGCCTTACGCAGATTGGTAGCGGGGGGCGAACTTCGCTCGCCGGGGCTGGTGGATAGTGGTTGTGCAACTATGCGCTGGCGGCTCTATTTCGCGGGGTTTCCTCCGCGGCGAGCCATGGATAGGCCAGACCGGCTATCGACGCCCCTATGATCGGCACTATCCAGAATAGCCAGAGCTGTTGCAGCGCCCATCCGCCCACCACCACCGCCGGACCCGTGCTGCGCGCCGGGTTCACCGACAGGTTGGTGACCGGGATGCCGATCAGGTGGATCAGCGTCAGCCCCAAGCCGATGGCGATCGGCGCAAAGCCCGCGGGGACACCTCGCTTATCCGTGGCGCCCAGGATGATCATCAGGAACATGAAAGTGAGCACGCCCTCGGCCAGGATCGCCGATTCCAGGGAGTAACCGCCGGGGGAGTGGTCGCCAAAGCCATTGGCCGCGAAACCGCCGGGGCTGAACCCGGGCTTGCCGCTGGCAATGGCGTACAGCACGCCGCTGGCCACGATGGCCCCCAGTACCTGCACGGCAATGTAAGCCAGCACATTGCTCCAGGGGAAACGCTTGGCCACCGCCAGACCGATAGTGACGGCGGGATTTAAATGGCATCCGGAAATGTGGCCGATGGCGAACGCCATGGTCATGACCGTCAGGCCAAAAGCCAGCGCCACACCGGCGAATCCGATACCCAATTGCGGGAATGCGGCCGCCAGAACTGCGGCGCCACAGCCGCCAAAAACCAGCCAGAACGTGCCGAGAAACTCGGCGCTCATACGCTTCATCAACGGCATCTGCTCGAACGACATCTGCTTGCCTCCGCGGAGACCCATCATCGCATGTCATCGCATACATCGTTGCAATCGCGTCAAGGTGTTTTTTGAACAATTTGGCGGCTGTGTACCCGGAGTGCTAGAGTATTTTGAAGGAAACAAACGGCGCGCCGCCGGAGTACCGGAAGTATGCCGCGCGATTCCGTACCGCCTGCTAAGCCCACGCGCCGGGACAACGCCCGCCGGCCGGTCTCAAGGCTGAGACTGCGGCCCGTGCGTGGCCGCCAGTACACCTCGGGCGCCGGACAAAACTAGGAGACCGAAAGTGATCGAGAAATTACACCAATTCATCGTACGCGCCGCGCTGGTGGCAGCTTGCGGGAACACCCTGCTTTACCCACAGGCGCCCGGCGGCGCAGCCAAGCCGCAGTCCGACGTCTTGATATTCACCGATGGCGAGAAGCTCATCGGCCAGCTTAAGAGCGCCAAGGGCGATTCCGTCGTTTTCAAGAGCGACATGGCAGGGGAAGTTACCGTGGCCTGGAGCAAGATTCAGGAGCTGCGCACGTCGCGTCCGTTTGCCGTCATTGGCAAGAATGCGAAGCTCCGCAGACACATGGATGTCAGCCAGGTGCCGCAGGGCAACGTCGCCATGACGGATCAGAAGATCGCCGTCCAAGCCGCGGCTGGCGCGCCGCGCACGGTTCCCGTGGCAGATGCGGGCTTTGTGGTCGGGCAGCCCGAGTTTGAGAAGGCCATGAACCGCGAAGCCGGCTTTTTCCAAGACTGGGGCGGTGCGGTCACCGCGGGAGTCAGCGTGGTGCAGGCCACCCAGGAGGCCCGCACATTCACCGGGGGGATTGCCCTGGCGCGGAACGAGCCTACCGAGAGCTGGCTGAATCCCAGCAACCGCACGCTGTTCGATTTCAGCGCCGCCTACGGGAAGGTCAGTCAGCCTCGCTTGCCCGACATTAAAACTGCCATCTATCACGGCGACGCGGAAGAGGACAGATACTTCTCGCCGCGCCTGTTCGGATTTGGCCAGGCGGCCTTCGACCACAACTACTCGCAAGGCCTCGACCTGCAACAGATGTACGGCGGCGGGCTGGGCTGGACTACATACAAGACCGAAGCGGCGGAGATCGATCTCAAGGCCGCGATTTCTTATATCCACCAGACCTTCAGCGCCGGCTCCAACCAGAGCCTGGTAGGATCCACCTTCGCCGAAACCTACACGCGCAAGTTTCAACATGGCATCCTGCTTAACGAGCAGGTCTCCACTACGCCGGCGTGGAACAACACCAGCGCGTATTTCGCGACCGGCAGCGTCGGCCTGACTCTTCCGGTACACAAACGCTTGAGCATGGCGCTGACGTCGGCGGATACTTTCCTGAACGATCCGCCACCCGGTTTCCGGAAGAACTCCTTCCAGTTCACCGCCGGCCTGACGTACGCGCTCAAATAGATGGGCTAATACGTGGGGCGGACCTCCAGGTCTGCGCGGGTCCTCCTGGACCTGCGCGGGGTGGCGAGCGAAGCTCGCCTTAAAGGGTTGCTGCGGTCCTCCCTTACGCGCCCAGGGCCATCGTTTGCGGCGCCCTTTGTAGGAGCCGAGGCGCCCGAAAGGGCTGAAACCGGTATCCCACACTGAAGATGGTCTCGATATAGGTGCCGCTGTGCTCGCCCAATTTCTTGCGCAGCCGGCGGATGTGCACGTCCAGCGTGCGGGTGCGGATCTGGTTGCTGTAGCCCCACACGCGCAACAGCAGCGTTTCGCGGGTGACCACCTCTCCGGCGTTCAGAATCAGCAGTGCCAGCAGGTCGTACTCCTTGCGGGTCAGTCCCAGCGGTTTGGTGTCCAGCATTGCGGTCTTGTGCTCGAAATCCATGTCCAGGTGTTGGTCATGATAGCGTTGCTCGTGCGTCGCGGTAATCTGAAACGGTCCCATCCAAAAATCTCCTTTAAGCGTTTCGCCTATACTGATGCTACGGACGACGGGGGTGGGAGGTGGTTTGGGTTCTGTAAAAATTTGGTAAAAGGTGTAAACAGGCGGTTTTTTAAGCTGGAACGTACCGTTCGACACAGATTTCCCGGGACCGCTCCCGCGTTTTCGCCACATCATAGGCGAGTTGCATGCGGACCGGTAAGACCCTACAAGGCCTTCCTCCCTGCGTGCGGAACGCTGTTTTCAAGCAGGTGAAATTCTTTTTGGCAGGCCCGCGGCAACAGAGTGGCGCTTCTATTTCCTCATCCGGGATGACATCTACTACATCGTGGACATCATCCCGCATCCGAAATAATGCCGGTGGCTCAAACGGAAACGCCGATCTTGGCGGCTCTGCTAGCCCCACAAGATCTCGGCAAAGTGGCGGTTGATCCACACTCATTGACCGCTCCGATTTTCCCTCAAGAAACACGTATTCCCCGGAATGGAATCCCGCTGACAGATGTCCCACAGAAAATGGAGTACATCATCCCACTGAACCTGTGCCATAATGGCTCATTCAAACGGGTGGCAGGTGGAGCGGAAGATGAACAACGATAAAGGGATTAGCCGCAGAGCGGTCATGCTCGGCTCGGCCTTGCTGCCGGCGCTGGGAATGGCTTCCGCCCAAACTTCCAAGACCGTCGTCATTTCGAGCGCCAACGGAGAGCGCGCCTGTGCCCGCGCCATGGAGATTCTGAAGGCCGGCGGCGATACGCTGGACGCCGTCATCGCGGGCGTCAATATCAACGAAGAGGACCCCGAGGACACTTCCGTCGGCTACGGCGGGCTTCCCAACGAAGAAGGCGTGGTGGAACTGGATGCCAGCGTGATGCATGGGCCGACGCGGCGAGCCGGGTCGGTGGCCTCCATACGCGGGAATAAGACGCCTTCCAAGATCGCCAGGCTGGTGATGGAGCAGACGGACCACATCATGCTCGTGGGCGCGGGCGCCGGGAAATTCGCCAAGGAAATGGGCTATCCCGAGCAGGATCTGCTCACCGAAAAGTCGCGGCTGGCCTGGCTCACCTGGAAAATGTCGCTGCGCGATCCGGAGGGCCACAGCAATTGGGGACCGGGCCTGGACGCACCCAAGCCGAAAACCATGGCGCGGCTCAAGCAAATGTTTCCGCAGGCGGATGAAGCTACCCTGACCTGGGCGTGGGAGATGGCCGGTCACCCCACGTTCGGCACCATCAACTGCCTGTCGCGGAACGCCAAAGGAGAGATGTCCGGTGTCACAACCACCAGCGGGCTGGCCTGGAAGATTGCGGGCCGCGTAGGAGATTCGCCGATTATCGGCGCGGGATTGTACGTGGACCAGGACGTGGGCGGCGCCGGGTCGACCGGACGCGGAGAGGAGAATATTAGGATCGCGGGCGGTCATACCGTCGTGGAGAACATGCGCCATGGCATGCTCCCGCGGGAGGCTTGTTTGGAGGCCTTGAAACGCGTGGCGCGGAATTTCGACAACGACATCTCGCGCCTGGAAAAAGTGGACTTGAATTTTTATGCGTTGCGCAACGACGGCGAGTACGCCGGCGCAGCGCTGTGGAGCGGTGAGATACGCGCGGGCAAGCTCAGACCCGCGCGCTTCGCGGTCAACGACGGCGGCGGCGCCAGCCGTCTGGAGACCAGCGTGTATCTATTCGAACGAAAAGCGTAATTTTAGCGCCACGCGGCTCGATAAGATCGGGATTAGAATATCGGTTCGTCTGACGAATGGCTCAGATCTTTCATCACAGCACGAATACTTTTTCGCGCATCACGATTTACGGCGCGGTGTTCATCTTCGCCTTTGCGGTGTGGTGCTTTGCCACGCTGAACGGCTCGGGTTACGTGACCCGCGAAGGGCAGGTGCGCGATCAGCCCATTCCGTTCAGCCATCTGCACCATGTGGCGGACGACGGAATCGATTGCCGGTACTGCCATACGACCGTTGAGACTTCCAACACCGCCAACATTCCGCCGACCAAGACGTGCATGAACTGCCACTCTCAGATTTGGAGTACCAGCCCGATGCTGGAGCCGGTGCGCGAGAGTTTTCGCAGCGGCCAATCGATCGCGTGGACGCGCGTGCACGACTTGCCGGACTATGTATATTTCAATCACAGCATTCACGTGAATAAAGGTGTGGGCTGCGAGACCTGCCACGGCCGGGTGGACCGCATGCCGCTGATGTACCAGGCGCAATCGTTGCAGATGGAATGGTGTCTGGACTGCCACCGGCATCCCGAGCGGCATGTGCGGCCGCGCGCGGAAGTGTTCACCATGGGATACGAACCGGCCGAAGATCAGGAGACCATGGGACGCCGCCTAGTGGCGGAATACAAGATTCAAGACGCACGTACGCTGACCAGTTGTAACACTTGCCACCGCTGAGTAAAGCTGAATAAAGCCGAGAAGATGAGTGAACCCGACAATCCGTTGAACCACGACGAGCAGGCCGCGCCGCAAGTAGCGCGGAAGCTGGACCTGCCCGGCGTGCGCGCCCTGCTGGAGAAATCTCACGGGCGCGAGTACTGGCGCAGCCTGGAGGATCTGGCTCAGACGGACGCGTTCCAGGACCTGATGCATCGTGAATTCCCACGCTACGCGTCGGAGTGGGAAGACGGCGACAGCCGTCGCAACTTCATCAAGCTGATGGGGGCCTCGCTGGCGCTGGCGGGATTGACGGCGTGTACGCGGCAGCCCACGGAGCTGATCGCGCCTTACGTCCGGCAACCCGAAGAATTGGTGCCGGGGCGTCCGCTGTTTTTCGCTACGGCCATGCCGCTGGGCGCCGGTTCCACAGGATTGCTGATGGAAAGCCACGAAGGGCGGCCCACCAAAGCGGAAGGCAATCCGGACCATCCCACCCTGGGCGCGTGCGATGTGTATGCGCAGGCATCCGTACTGGGGCTGTACGATCCGGATCGCTCGCAGGCGCTGACGCTCGAAGGCGAGATCCGGTCGTGGGGCGCGTTCCTGGGCGCAGTCCAGCAAGCCATTACGCTGCAGAAGACCAAGCGCGGCGCGGGGCTGCGGATTCTGACGGAGACGGTGACGTCGCCAACGCTGGCCAACCAGATCAAGGAAATGCTGGCCGCTTTTCCGGCTGCCAAATGGCATCAATGGGAGCCGGCCGGAGCGCATTCGTCCGTGGCGGGAGCGCGGCTGGCGTTTGGGCAGCCCGTCAACACGGTTTACGATCTGCGTGGCGCGGACGTGATAGTGTCGCTGGACGCCGATTTCCTTTCTTCGGGGCCAGGCAGCTTGCGCTACGCGCGGCAATTTTCCGCGCGGCGCCGGGTGCGCGGCGAGCAAACCGAAATGAACCGCCTCTACGTGGTCGAGCCGATGCCGACTCCCACGGGCACCAAAGCCGATCACCGCTTGCCGCTGCGGGCCGCCGATGTGGAACAGTTCGCCTGGAGTCTGGCGGCGGCGCTGGGCGCGGATACGAGCGGGCGGAAGGGCGCATCGACCGCGGCCGACAAGTGGATCGTTCCGGTGATGCGCGACCTGCAGAAGCATAAAGGAGCCAGCCTGGTGATCGCCGGCGAGCAACAGAGTCCGGCGGTCCACGCGTTGGCGCATGCCATGAACGCGGCGTTGGGTAACGTGGGCAAGACCGTGCTGTACACGGAGCCCGTGGAAGCCAATCCCGTGGATCAGGTGGCGTCGTTCTACGACCTAGTGAAAGATCTGGATGCCGGCGCGGTGGATCTGCTGCTGATCCTGGGCGGCAATCCCGCGTACAACGCGCCCGTCGAGCTGGGGTTCCGGGACCGCCTGAAGAAGGCCACGCTGCGCGTCCACCTGAGCCTGCAAGAGGACGAGACCAGCGAGCTTTGCCACTGGCATTTGCCCACGACGCATTACCTGGAGACGTGGAGCGATTGCCGGGCGCACGATGGCACGGTCACCATCATGCAGCCGCTGATCGCGCCGCTCTACGCGGGTAAGTCCGCGCACGAAGTGCTGACCATGCTGACGGGGCAGCCGGAACGCACCTCCTACGACATTGTGAAGGCTTACTGGGCCACGCAGCATACCGGCTCGGATTTCGAAGCCTGGTGGCGCAAGGCGGTGCACGATGGCGTGGTTCCGAATACGGCGCTGCCGGCGAAGAGCATGGCGCTGCGCGCGGGATGGGCCGGGGCGGTGCCGCAGGCGGCGAGCCCACAAAGCCTGGAAGTGGTCTTCCGTCCGGACCCCGCAGTGTATGACGGCCGCTTCGCCAACAACGGGTGGTTGCAGGAGTGGCCCCGGCCGATCACGCAGCTCACTTGGGACAACGCCGCGATCTTCAGCCCCAAGACCGCGCAGGAGAAAGGCGTGGTCTCGACCGACGTGGTGGAGATCGCATATCGCGGCTACAAGATGCGGGCGCCCGTCTTCATCCAACCGGGGCACGCCGATGGCTCGGTGACCGTGCACCTGGGCTACGGCAGGACGCGGGCCGGGCACGTGGGCACGCGCATCGGCTTCAACGTGTACGGCATGCGCACTTCCACTGCGCTCTGGCAGGATTATGGTCTGCAGGTGCGCAAGGTTGGCAGCGATTACCTGCTGGTCTCCGTGCAGGACTTTCACGCGCTCGATACCGAGCGCCACACCATCGAGAAGGCGAATATCGCGGAGTACCGCAAGAATCCCAAGGTGATTCAAGAGTCGGCGGAAGCGCCGCCGCCCGAGCTCACGCTCTATCCGGCATATAAGTACGACAAATATGCCTGGGGCATGGCCATCGATCTGAGCGCTTGCACCGGCTGCGGCGCGTGCGTGATCGCCTGTCAGGCCGAAAACAATATCGCGGTGGTAGGGAAGGAAGAGGTGCACCACGGCCGCCATATGCACTGGCTGCGCGTGGATAGCTACTATCACGGAGACATCGCCAATCCGGAGATCTACAATCAGCCGGTGCCTTGCATGCAGTGTGAGAACGCGCCGTGCGAGTTGGTGTGTCCGGTGCAGGCCACCAGTCACAGTAGCGAAGGCCTGAACGACATGGTGTACAACCGCTGCGTGGGCACGCGTTATTGCTCGAACAACTGCCCGTACAAAGTGCGCCGGTTTAACTTCTTCCTGTTCTCGGATTTCACTACGCCCAGTTTGAAGCTGCAGCGGAACCCGGATGTGACCGTGCGCAGCCGCGGCGTGATGGAGAAGTGCANNATTCAGACGGCGTGCCAGGCCACCTGTCCGGCTGAGGCGATCGTCTTCGGCGATATCAACGACCCGAACAGCCGGGTAGCCAAGATGAAAGCGGAAAAGACGAATTATGGGCTGCTGGCGGATTTGAATACGCGGCCGCGCACGACCTATCTAGCGGCGCTGCGCAACCCGAATCCGGAGATGGAAGGATGATGTGGAAGTTTGTGGGGCAGGCTCCCAGCCNNCGCAGGCCGAGGCCTGCCCCACAAGAACTCTGCTTCATACAGGCAACTGATAGCTAAACAATGGCTGACGAAAGACAAATCGCGGACGAGGAGTTACGGCCGGCGCCGGTGATCGCTCCGGGCTACACGTTCGGCACGGTCACCGACCAGA
>PKYZ01000840.1:0-3426 GCA_003132865.1 Bryobacterales bacterium
CGCAGCATTCGTTGGCGGACGTGGTGTGCACCAACTGTCACTCGATCCACAAATCGCCGGCCGCGCAATTCCTGCTGGCGAAGAAACAGACCGAGCTATGCTACGGCTGCCACGCGGACGTGCGCGCGCAGTTTTCCATGCCCTTCAAACACCGCGTGAATGAGGGCTTCATGGCTTGTACGGATTGTCACAACCCGCACGGGACGTTCGCACCCACCTGGGGCATGGCGGACCGGCCACGCCTGGTTGCGCGCGCGGAGGGCAATGAGGAGGCCTGCCTGAAATGCCACGCCGACAAGCGCGGGCCCTTCGCCTACGAGCATCCGCCGGTGCGGGTGGAGGGTTGCGGGGCGTGCCACATGCCGCACGGATCGACCAACGCAAAGCTGCTGCAGCGGCCGGTGGTCTTCACGCTCTGCCTGCGGTGCCATAACGGCGCGGACAGCTTCGGCACGCGCAACAACGGCATCCCGGCGCTGTCGAACACGCATAACATGCTGGACCCGCGCTATCAGCGCTGCACGCTCTGCCACGTGCGGATTCACGGGTCGAACAGCGACGGTTACTTCTTCCGTTAAGAGACGGCCATGCGGAACACGCCGAACACGCTTCTAATCGGATGGATTCTGCTGGCGCACGCGGCGCTGGCGCAGCAGGTGGTAACGCCTACGCCGGACCAGGCCGGCTCCCCACGCGGCGAGAATACGGGCGACTACAACGTGATGGAGTCGTTTGAGACCGGCTACCGTTTCGCGGTGGTGGATGGCAGCGTGGGGACGTATCGCAGCGATGTGAATTATGGCAACGGCATACGGCTGCTGAGCGGCAATCTCAGCGTGAACTCGCGCGACGGTCATGGGCGCTGGTTCGACCAAATCGTCCTGACGACCATCGGTCTCGGCAACGATCCGTATCAGTCGGTGACGTTGCGCGTGGAAAAAAACAAACTATACCGCTATGACATGCTATGGCGGCTGGACGACTACTTCAATCCGGGCCTGCCGGTGGCCGCGGGCCTGCACCTGATGGACACCACCCGCCATATGCAGGACCACAATCTGACGCTGCTGCCGCAATCGAAGATTCAATTTCACCTGGGCTACAGCCGCAACACGCAGGACGGGCCGGCGCTTTCCACCGTGCAGTTATGCTTCAATGGCAACATTTATTGCGGCGCCGCGGGCAACGAATTCCCGGTGTTCGAGAACGTGCGGCGCGAGCAGGACGAATACCGCCTGGGCGCCGATCTGGATCTGGCCGGGTTCAAGCTGACGCTGTTGCACTCGTGGGTGTTCTTCAAGGACGACAGCGGCTATCGGGAAAACGGCTTGACGGCGGGAGACAATCCGTCCACGGGAGTTACTCTCAACCAGTTTCAACGCGCGGAGCCGTATCACGGCGCCAGTCCCTACTGGTTGGGGAATCTCAACAAGAGCGGCAAGAACCTGGCGGTGAACGGCCGCGTGACTTACGTGGATGGAAAGCGCAACTTTATCCTGGATGAAAATGCGTTCGGCGGCGTACCTCTGGGCGCCCAGAACCAGCAGGTGGCGGTGGGCGGCGATGCGTCGCGTCCGGCGCTGACGGGCGATCTATCGATCAGCGTCTTTCCCAGCGCGCGCCTCACGCTGGTGAACAACACGTCCATCGATAGCACGCGCATCGACGGCACATCGGACTATGAGCAGTTCAACCTGGCGACGCAAACAGCCAACTTCATTTCTTTCCGGTACCTGGGACTGCGCACCATCGCCAACGCCACGGATCTGCACTATCGCGTGCAGAACTGGCTTTCCCTCTATGGCGGCTATCACTACTCCGAGCGGCGGATCGAGGATATCGAAGAGTACGCGATTCCCTCGCCGTTCAGCGGCGCGATGTACGAGCAAGAGAACCATCTGCAGGCAGGCCTCGCGGGCATCCGGATCAAGCCGCTGAAGGCCATGACCATCAACCTGGAAAGCGAGATCGGCCACGCGGACCGGCCGTTCACTCCGGTCAGCGACCGTGACTACCACGCGCTGGGCGGGCGCTTCGAGTACCGCGTCAAAAAGCTGGCTATTGGCGCGTCTTACAAGGAGAATTACAATAATAACTCAGTTACTCTGACCAGTTATAGCTCGCACGCGCGGAACTACAGCGCGAATGCATCGTGGGCGCCGCGCGACTGGTTCACGTTGGACGCCAGTTACTCGAAGCTGCACTTGGATTCGCTCTCCGGCATCGTATTTTTCGCCGGGCCCGCGGCGGCTTCTCCGCTGACCAGCAATCAGATTTACATCAGCAACATTCATGCGGCCAATCTCGTGGCGCGCTTCGTGGTGGCCAAGCGCGTGGACCTGTACGTGGGCTACACGATCACGCGGGATACGGGCGACGGCCGCAACTCCGCGGCGCCGGCCGGCGCCACCGATCCTACGACACTGATCTTTGCTCCGGTGCAGACCTTTCCGTTGAGCTACCAATCGCCGCTGGCGCGGGTTTCCATCCGTCTGCGCGACAAGCTGCGCTGGAACGCGGGCTGGCAGTATTATAACTATCACGAAGAGTTCGGGCTCGAATCCTTTTACCAGGGCTATCATGCGAACACAGGCTACACCAGCGTGACGTGGGCGTTTTAGCTTTTCGAAGCACAGTTAGCCGGTCGCTTACGGCCGTTCTGTCTCTTGCTTGAAGATATCCAAGATGTCCTGGCGGGCGAACGCGTCGGATAGCTCCTGGAGTTTCGGCTCCAGGTAAGTGCGGTCGAGCGTGCGCCGAAAGCGGCGGATGAGCCGCCGGGCATCGTCCACGTCTTTGTGCCGCTCGGAGATAAGCTTCATCCAGATCAGGTCTTCGACGGTGGCGACGTTGACAGGTCTGCCGCCGAGTTGTTTCGGGTGAGCTCTGGCGATGAGGTCGCGCTCTGCCGGCAGCGCAGAGCCCGCGTCTGGCCGGCGAACCGGAGCGGATCGGCGGGCAGGGCCTTCAGCCGGGAACACAGCACGCCGACCGTGGCCGCGAAATCCTCCGGTTCGGCCCAGACGCTCAAGTCCACATCCAGGGTCGCGGGCGCCTCGCCCCACGCCGCGATCGCGAGCGCTCCTACGCGACAGACGCTTCGAGTTCGGTCATGGCCGGCGATTCAGAACCCGGCCCGCTGCCAACAAAACCTGCACGCCGCGCGTCTCCGGGTCGGGGTATGCAGGCGATCCTCTTCCGGAATCCAGCGCAGGATGGCTCCCAGGTCGGCCAGGATTTGCCCTGGCTCTCTTTCGAGTGGCGGCTGTTGCTCCTCCCAGCGATTGAAAGCCTCCCATTGCCGGCGGCGCTGTTCGATTTGTTCTCTCAGCGTCATGGAGCGTCATCGCCGGATCGCGATACCCAAATCCTTCAGAGCTTTTTCGGGCACAGGGGCAGGAGCGTCGCACATCAGGTCCGTGGCGC
>PKYZ01000840.1:3530-3650 GCA_003132865.1 Bryobacterales bacterium
TACGGATGGAGCCGGAGCCCAGTTCGGTGCCGTTCAGCACCAGGTCGTACGATTTGGCGCGGCAGCGGGCCGGGTCGCTGGTGAGTTTGCCGAGATCCTCGTCGTGCACCGAAGTGAACG
>PKYZ01000186.1:0-2295 GCA_003132865.1 Bryobacterales bacterium
GATGGCTCAGGTCTACTATTATGCGAACCGGCCGTGGGAGGACCGCTCCACTCCCGATATGGAGCCTGGCCTGAAACGGATGGTCAACTGGCTGAGCGACCGTGTGCTGAGCGGGGACATCATCGTCGAGCAGAATGTCCATGTTTTGGATATGGCGAACTGGTACCTCGGGGGACATCCGTGGAAAGCGACGGGGGCCGGCGGACGGACGAGTTGGGTGGGAACGAAGAGCGACAAGGGCGATGCCTGGGACCACTTCGCGGTCACGTTCTGGTACCCCGATGAGATCCACGCAACGTTCAGTTCGCACCAGCTCACCGGTAGATTCTCCGATTTGTGCGTGCGCTGCTTCGGTCTGAAAGGCTGCGCGGACACCCATTACGGCGGACTGGTCCGGATCAATTACGACGAGCTCGACGGGGCGTGGACGGGTGCGCAGAAAGACGATACCTTCACCGGCGGNNCGTTCAGAACTTCGTGGAGAGTATCAGGGCCGGGAAGCCGGTCAACAATGCAGCCGCGGCGGTGGACAGCAACCTCACGGGCATTTTGGGCCGCACGGCGGCCTACCGTGGCGGCGTAGTGACCTGGGACGAAATGATGGCCTCGACCGAGAAATGGGAAGCCAGCCTGAAACTGAAGTGGTAATGGAGGCCTGCATGGCAGATATGACGCGCCGCAGGCTGGTCCGATCCATGGCGTTTGCGGGATTGGGCTGGCGTCTGGCGGGTGGGGCCGGCGGCACATTGACGGTCGGCGTCACCGACTGGAACCTGAAGCTCGGAGCGAACCCGGAAGCGCTGCCTCTGGCGAAGCGCATCGGCTTCGATGGTGTCCAGGTGTCGTTCGGCAGGCGCATTGTCGACGATAAAATGCCGCTGGACAATCCCCAGATCATCTCNNAAAACCCGGACGAACGCAACGCAGTGGGTGATGCCCTCCGCGAGGTCGCACCGGAAGCCGGGAAGGCCGGGGTGGTCCTGGGCATAGAGGATACGCTCTCCGCCGAAGATAACGTCCGGATCATGGACCGCGCGAAGTCGAAGAACGTGTCCGTGTACTACGATGTCGGGAACTCCACGCAGGCCGGCTTCGACGTAGTGAAAGAGATTCGCTGGTTGGGCAAGGACCGCATCTGTCAATTTCACCTGAAGGACAACCCTCACTACCTGGGGGAGGGTACGATTTCCTTCCCGCGGGTGATGGAAGCCATTCGCGATATCGGTTTCACCGGGGCCGCGAACCTCGAGACCGACACGCATGCGGGATCTGGCGTCGAGGCGGATATGAGAAAGAACCTGGCCTACATTCGCCAGGTGATGGCTTAGTCGGCGTCGCCAGCCCGGAGTCTGCCGTACGTTCCCGCACTCGATCGCGCCTCATGAATTTGCTCGTCCGCGGCACCCGGCATCAGGCGCTGCTTGCAGTCCCAAGGCGACCTGATCGCGCCGGAGGATGAAAGCGCAACGAAAGTAGATAGCGATCCTGATGCGAGGAAGGAACCTGCGCTGAATCACGCCGTCTTGGTTAGCGCGTGCCTGCGCGACAGACCGGGTGTTTGTCACGGCGTCCTCCGTGTTTCGATCAAATAGAAGGTTAACTGTTTTATTCACCGAGACACTCATGCCAACAATACTCACAACCGAAATCATCGCCGCCGCCATCGACGGCTTTGAAGCGCAGAAGACACGCATAGACGCTCAGATTGCCGAACTCCGGGCGCTGCTTCCCGGTGGTTCCGCTGAGAGCGCCGCCAAGCCGGAAGCGCCCACCGGCAAGCGGAAGAAATTCTCCGCAGCGGCTCGACAACACATGAAAGAGGCCCAACAGCGCCGATGGGCCAAAATCCGGGGCGAGTCCGCAGCGGCAGCGCCAGCGGCAGCGCCGGAACCGGCCAAGGCGAAACGAAAGCTCAGTAAGGCTGGTAGGGCAAACATCGTGGCTGCTCTGAAGAAGCGTTGCGCCGCAAAGACGGCGNNGAAGACCGCCCGGAAGAAGGCGACCACAAAGGCGGCGAAGAAGGTTGCGCCGGTTAAGAAAGCGAAAGCGGCGAAGAAGACTGCCCCGGCTGCTGCACCAGCGACGACGGAAACTGGCGGTCAGTAACAGGTCGATTCAAGCGGCCCCACGGGGCACGCTCAGCGTTGACTTTTCAACGGGACCGCCGAAGTTGAATCATAAACAGGTGAACGAACTGGTGGTCTCATCGACGTCGCGGAATTGGCGTCCTATCGTCAGCGTGAAAGAGGGCACGGCACTCTCCATACGCTTCAGCACGTTGACGCGCAGCAAGTG
>PKYZ01000186.1:2324-2513 GCA_003132865.1 Bryobacterales bacterium
TCGCATCGTAGGCAGGCTGTTTGTGAGGCAATACGTAGCGGAGGGGGGCATAAGCGGCGAGTTCCGCCAAGAGCAGCAGACGTCTGGCATTTAACTCCCTCCCTAATCCCCGGCTTAATCTGCAAAATGGCCGGTATCGATTAGAGCACCCAGGCCGAACATCAAGCACAGTCGACCTCATCGGCTGGG
>PKYZ01000452.1 GCA_003132865.1 Bryobacterales bacterium
TGACCACCTGAACTGTTACGATCCAGCAGCTTTCGGATATAGACCTCGCCGCCCAGACCATCGACATGCAGAACGAGCAATCCTCGGCCTTCGTGAATGCTAAGACGCCACGGGGAAAAGGGCGAGGCCAGGCCTTTTTTGTTCCAAAACCTCAGACTTCAGAAACAACTCACCTCGTGCGAATCTCGCTCTTCCGTCCGCGCTCGACGGTTTCTGTGGACAGAAAGCTCTAGCGGAGAGCCACCTGACGCGACGGTTGTTTGGAGCCATGGTGGGGCGTATTGCGGCTCTGCCGACGCCTGCCGGATAGGGCGCGGTGGCAGCAAGGAAACAGGGCGCAGCGATGAGCGGGGCGGTGAGGTGTTGGATAAGTGTTGGATAAATCGCTTGAAATGAGGCACTCTCGGGTTTTCCGTGTCCGGAGGGGGCAGAGGCCCCTTCCTGGGCCGCCGGAGTACTAGGATGGAAAGGACTATAAGAGGATCAAAAAAGATTCTATTCGGAGGCGGATGGGTGTACAATCGAAGTCGTCAAGAATAAGAAATCCGCGATTACGGCGGTGATATCAGGAAAACAGTATGAAACGTCACAGCATTTGGTTGATGGTTCTCTCGTTTTGGGCGCTGAGTGCTTATGCCGGTACTATAAGCGTCAATCTTGGAGCAGCGGCCTCTTTCGGGCTCCTCGGCGGCACGATTTCGAATACCGGGACATCTGTGGTCACGGGGAACGTTGGGGCCACGACTAAGATTACGGGTTTCGGCCCGGGCACGGGGACCGCAACCGGTACCGTTTATCCGTTTCCAAGTGACCCGACCGTCGAAACGGCATACACCGCCTTCGAAAACGCGGACACCCAGGCTTGGTCTTATGCATCCACTGCGGCGTCGTTTGCTGGTCTGACGACGAGCCAGACGTTCATCGGCAACACTGCGTACTTGTCTACGGGGGACATCTCGACGAAAACAGGCATTAATTTGACATTCGATGCCCAGGATAACCCCAATGAAGTTTTCGTTATCCTGATTAACGGGGCCCTCGCCACGAACGGTGCTATGACATTCACGCTGGAAGACGGAGCGCAGACGAGTAACATCTTCTGGGCCGTTAAGGACGCCGCCACGATCAGCGTCGGAAGCTCCGGACCGATCACCTTCGACGGAAACATTCTAGCGGGAACGAGCTTCACCATGTCCGCCGCGACGGGGGGCAGTGGTACGCTTGCGGGCACGATCAACGGCTGTGTGTACGCAGAGACCGCGAACACCTTGGCCGGCACGACTGACGTAAAAGGCCCCTGCGCAAGCACGGGCGGCGGTGGTGTTCCCGAGCCGGGGACCGCTACGCTGCTTGGCATGGGGCTCCTCCTTAGCCTGATCGTATACGGGCGGCAATCGCGGACGCGGGCGCTTGCTCGGAGACTGTAGCAGAAGGCTGCGCGGCTTAGCGCTCTCCGATCTCGCTTACACGGTGGTGCGCGATTGCGCCTCAAACTTGCGGTATGAGCTGTAGCTGATCTCCTCAGTCACATTGCGCTCGTCAGCGCAAGAACCAAAGCGCAAGCGAAGGCGATGGGGTGGGTAACGCGGTCACTCAGAAGCCACAGCGCCCAAATATTTCTCTTTTGAGAACAGTGTCCAGTCCGTCTGGTACTTGTTATTTTCATCAAGCCAGCAGAAGTCCGAAACGTTCGAAAACACTTGTTCGGCTCGCAGCAATAAGAGCCTATTCAGGTGGGCGATATACTTTCGGTTCACGAACGGCAGAGGCTCCGGGGGGAGCGTTGAACAAAGCACCACATGCCTGCTGAGGACATACGTGATGATCTCGGCATTCTTGAATCCCCTCATCTCATTTTTCGGCCCATCCAGGATGACCGGATTGTCAGAACCGATGAAACTGCCGCTGGGGCTGATCGCAACGCGCCAGGACCGGCCAGCTAGAGTAGGCAGGATGTGTTCGGCAGCTTTGAAAGTCTGCTGAACATACCAATCGGTCTGCACGCTCAGCGAGAACCGCCCGTCGCGGTAAAATTCCATCATGCTCTCATATGCCGCCCCCGGCGCATCTTCAGCTATTCTAGCCTTTTTCAACGCGCGTTTCCAGGTTTCTTCACTCTTCAATTCCGCCGCCAGCGTCTCACGCGCAACTGAATCAAGTACATTCAAGACGATTGGGCGAAATGCGGGGACCCGCGCCCACTGAAGTGCAATAAAGGGCAGTAGAGCACCAAATTCTTCCACACCGGGCGCACGCTGCTCCCGGTCAAGAATCCGAAGGATTGGCGCGACTTCCGCTTCGATGTTCGCAAAGGCCTTTTCGCCATTACCGGGTCGAGTTGTTCATCCGACAAGCGGTAGAAATCCCGAATATGTCCGGCGTTATTCGGGCTGGCCTGCCATTGCTTTCGTCGTACTAAGTCGGTTACCCAGAGCTGGCCATCTTTCTCTCCAGTATCTGTAAAGCCAGCCAGCCAGCATTGCGGAACATAGTGATGGCGTCGTGGTTCGGGCTCTTTCATGGCAGGCATAACGACTGACTATATTGTAACCGCATCAATGCGCGCATGCGTCAATTCTGCCCCTCTTTCAAGTTGCGGTGGAACTCCACAGTGAAACGGGCGGCGCTGGCGGAATCGATCTTCCAAGAGGTCGCAACGGTCGCCGGCGTTCCCGCGATGAACAACGCCCAGGTCATT
Source organism: Bryobacterales bacterium (assembly GCA_003132865.1). The sequence goes on from PKYZ01000452.1 coordinate 2,699, forward strand.
CCAATCAGCCCCTCGCCGCCGTTGCCTGTGCGAACATAGGACCTTTGCCGCACACCAAGGGCCTTTGTCGCACACCGGGTCCACGATAGCCGAGATCGGGT
>PKYZ01000610.1 GCA_003132865.1 Bryobacterales bacterium
CTACCACAGGGGGAAAGGCACTGGCGCGTTCGGTCATATTCTTAAATGGCCCAACCGAAACCATTTCGGTCATGTTGTTAAATGACTTGACAGGTCCGGATTTGAAGGGCACATATTTTCGCGGCGAATACAGACCCAGTACTGACGGCGCTGCGGACGAGGTAGCATGCGGCAAGTCTTTTTATATGAAGACGTTATCAGGCAATATCGCTAGCGGTCTCGACCCTGCCCAGAACCCCACATATCGGTCCCAACCGGCAGCAGCCAGCGGAGGAAAGGCACGGAATACCGCCTTCCCAAATGCTGCAATGTTTTCTCAAACCATAATTATTGCCCACAGCAGTGTAATGCCGAATTGGCCCCGCCCGCCAGTTCAGGAAAGAAGCGTTGGCACGTCAGGAGATCCAACCGAAGCCGCCTGTTTACCTGGGCGAGTGGGGAGGCGAATTCGGCATTACGTCGCGCAGATTACACGTGTCGCTTCCAGCGCCATCGCCAGGAGTTGCGAAAGCGAAATTCCGTGCCTTTCCTCTGCTGGTCCTCCGCTGCTCCAGCGGTCGGCCTCGGGTCGAGACGCTTGGCCAAACCGGTCAATCATAGTACAATAGGGCCGCTAGTCACGCCCTATCAAGGAGGGAAGTCCATTGATTCGTAAAAACTTTAGTTTGCCCATTCTGCTGGCATGCGGTGCTTTGACCGCGCTGGGCCAACAAAATATCGCTCCCGGCGGGCCGACACCATTTGAGGTATTGAACGGCTCCGCCACCCTGGCCGGCAGTTTCGACCCCAACCAGATGCTCCGCGTCGTGCTCGGTCTCCAGCCGCCAAATTGGGCGGAGGAGCAGCAATTCCTGGAGCAATTGCAGACTCCGGGATCGCCGAATTTCCTGCAGTTCCTGACGCCCGACGAGTGGAATGCACGATTCTCGCCATCGGTGCAGGATGAGCAAGCGGTGGTCGACTGGGCCACCAGCCAAGGTCTTCGGGTCGCCCATCGCTATCCCAACCGCCTGACTGTCAGTCTCGAAGGCACCACGGCGGTCATCGAGAAAGCATTCGGGATCAAGATCAACAACTATCAGCTCGGGACAACGACTTTCTTCTCGAACGATCGCGATCCGGTGATTCCGGCCACTCTCGGCAACATAGTCCATTCCGTCGCTGGTCTCAATAGCCTTCAGGTGCTGCATCCCGCGAACAAAGACATGGTCGAGCCCGTCTTTCCCATNNCGTGCCTGGGTCGCCGGTGATCGAGGAAGGACACTTGGATGCCACCGCCAAGCTGCCCGCTCGGGGCAGCGGCGTGGTACCCTCCAGCGCCGGACCCTATGCTCCCTCTGATATCTTCAGTTCTGAGGCCTACGATGTCGGCGCGCTGTACAACGTGTCACATTGCTGCAACCCACTAGGCAATTCGGGTGGGTCTCCCCCGCAATCGTCTATTGCCATCGCCACGGCCGGCCTCCAGCTCACGAGTGACTTCGCCGGCTTCCAAAGCGCATTTCCGTATCTGGCGATGCACTGGGATCTGATCGCGGTTGACGGAACGCCGACTTGCTGCGACGGCGAAGGGACCATGGATTTTGAATGGTCCACCGCTTGGTCCAATAGCCTCGGCTCGGGCACCAACACGGCCACCGTCTACATGTACGACGGCGCCAACTCCAGCACGGCCGTCTTCCTCGACATCTATCAGAAGATGCTAACCGACGGCAAGGCGCGCGTGTTCAGCACGAGCTGGGGCGGAGTAGAACTCACCGGGTGGTCTTCCAGCGTAATGAACACCGCGGATGCCATCTTCGCCAATATGGTAGGCGCCGGCTGGACTCTAGTTGCCGCATCGGGTGATTCAGGCGCGACCCCCGGCTGTGGCGACAAAATCGCCGTGCTCTACCCGGCTTCCGATCCCTACGTAGTCGCCACTGGCGGCGCGACGATGTCACTTTCTCCTGGGCCGTTCTTCAACTTCGAGGTTGCCTGGAGCGGAGGGCCGCAGGGCTGCTCCGCCAACGACGGCGGCAGCACCGGCGGCTTCAGCGCGTATTGGGCCGCGCCTCCTTATCAGTCGAGCCTGAGTCTTCCCTCTCGCGGCGTTCCCGATCTCGCACTCAACGCAGACTGGTACAATACGCCTCAATACTACTACTTCCAAGGTAAGTTGTCGGGCAACGGCGGCACCAGCATTGTCGCGCCGCAAACGGCCGGTTTCTTCGCTCAATCCGAATCGTACCTCGAATATCTGTCCACGGTTATCCCCGGCGGCAAGTGCAACTCGCATTCCTGCGGCCCGCTGGGATACGGCAACCCATATCTTTACTACTTCGGGGAGAATCCAACTTATGCGCCGCACTACCCGTTCTACGACATCACGTCGGGTTGTAACAACAACGACGTAACAGCCTTCTACGGCTTGCCCTACTATTGCACCGCTGTCGGCTGGGACCCGGTCACTGGCTGGGGATCATTTAACGCACTGCAACTTGCCTGGGCCATCAACGCTTATCAGGCGGGGGGCGGGCCGCCGCAAGTGAAGTTCTCCGGCCCGGCCACGGGAGCATGGTACAACACGGATCAAACCGTTTCATTCACCGCCACGGCCACGGGTAACGGCAGCTTGCCTCCCACCGGCATATCCGGCGTCAGCCTGGCTTGGGATGCGGATCCGGGTGATGTCGCCAGCGAACCCACGCCGGGAGCCGGGAATTCGTTCTACACCGGCCCGGCGTTCCCTGGCGCCACCACGGGCTCGTTTGACCTCAAGGGCGCCGGCCAAGGCTGCCACACCGCCAACGTCAGGGCTTGGGACAACAGCGGTGTCGATTCGGGCGACGCTACTTATGGTCCCGTCTGTTACGACACGACCGTTCCGGTCACCACAGACAGCCTCTCCGGCACGCTGGATGGCACCTTCTATATCTCCGCTGTGAAGGTGACCCTGCATGCCACCGACACCGGCAGCGGCGTCAACGCGACCTACTATCGCGTCAACGGTGGCGCTGTACAGACCTACTCGGCCCCATTTACCGTCGCAACCCTGGGGGCCGACACGGTGACGTTCCACAGCGTGGACAAGGCGGGCAACACCGAGACCACCAAGCAGGCGACATTTACAATCAAGTCGAAGACTACAACCACCCTGGCCTCCAGCGCCAACCCATCGACGCACGGCAGCCCGGTGACGTTCACCGCGACCGTGAAGGCTGTTCTTTCCGGCTCCCCGAGCGGTACCGTCACCTTTAGGAACGGTACGACTGTGCTGGGCACGGGGACCGTCAACCCGACTACGCATCTGGCGAAGTTCACCACTTCGTCGCTGCCAGTGGGCACGTTTAACATCACGGCGACCTATACGGCGTCCGGGAATTTTCTGGGCAGCACTTCCGCCGTGTTGAAGCAGACGGTGCATTAGTCTGCGGAGCTGAGAGATAAGCGCAAATGTGGCGGGC